>CAKTKB010000098.1 GCA_934569195.1 uncultured Oscillospiraceae bacterium
ACTCAAATTAGCGCGGCATTCTTACGGAATCTCAGACGACTGCCGCAGTATGACCGCCGAGCAGCTGGACGGGCTGTGCAAATTCCTTTGCAGCGGCAAAAAGGACGCCAGCGACCTGATTCTGCGGCTGGAAGCTGAGCGTATTCACACGCTCGTGCCGGGGCTTCTCATTTTGCAGCACGCGTTCCATCTGTTCCGAGCAGAACAATTCGTTGTCAGTAAATACGGCGTCCGGGAAGGTTATTTATGCCAAAGAATACTCAAAAACAATACCGATACACCCAGAACCGCGAACTGAGCTGGCTGCGCTTTAATCGGCGCGTGCTGGAAGAAGCGGCGGACGCGAATGTTCCCGCTTTGGAGCGGCTGAAATTTGTCTCGATTTTTTCGAGCAATCTTGATGAGTTTTTCATGGTGCGTGTGGGCAGTCTCTTTGATCTTGCCCACATGACGCCGGACGATACGGACAGCAAAACCGGCTGGACACCGGCGCAGCAGCTGCACCATATTTACCGCGCCATTCCGGGGCTTCTTGCTATGAAAAAGCAGATTTATGCCGCTGTTATGGAAACGCTTGCCCAAAGCGGCATACAGGATGTTTCTCCGGAAACGCTGGACGCAGGCGAACTGAAGCAGGTCAACCGGTTTTTCAAAACGGAGCTGCTGCCACTCCTGTCGCCCATCGTGATCGCGCCGAACCACCCTGTGCCGCATCTGGTCAACAAGCGCCTGTATGCCGCAGCGCTGCTGGAAAGCAAAAAAGGTCATAAGGCGATCGGTATCGTCCCGATACCGGAGAGTACGCCGCCGTATTTGCTGCTTTCTGGCGGAACGCACTTTGTGCGCACGGAAAACATCCTCCTGCGCTGGCTGCCGACGCTGTTCGACGCTTACACGGTGAAGGAAAGCTGTATTCTTACGGTAACGCGCAATGCGGACATCAGCTTCGACGACGAGAAATTTGAGGACAACGAGGAAGATTTCCGCCATCAGATGAAGAAGCTGCTCAAACAGCGCGACCATCTGGCTGTTGTACGGCTGGAACTGAGCGCGGCCGTTTCTGCGGAATTTCAGAAGAGCCTTTCCGCGCTTGTGCGCGTGCAGACGCATCAGGTCTTTGTGGATGAGAGTCCGCTCAATATGCGCTACGTATTCCGTCTGATCGGGGAACTACCGAAGGAAGTTTCCTCCCGTCTTCTGTATTCCTCCTATCATCCGCGCTGGGCAGAAGACCTCCGGCAAAATCAGTCCATCCTCGCGCAGGTGCAGCAGAAAGACCGGCTGCTGTTTTATCCCTACGATTCCGTCGAGCCGTTCCTGCGTCTTCTGAATGAAGCGGCGGAGAACCCGCAGGTGTTGTCAATCAAGATCACCATCTATCGGCTGGCTTCGTCCTCCAAAATCGCGCAGACGCTCTGCCGTGCGGCGGAAAACGGCAAGGAAGTATTGGTTTTGATGGAGCTGCGCGCCCGCTTCGACGAGGAAAACAACCTCGCATGGTCAAAGATGCTGGAAGAATCCGGCTGTCAGGTGATCTATGGCACAGAAGGGTTCAAATGTCACAGCAAAATATGCCTCATCACGCTTCGCAATCGGAACAAAACCACCTACCTCACGCAGATCGGCACGGGAAACTACAACGAAAAGACCAACGCCATGTACACAGACCTCTGTCTCATGACCGCTGACCAGACAATCGGCGAGGACGCGGCGGCGTTTTTCCGCCATATGCTCGTTAACAAGCTGGACGGGGAATATCAGCAGCTCTGCGTCTCGCCTTTCGGCATCAAGTCCATGCTGCTGGAGAAAATCGACCGGCAAATTGCGCTTGGTGAAAACGGCTTTGTCTGCATCAAGGCCAATTCTGTCACCGAGCGTGAGGTCATCGACAAGCTGGCAGAAGCGTCCCGCGCAGGCGTGGAGATTCAGCTCATCATCCGCGGCATCTGCTGCATCCTTCCGGGCGTGCCGGGCGAAACAGAAAATGTCCATGTCACCAGTGTGGTGGGGCGCTTTTTGGAGCATGGACGGATTTATCAGTTCGGGAGGGGCGGCGACGCAGAAGTTTATATTTCCTCAGCCGATCTCATGACGCGCAATTTAAATCGCCGCGTGGAGATTGCCTGCCCGGTTCACGATATGCAGTTGCGTGAGCAGCTCAAATGGATTTTAGATTCTCAGCTCCGCGACACGGCAAAGGCGAGCCTCCTGCTGCCCGATGGCTCTTACTGCCGCAAGCACAGCGCCGCGCCGTTTGACTCGCAGGATTATTTCATGCAGCAGTCGCCGCACGAGCCTGCGCAGCCGCTCAAGAAATCGCCAAGGTTTCTCCAGCGTCTGAAAAAGTTGATGAAAGGCGTGTCCCGCGCATGAAACAAGTATTCCGCCGCCTGTCATTTTTGCTGGTGCTGCTTGCTTTGCTGGCTGGCATCTGCTATATGCTCTGGCCGCACAGCTTTGCCGGTTTGCAGCCAGAATGCGACTCCATCACACTTATTCGCACCGATACCGCCGAGGACTATTCGCTCACAACCACAGAGGAAACTTATTCGGCGGATTCTCCGGAGTTTGCGCAGATCATGGACATTCTCTCCCACTATACCTATCACCGTTCTTTCCGGACGCTAATGCGCGCAAACAATATCCAGAACAATCATGCAGGCTTCTGGCTCCAATTTTATCTGGATCATGGCGACGACCGCGTGGACTTTACCTGCGGCGGCACGGGCGAGATACTCATCGACGGCCTTGTCTGGCGCGTCGGCTATTGGGGCGACCGTGCATCTCTGTCCATGATGGCGGAACTGGCGGCGGTATTGGGAAAACAGGAGATGCCGGAATAAAGCATTCTGCCCCTATTGCGGGATAGAATTTGACAATTCCAAAGGCAAGAAAGGAACATGATTATGGAACCTCAGAAAGATCAAAAGAATCGGAAAGATGCGAGTATGACCACCGGCATTTCCCTTGGACTTGCCATCGGCTTAAGTCTTGGCGTCCTTTTCGGAATCGTGACGGACAATATCGGTCTGGGCATGATGATCGGTGCTGCCGTTGGCCTGTGCGGCGGTTCGGTTGCCGGTGCGCTGAAAGGAAAGAAGACAGAGACCTGTGATGAAGAAAAGAAAAGCGACGAAAAATAGCAGCGGATTTTCAAAATACATTGTGTCGATCCTGCTGCTTCTGCTGTTTGAAGCAGTGGCGGTCACGCTGTGGCTCGCGAAGGACAACTTGTTCTACCTGCTGAATTTCAGTTATATAGGCTGCTGCCTTGCGCTGGGGACGGCGCTCTTTACCGCCGGGAAACGCTATGCCCGGCATTTTGTTCAGCTTGCAGTCGGGTGCTATATGCTGCTCTACCTCGGTGTAGTCTCCCGCGAGAATATGCAGATTGAAGGCTTCTGGTACTATCTGTTCCTCGGCTCCTTTGAGGCGGCGACCATCCACTATGCAGTTGCAAAGATTTTTGGCCCCTTGCTGTTCGGGCGCGGCTGGTGCGGCTACGCCTGCTGGACGGCCATGGTGCTGGATTTCCTGCCCTATAAGCAGCCGCAGAAACCGCGAAAGGAAAAGCTGGGCGTTCTGCGCTATGTAATGTTCGCCTTGTCCTTGGCACTGGTGTTTGGTTTGTTTCTGATGAAGGTCGCGCATCTGGAGAGAATCATGTTCTGGCTGTTCCTCGCCGGGAACGCACTCTATTACATCGCAGGTATCGCACTTGCTGTTGCATTCAAAGATAACCGCGCGTTCTGCAAATATCTCTGCCCCATCACGGTGTTCCTCAAGCCCATGAGCTATTTCTCCCTGCTGCGCGTCCACTGCGACGAAAGCAAATGCGTCCATTGCGGAAAGTGTCTGCGCGTCTGCCCCATGAATGTGGAGGTCAACAAAGAATCCCGCAAACGGAAAAATGGAACGGAGTGCATTCTCTGCTACGAATGCACGAAAGTCTGCCCCACAAAAGCGTTGCATTAGCCTGCATTCCACGCAAATTCTACCGCCGGGGGATGGTTTTTTCCCCGGCGCTGCGCTATGCTCAGAGCATCTTCAACACAGGAGGCATTTCAAATGAACCAGACAGCCATCGGCAGCTACATCGCGCGCAAGCGCAAGGAACAGAATCTCACGCAGGAGCAGCTGGCAGAGCAGCTCGGCGTATCCAACAAAACCGTTTCAAAATGGGAAAACGGCAAGTGTATGCCCGATTACAGCATCATCCAGAATCTCTGTGAGGCGCTCCATGTGACGCTTCCGGAGTTGATGGACGGCGAGGATGCGGCGGAGGACAGCGTGCGCGTCTACGACGATGAACAGATTCTCGACCTGCTGCGCCGCACACAGGAGTTGGAACGACAGAAGGGCATCCTCTATGGTGTTCTTCTCGTGGTTCTCGGCATCACCAGCGGAGCGATATCCAAGACCTCCGGCGGAACGGATGTACAGGACTTCATTTCAGGCGTTCTGATGGGCTTATCCGTTGCGGAAATTCTGGCAGGCATC
>CAKTKB010000099.1 GCA_934569195.1 uncultured Oscillospiraceae bacterium
ATGTGATTGTTTGAGGAAGAGCAAGCACAGCAAGTGTAGCTACACTTGCGAAAAACGGTGTGGGTTGACCGGGATTTCCTTGCAGTGCAGCAAGCAAATCCGATGAGTACCCACGCTGAAAAAACAGAGCGCTCCGGCTGACTGCCGAAACGCTCTGTTTTCATTTTGGGGATAGTCCCAAGCCCTTACTATTTCTGCGATGGATGCTGAAAGTCGCAGATTGATTATCCGTGAATTGCTTTAATCCATGTCCGAATTTCTTTCTCCGAAGTACGGAGCGTGGATTCATCGAACCGCACACCAAGGCCTGGTTTCACAATCGCGCCTTTGCAGGCTTTCTCAAAATCCTTCAGCGTATGTCCCAGCCAGCCGCCGTTGGTGGCAAACGGATAAACGATCTTTCCGGTCAGGTCAGTCTGCTTCAGAAAACTGTGCATGGCGGGCGCAAAGGTGTACCACCAGACAGGAGAACCCAGAATAATGGTGTTATAAGCCTTCCAGTCAATGTGCAGCGGTTTCAGTTCCGGGCAATAGCCCTTGGCATTCTCACGCTGTCCCTGATTGACAACTGTATCATAATCGCCATCGTAGGGAACAACCGTATCCATGCGGACAATATCCCCGCCGATTTCCTTCTGGATCATCTCGGCAATGCGCTTTGTGTTGCCGCCATAGGAGTAATACAAAATCAAAGTTTTCATTTCATGTTTCTTCCTCATGCCAGAGGCTTTCCACTGAACACGGGAAATGCGTTAAATTCACCGTAGTCAGCGATGTGTTCCATATTTTTGAGAGCCTCCATATCTTCCTCGGAGATTGTAAAATTCACGTCCGCATTGTTTGCCATGTGGGTGGGATTTGCTGTCTTGGGAAGCGCAACGGCCCCAAGCTGAAGAACATAGCGGATGCAGAGTTGAGCGGCGGATACGCCATACTTCTTTGCCATCTCCACAATCGCCGGATTTTTCAGCGCCTCGCCGTGGGCAATGGGAGAGTATGCCTCCACCTGAATGCCCTGCGTTTTGCAGAAGTTCACCAATGCCAAATCGGTGTTGCTGATGTGCAGCAGGATCTGATTGACCATGGGCTTTACGCGGCAAGAACTGAGCAGGTTTTCAAGATCATCTTTCAAAAAATTGGACACGCCAATGACCTTAACCTTGCCTGCCGCCTGTGCATCTTCCAGCGCACGCCAGACCTCTTTGTTTTCTTCATAATATCGTTTCTCCACACGAAACTCGTTCCACGGCTGGGGAGAATGAATGATCATCTGGTCAAGGTAGTCAAGCCCCAGCTTTTCCAGCGTTTCATCAATGGACTTTGCCGCATCCTCGTAGGTTTTCAACTCTGCCGCGACCTTGCTGGCAACGAACAGCGCTTCCCGGTGAACGCCGCAGGTGCGCACGCCCCCGCCGACACCGCGCTCATTTCCATAAGCCTGTGCGGTGTCGATCAGGCGATAGCCCAGCTTGACCGCCGCACGAACGGCTTCCGCTGCCTTAGCATCGTCAATAAACCAGGTGCCCAGTCCCAGCTTGGGAATCTGAACGCCGTTTGCCAGCGGGTAAGTTTCATTCAAAATCATTGTTTCTCCTCCTCGATCCAGATGTCCTTTGCCATGCGAAAAACCGCCCACGCCTTGGGCCAGCCACAGTAGAAGGCTGCATGGGTCACGATCTCCGCGATTTCATCCTTTGTAATGCCGTTCTTCTTTGCCGTCATCAGGTGATAGCGGAAGCTTTCATCAGTAAGCCCCTGGGCCATCAGCGCAATGACAGTCACAAGGGAGCGGTCGCGGAGACTGAGCTGCTCCTCTCGACTCCAGACCTCGCCAAAGAGCACATCATCGTTCAGTTCCGCAAATTTCGGGGCAAATTCGCCCAAGGCATCTCTGCCCGCCGTCTGTTTGACTGCCATGTTCCATTTCTCCGTTACAGCTTTGCGTATTCTCCATCGGATACCGGCTCACACCACTCATTCTTGCAATGCTCACCGGGAACCTCCACGGCGATATGGCTGAACCAGCTATCCTTTTTCGCACCGTGCCAGTGCTTGACATTGGCGGGAATCATTACGACGCTGCCCTCATGCAGACTGACAGCGGCCTTGCCTTCTTCCTGATACCAGCCTTCACCAGCCGTGCAGATCAGGAGCTGACCGCCTCCTTTGTCTGCATGGTGAATATGCCAGTTATTGCGGCACCCCGGCTCGAAGGTCACATTGGCGGCAAACAAACCGCCTTTCGGGTCTGTCAGCGGATTCAGAAACGAATTGCCAATGAAAAACTGAGCATAAGCGGTATTTGCCGTTCCCGTGCCGAATACATTGATCTTCTCGAACTGTTCTTTGTGTTCATACTTCATAATAAAAACCTCCTGTGAAGGATCATTGATTGACTGTATAGCGCAGCCAGACTGCCCCGCCGTCCATGACCTTTGTCTCTTTCAGCGTGAAGCCAAGAGCCTTGTTTTCCGAAAGGCCTTTTCTGGCTCGGAAAACCGGCGGTGTATCCGGGCTCCCGTCTGCCGCTGCTGCCAGCACGATGCTGATCTCATCGCACATCCCCGCTTGCAGGAACGACCAGTTCAGTACGCCGCCACCGCCCAGCATCAGGGTCTCAATATTGAATTTTTCTTTCAACTTGGAAAGAGCCAAACCGTAATCCAGTTCCGTTTTGCCCGCGATAATATAAGAAATTCCCTGCTTTCTCAAAAAGGCTCTATAGGCGTTGCCGACCTGTTCTGTCAGCACCTCGACGACATGGGCGGTGGTGTCTACATAGTGCAGGGTACTGCTTTCCCACCCAAGCTTGCCGTGGGGATCTACGGAAACATAGAACATTCCGAAGTCCGGCTGCGCAATGAAATCACCTGCCGGAACAGCTGGTGCATTTTCGTCCAGATCCGGCTTTTTATAGAAGGTGAAGTTATCGTCCGTTGTCACTCTGCCGGACAGCCAGCCCTGATGATGATAAAAAGGTTCTTTCCCGAAGGCGATGTCATAAAACACATCGCCCGCCGCGCTGCTCTGCGGCGTTTCCATGTAACTGCCCATGATCTTTCCGTCCAAAGCGGTCATCATGTGGCAGAAAATATAAGGCCTGTTCATGTCCAATTCTCCTCCTTATGATTGACAAATTCTCTGTTTGGAAGTATGCTATCTTTAAACTTCATGTACATCCTACAACTTAAAGTGCACTTTAAGTCAAGAGAGTTTTGAAAAAATTCGGAGGAGTTTTCAAATGGTTTACACGGTGGGAGAAATGGCGAAGCTGCTGGGGGTCACAGCATCCACTTTGCGCTACTACGACAAAGAGGGGCTGCTGCCCTTTGTGGAGCGTTCCTCCGGCGGTATTCGTATGTTTCAGGAATCGGATATTGAATGGCTGCAGGTCATCGGCTGCATGAAAAAAGCCGGAATGTCCATCAAAGACATCCGGCAGTACATCGAAATGGCACTGCAAGGCGACGACACTATCGATCTTCGACTTGCCATGTTCCACCACCAACAAGAAGTCCTGAAACAGCAGATGGTGGAATTACAGCACACCATGGAAATGGTAGACTACAAGTGCTGGTATTACGAAACTGCAAAGGAAGCGGGTACGGTCGATGCGCCGCAAAAGATGGAGCTTTCCGAAGTCCCGGAACGCTTTCGAAAAATTCGGCAGGAGCTGCGCACTGCGCCGGGGACTGCGGCAGAAATATAACAAGACTGCTTAGGCAACGGCAGTCTGCATAATCGGTGTCTATCTCGCAAGAGCAAAAGTCGGCACCCCGTTTGGCGCTTCAGCGGAAGCAAATGTCGTGGTCATCCGGTATCTTCCGTTTTTCCTTGCAACGCTTGCAAAAATTTAGAATAACACTATGGACAGGGTCGAAAATCGGCATTTACCTGTTGTATGAACCGTGCTTACGCAAAGATATAAAATCATACGTTCCTGTCCTTTTGCGCCGCTTACAGACGGGAAAATCCCAAATATTCAACCCTAAATTGTACAAAAAACTATCCTATCGTTTTCAGCTCAGCAGAGGGGCGAACCATCTACGTTCTAATTGATGGCTGGATACTTTATCTGGATAGTATTTGATTCTTTCGTGATTACTTAGTTAGTATTTCTTTGCGTTGGCTTTTCCGATGACAGCAATTCCGTTGACGGTTTTACCGACGTCGGGTTTTCCGTCAACAGTAAAACCAACAACGGTATCTATCAAGATAGATTGATGGATGTTTGTTTCTTTCGGTACTTCTTTCTTTGGTTATTACTGTTCGGGATTTTCCAGATGCGGATTTGCCACACATGGATTTCCCATGTGTGGGCCTTCCATATGTGATAGTTTCCGTTCTGACACAACGAAAAAGCAAGCCCATATGCGGATAGCTGTTGTTCCAGCCGTCCATATATGGGCTTTGATTGTAGATTTCTGATTGCACCCGCACCGCTATTTTTCTTGTCATTCTTTATGCAAGGTTG
>CAKTKB010000100.1 GCA_934569195.1 uncultured Oscillospiraceae bacterium
GATTGAGCTTGACAACAACGCCACAATCGCCTATAAACAGGCACAGCAATATGCGGAAGAGGAGAAGTGGCAGCAGGCATATGAAACCCTGTCGGAGTTAAGCACCACATACCGAAACTACGATGAAGCAGCCGCGCTGCGGAGCGATTGCGCAAAGAAGTATAAAGAAAGCGTTCTTGCCCAATGCGAAACGCTTTCTGCCGCAGGCGATTACAAAGCTCTCATCCCCTCGCTGCTGTCCGCGCTTGAAATTCTTCCGAACGATACGGAGCTGGTTCTGAAGCTTCAAAGCTATACGGATCAGTTTGCGGACGCAACACTTTCCCAGGCTGAAAAGCTGGCGCAGGAAGGAGACTATTCCGGGGCTGTCGACCTGCTGACGGAGGCATTGAGCATTCGTGAGACCGATTCCCTGCATAAAGCGATCGAAAGCTACGACGAAATCATTGACGGTCAGGAATTTCAGCAGCTCAAAGCGGAGTGTGAACAGAAGTATAGCGATTCCGGCGCAGAAACGGTAATCAGCTATCTGAACGGGCTGAACAATCAGGAATCCTTCGATGAAAAGCGAATGCTCCTTTTGCAGGATTACCAGCAAAAGTATGTGGACGAAGTGCTCAAAAGCGCTTCCGCTAAAGCGGATGAACGAGATTTTGAAGGTGCCATCCGTCTGCTGCAAAACGCCCGGAACGTATACGACACCTCCACGCTCCAGCAAGCAATTTCTGATTACGAGGAATACCTTCCAATCGATCTTGCAGACTGCCATGTGCTGGATTGTTCTGGATACTCCAATCCGGAAATTGGCGAAGAGGTGACGGATGTCTTTGGCAACACTTACACAAACGCCGTTTGCTGCACGGGCCGTGCGCGTGATCCCAGATATGTGATTTTCTACCCAAACCATCGGTATCTGCAGATCTCCGGTACAATTGCCCCCTACGATTGCGATTCCTCTATGTCCGGATATATCCGTATATATGCAGATGATGAGCAAATCTATCAAAGCCCCGAAATCCATCGGACAACAGAGCCGTTCCAGTTTGATGTTGAGATTTCTTCGTGCAGCCAATTAAAGATAGAATTCCATCAGACAACCGACGCTTTGCTTGACACATGGGGTGTGGTTATTTCCGCAAAGTTGTCATAGGCAGCGGCTTTGTGGGAGATTCCCATACATGCTTCCGGTGTGAATTCTGCAAAAATAGTTTGGATGGGCAGGCAGTTTCCTGCATATACTCTGGCTTTTGTCCATTAAGCGTAAGAAAAACATCTGGTTTCCGTGCCGTGCCGGGGATTTTCCCGGCACGGCATTTTCAATCCGGCAGAATGGAATTCCCTTCTGCCGCGGCAGCAATTGGGCCGTTTACCATTTCCTACGGATAGCCTTCTGAATCGTTGGTCCGGAGACACAATCTGCGTCATATAGCGCGCCTCACACGGCCCATAATGGCGCCGCCGTTGTCTTTCAGCCATTGGTTCCATTTGTCATATTCCGGAAAAGCCCTGTGGACCGCCTCATAAAAGCGGGCTGAATGATTCATTTCCTTGCGGTGGCATAGCTCATGCACAACAACACAGTCGATCACTTCCGGCGGGGTAAGCATAAGCAGGCAATTGAAATTCAGATTTCCCTTACCGGAACAGCTGCCCCATTTTGTCCGCTGGCAGCGGATTGAAATCCTCCCATACGTGACGCCGATTGCTTTTGCAAACAAAGCCGCTCTTTCGGGAATATATGTACGCGCCTTTTCGGCAAGCGCCGTCAGCTCTTCGCCAGACAGGAAGCCCATTTCCTCGGCGGCCTTGCTCCTTTCGATGTTCCTTGCAATCTTGTCCTTCAGCCATGCGGTATGCTCGGCAACAAACGCATCGATCTTTTCCTGCGGGTACCGCTTCGGCGCACGGACGATCACATCTGTGCTCCTGACCTCAAGTGCTAACGATTTTCTTGCGCTTCGTATCAGCCGATATTCCATAAATCCTGCTCACTCCTTGAAAATACTGTTGTGGCATCCTTTCTCAAACCCATTCCGGTGTCTTTCCGGGTTGTCCTTCCATAGAAAGATTTTCCGCTTTTCTGCCCGGCCAGGTGACCGGATTGCATTTTTCACTGTCATTCGCCGCGCTTCTTCCTCAGGCGATTTCCGCCAGCCGTAAGCATACACCCAGTATGCAGCAGAAAGGCGGATTTATCAAGGGCTATCGGGAATTTTCCGAGAATGCAGTATACCCCCGGAACGGCAGTCTGCGCGTACTTCTTGATGCTTTTTCGGTTCTGTGCTATACTTTTCCCGGACCGCCCTTGTTCCGGGCGCACGCTTGTCTCTGCAAAATCCGGGAAGCATCCGAATTGCTTATGGGAGGAAATCTTATTATGCTGAAACAACTCAAATACTTTCAGTCCGTGGTGCGTCTCGGCAGCTTTTCCGAGGCGGCGGAGGAAAATTATATTTCTCAGTCGGCTATCTCCCAGCAGGTGCAGGCTTTGGAGCGGGAGCTGGGCTTTCGGCTTCTGGAACGCAGGAACCGAGGCTTCACCCTGACACCCGCAGGCGAATACTTCTATCAGAAAAGCCTGATCCTGACGGCAGACTACGAGCGGATGTACAGCGAGGCTGCCAGGATCGCCAAGGGTGGCCTGGCGAGCCTGAAAATCGGGTATCTGCGCTGCTATACCGGGGCGGAATTTCACCGGGCGCTGGAGCTTTTCTCCGAGAAGCATCCGGACGTGGAGGTATCGGTGACCTACGGCAACCATGAAGAATTATATGGCCTGCTCCGCAGCGGCCAGGCGGATCTTGTGCTGAACGACCAGCGGCGGGCGTTTTCTGACGAATATGTCAACCTCATTTTGACCACCTGCCGCAGTTACATCGAGGTGTCCGCCCACAGTCCGCTGGCCCGGATAGAGCGCATCTCTCCGCCGGAGCTGAAAAACATCCCTTGCATTCTGGTGGCCTCCGAGACTCAGCGGGAAACGGAGCAGGAATATTACCGGGATGTGGTGGGCTTCCCCGGTACGTTTTTATATGCGGGCAATCTGGAGGAGGCCCGGCTGATGGTCATTGGCCGCAAGGGCTTTCTTCCCGTGGAGGGAACGGGGCAGGCAGCGCCGGCAGGTACATCCATTGTCCGTATCCCGCTGGTCCGGGGCGAGGAGCCGATCCTGCGGAACTACTGCGCCTTCTGGAAAAAGGAAAACTCCGGCTGTTATGTGGAGGAATTTGCCCAGCTGCTGAATGCACAGTTTGAAAAATAAGACCCAAGTGCCGCTCCGGCTGGGAGCGGCACTTTTCGTATCAGTTTTTCTTATCCGAAACGTCCAAAAACAAAATTGATTGCCCCGCCCTTCCGGGCTACAATAGAGCCATCCTGGATATGGAGGGATGTTCCCATGAAGGTACTTGCCATCAGCTCCAGCCCCCGCAAGGGCGGCAATTCCGATGTGCTGTGCGATGCATTTCTGAAGGGCGCCGCGGAAAGCGGCCACGAAACCCGGAAAATCCGGCTGGCAGAAAAGAAACTTGCCCCGTGCATGGCCTGCTACGGCTGCGCGGAAAGCCATATCTGCGTCCGAAAGGACGACATGGCGGAGATCCTGGAAGCGCTGAAGGCAGCGGACGTGATCGTGCTGGCATCCCCGGTGTATTTCTACTCCGTCTGCGCCCAGATGAAAACCATGATTGACCGGTGCCTGGCCGGCTATCCGTCCATTCAAGATAAGACATTCTATCTGATCGTCACGGCAGCGGACCCCCAGCACAGCGCCGCCGATGAAACACTGTCAGACTTCCGAGGGTATCTGCGCTGTCTGCCGGGAGCAAAAGAAGCGGGCGTGATCTTCGGCACCGGCACATGGGACAAGGGCGACGTGTACCGCCACCCCGCCCTGACACAGGCTTATGAAATGGGAAGGAGCATTTGATATGGCAATTCTGATTGCATTTTACTCCCGGGCGGGAGAGAATTACTTTGGCGGCGCGTATCGCCGCATTGCCGTGGGCAACACCGAAAAGGTCGCCCGAATGCTGGCCGGTCTGACCGGCGGCGACCTTTACAAAATCCGGCAGGCGCAGCCCTACTCCCAGGACTACCAGACCTGCATCGCCGAAGCCAAGGCCGATTTGCAGAAGAAAGCCCGCCCGGAGGTATGCGACCTGCCGGATAATTTAGACGCTTATGACGAGATTTATCTGGGCTACCCGAACTACTGGGGCACCATGCCCATGGCGGTCTACACCTTCCTGGAGCACTACGATCTCACCGGCAAGACCATCCACCCCTTCTGCACCCATGAGGGCAGCGGCCTGTCCCACACGGTGCAGGACATTCAGAAGGCCGCACCGGGCGCAGCCGTTACCAAGGGGCTTGCCATCCACGGAAGCGCCGTGGACAGCGGGAAATCCGCGCTGGAAAATTGGGTAAAGGAGGTCCGGTCCTATGGATTGTGAAGAAATGC
>CAKTKB010000101.1 GCA_934569195.1 uncultured Oscillospiraceae bacterium
AACATCTGCCGACGGCGTGGATGTGGATCTGACGGTGCTCAGCAGCACCATGGTCTATTCCGAGGTCTACAATATGATGTGCACCCCCGATGACTACATTGGGAAAACCGTTAAAATGGAGGGGCAATTTGCGCTATGCCAGTCTGTCGATGAAAACGGCACGCTGATCCCCAATCAAATCTATTTTGCCTGCGTGATAGCCGATGCCACCGCCTGCTGCGCGCAGGGTGTGGAGTTTGTGCTGGAGGGCGATCATACCTATCCGGACGATTATCCGGAGTTGGGGGCGGAGATCACTGTCATCGGTGAATTCCAGTCCTATGAGGAAAACGGGATCATATGGTATCATCTGATCAACGCGAGGATGGTGTGATATATGCGCGGTCATAAGAAAACGCCCGTCACGATCCTCACTGGCTATCTTGGCTCAGGGAAAACGACCGTATTGAACGAGCTTTTGAAAAACGAAGCGGCTGAAAAAATCGCCGTCATTGTAAACGATATGGGAAGCGTCAACATCGACGCTTCCCTCATCCGCAACGCCGTGTCCGTGAACGAAAGCGACCTCGGCGTGGTGGAGCTGTCCAACGGCTGCATCTGCTGCACCTTGCAGCAGGCGTTCATGGAGCAGCTGGACACCATTGCAGGGCAGAAAAATGTGGAGAGGATTTTGGTGGAGGCCTCCGGCATCAGTGACCCGTCATCCATTGCGGCGGGCTTTCTGGAATATGAACGGCTGGGGCTGTGCGGTAAGGCGTACCTTGACTCCATCGTGTGCGTGGTGGACGCGGACCGGATCTACGCGGAATTTCTGGATGACCTGGCTCAGCCGGACAGGGAGCAGACCGAGCAGGACCCGGACATCATCAACCTCGTAATGGATCAGATCGAGTTCTGCAATATCATCCTGCTGAACAAATGCGACCTGCTCCAGCCGGATCAGGTCGAGCAGGTGCGGAAAACCATCCGCACCTTCCAAAAGGAAGCAAAAATTATTGAGTGCATCCGGGGCAAGGTGAATCCCGCCCGCATTTTCTGTAACACGAAGTTTGACTATGAAAAGGTGCTGCATTCCTCCCGCATTCAGGAGCAGCTTGCCTGCGGAAAGCGTGAGGAGCTGCATGACGAGCATGGGATCACGTCATTTCTCTTTGAGGACAAGCGACCTTTCGACCATGCGAAATTCACGGAATTTCTGGAAGACGACTATCCGGAGGAGATCATCCGTGCCAAGGGCTACATCTGGTTCGCCGACGATGATATGCACGTCCAGCTCTTTGAGCAGGCGGGGCGAAACGCCTCGGTGACGGAGGTTTCCAACTGGCTTGCCGCGTTTCCGGAGGACGAGCAGAAGCGCACCAAGCGGGAGTACCCGGAAATTGAGAAAACCTGGGACGAAAAATACGGCGACCGGCTCAACCAGATCGTCTTTATCGGTAAAAACTTCGACCCGCAGCAGGTGGAGAAAAGGCTGCGGCGGTGCCTTGCAGCCGGTGAATAATGCGTTTTCTCTGTTGTCAAGGCATTTGCGGGAGCTGTGATCTTAAAAAATCTTTACGCCGCCTATGTGGACGGTGCCAAGCGGCGCTGGTATAATATGAGCAGAAAGTCTGTCCGGCATCGGACAGACATTTGATATTTACTGGATAATCAGATGTTGGAGGAACCGATATGCATTATGAGATCAAGGGCGGGGCATTTCCCGTGGTCGTGTGTGATCTGCACGATGGTGAGCAGATGATCACCGAGCGCGGCTCCATGGTTTGGATGACCCCGAATATGCGAATGGAAACCAGAGGCGGCGGCCTTGGCCGGATGTTTGCCAAGGCATTTTCCGGTGAGAGTATATTCCAGAACATCTATACGGCGCAGGGTGACGGTATGATCACCTTTGGGTCGAGCTTTCCCGGCAGGATCCTTGCGCTGGACATCCGTCCCGGTCAGGAGATGATCCTGCAAAAAAGTGCGTTCCTTGCGGCTGAAACCGGCGTTGAGCTGTCGATCCACTTTAACAAAAAACTTGGCGCAGGCTTATTCGGCGGCGAAGGCTTCATCATGCAGCGTCTGAGCGGCAGCGGAACGGCCTTTGCGGAGATCGACGGCGAACTTGTCGAGTACGAGCTGAAGGCCGGAGAACAGCTTGTGGTGGATACCGGCAATGTTGCGGGTTTTACCGCCGGTGTGAAAATGGAGATCCGCGAGGTGCCTGGGCTGAAAAATAAGCTTTTGGGCGGCGAGGGACTGTTCAACACCGTATTGACAGGCCCCGGAAAGGTCTGGCTCCAGACCATGCCCATCAGCGGCGTCGCTGCGGCGATCCTGCCCTACATTCCTACCGGAAACGGCTGATATTTTTCACTTACATACTGAATTTGTTTATCCTCTCGCAGGGCTGCTCGTTTGGGCAGCCCTTTCGCTATATTTTACACAGCCTGTGTTGCAGATTTTACATTCGACTCCTACACTAAAAGTTGGAATGACAGATATTCCAGATTCTGATGCAGGAGGATTCCCTATGAGACAAACCTCAAAAATTCTTAGTATGCTGTTGGCGGCGGCCATGCTGCTGCCGTCCCAGGCGCTGGCGGCGGAACCCCAATCTACAGCAGATGCTGCAGCACAGGAGAGCAGCTATACTGCGGTAAAGACAAGTGACGCGCGGGTACAGGGATTCTATAACGATACCGCCGCACTGAAGGCCGAGTTGGCCGGGCGCTACAACTCCGGCGCCATGAACGCCGACGGCGGCAGCCTTGAAATTGTGCAGTACAATGCCAAAAACGGCTTTGCCTATGCCGTCAGCGGAGTGAAGGGCAAGCTGATCGCCGTGGATCTCAACGGTAAGCTCGACGGCGACAAGGTCGTCTCCCTCACCGGCACGGAATACGACGTCAAGGGCATGGTCAGCTCCTACGGCGACATGACCTCCGTGGCGATCTCCCCCAATGGAACCCGTCTGGCGGTCGCTATTCAGTCCGCAAACTATGACGACAAGGGCTGCGTCGCGCTGTTCGACTGCCAGGCTGACGGCTCCCTCAAGCCCCTCTCCACCGTCAAGGTTGGGGTTCAGCCGGACATGCTGACCTTCGTGGATGACAGCACACTCCTCACCGCCGACGAGGGCGAGCCGCGTCAGGGCAAGAACGCTGTGGATCCCAAAGGCTCCGTCACCATCGTTACCATCGACCCCGACACCGCGAAGATGACCGCCGACTCCGTATACTTCGACGCGTTCGATACCCAGCGCGACGCGCTGACCGCTGCCGGAGTCCTGATTCAGAAGGGCTATCAGCCCTCTACCGACTTTGAGCCGGAATACATCGCGGTCAACGGTCGCACCGCCTACGTTGCCCTGCAGGAGGCCAACGCCATCGCTGTGCTGGACATCGACAAGGCGCAGTTCACCGGCGTGTACCCCTTGGGCTTCCAGGACTACGGCCAGACCAAAATCGACCTTCAGAAGAACGACAAGATCGAACTGAAGAACTACGAGAATGTCTACGGAATCAAGATGCCTGATGGCATCTCCGTAACCGCCGTCGGCGGCAAGACCTATCTGCTCACCGCCAACGAGGGCGACAGCCGCGCCGACTGGGCTGGACTAAACAACGAGTATGAGGACAAGACCTCTCCTACCGGGAATGTGAAGCTCGACAAGAAGGCCGTCTGGTTCAACGCCAAACTGTGGGACGGCTTGGATCAGAGCAGGGCTTACATTTTCGGCGGCCGCTCCTTCTCCCTGTATGAGGTGGGCGCCGACGGCCTGACGCTGGTCTACGACAGCGGCAGCGACTTCGAGGAGATCACCGCCAAGCAGCTCCTGGACTACTTCAACTGCTCCAACGATAAGACCAGCTTGGACAACCGCTCCGGCAAGAAGGGTCCCGAACCGGAATCCGTCACTGTCGGCACGGTGGGCGGCAGGACCTATGCTTTCATCGCCTTGGAGCGCATTGGCGGCGTGATTGTCTACGATATCAGCGATCCTGCCAACGTCTCCTTCGTCAACTACATCAACTCCCGGGAATTCGCCGCCAATATTCAGGGCGACGTGTCCCCCGAAGGTCTGTGCTTCGTCTCTGCGGCAGAGAGTACGACGGGCAAGCCCCTGCTGCTGGCGGCCTGCGAGGTCTCCGGTACGCTGGCAGTCTATGAGCTGACCGGCGAGTCCTCCGGCAGCAGCGGTGGTTCTGGCAGCTCCGGCAGCGATGATGACGAGCCCAGCTATTCCATCAGCGCAGACAAAGCGGAGCACGGCAGCGTTACCGTCAGCCCCCGCTACGCCGAGCGCGGCGATACCGTGACAATTACCGTCAAGCCCGACAGTGGCTATGTGCTTGAAACCGTTACCGTCAAGGACAGCAAGGGCAACGAGCTCAAGCTGACCGACAAGGGCGACGGCAAATACACTTTCACCATGCCCTCCGGCAAGGTCGAG
>CAKTKB010000102.1 GCA_934569195.1 uncultured Oscillospiraceae bacterium
TGTATGCGCAATACACATCCGCATAAAGCTAAGACCCGCATGAGAATCGGACAGCACAAGAATTTTAAAAGGATGCACCAGCAGTCAACCTCCGGCATATGGTATCTACAGAGCATAGGATCTGCTCGGCAGAGGATATTATAGCAGGCATTTTGACAGGAGGCAATCCAAATGGAGCAAAAAAATGATAATTTTTCCATGCAGGACATCATGCGCGTAGCAAATAGTCCTGCCGGACAGCGTCTGCTGGCGCTGCTGCAGCAAAGCGACGATCCCCGGCTCGCCCAAGCCATGGCCTGCGCATCCGCCGGGGACTACCATCAGGCCGGGCAGGTTCTATCCGGTCTGACCGCCTCCGAAGAAGTCCGTCAGCTTCTTCAGCAGCTCCGAGGGTAGCCTATGGATGAACTGGAGGAAAAGCTAGGCTCTATTCTCGGAAATCCGCAGATGATGCAGTCTATTATGTCCATGGCCCAAAGCCTGGGTCAGAGCACACCGGAAAAACCGAAACCGGCTCCTCCGAAGCCGCCCCCGAAGCCGCAGGAAAAGCCTCCCCAACCGCCTCCCCCGCCTCCCGCATTGGGTCCGAAGGAATTGGAGCTGATCCAGCAGGTCGCCGCCTTTTCCAAAAAAACCGGGCTGGATCCCCAGGAGCAGGCTCTGTTAAAGGCGCTTCATCCCTATCTTTCCAAGAATCGACTGGAAAAGCTGAAACGCGCCATGCGCGCGGCAAAAATTGCTGAATTCGCGTCGACTCTGAACCCCGGGGGATTATCCGCTCTGTTTGGGAGGTGAATCATTTATGTACAACCGGTACATCTGTCAGCCCGACGGAAGCTTCCGCAAAAAACAAATGGCGGAACCGCCGCCCCCGCCCCCACCGTCACGGCCTCCGGCGCCGACCCATCCACCGCATCCGGAAAAGAAGCCGGCGGAGCCGCCCCCACGGCCGGTGCCTCCTTGCCCGCCATCCGATTGCGGTCCAAAGCCACCCAGGCCGCCGCAGAAGCCTGACGAATTTCTGCGCAGACTGCTGCCACCGGACTTTGACACAGGGGATCTGATCGTCATTCTTCTCCTGCTGCTCATTGCCGGAGATTGCGAAAACAGCCGGGAAACGGCACTGCTGACACTGGCGCTCTATTTCTTTCTATAGAAAGGCTGCCGCACGCCGGACTGTCGACCGGTGCTGCGGCAGCTTTCCCAATCATCTTGTAAATTCCGTAAATTCCGTCTCTCCGCCAAAGAAGCGGCAGATAGCGTCGGCAATTCTGGGACAGGCGAAGCCGTCTCCGTAGGGGTTAACCGCCCGGGCCATGGAAGCATACTCCCCGGCATCCAGCAAAAGGCGCTCCGTCATCTGCACGATTCTTTCCGTCTCCACCCCCGCAAGCCGGACCGTCCCCGCCGTCACGGCCTCCGGCCGCTCCGTCTCCCGGCGAAGCACCAGCACCGGTTTTCCAAACGCAGGCGCCTCCTCCTGAAGTCCGCCGGAATCCGTCAGCACCAGGTATGCCCGGGAAATCAGATTGTGCATCTGCAGCACGTCCAGCGGCTCGATCAGATGAACCCGCTCCTGTGTCCCCAGCAGGCGCTGCGCGCACTCCCGGACCGCAGGATTCGGATGCACCGGGTATACGACCTCCACATCCGGATAATCCCGCACGATCCGGCGCACCGCCGTAAAAATCTGCTCCATGGGTACGCCCCAATTTTCCCGCCTGTGGCAGGTCAGCACCAGCACACGCCGGTTTTCCCAGTCCATTTCCCGCAGGACAGGCTCCGCAAAGGTAAAGTCCTTCCGGGCAGTAATCTTCAAAGCATCAATAACGGTATTGCCCGTGACAAAGACATTCTCCGCCACGCCTTCCCGGCGCAGATTTTCCCTGCAGGATGCCGTGGGGGCGAAATGCAGCGTCGCCAGATCCGCCAGGAGGGTTCGGTTGATTTCCTCCGGGTAAGGCGCATACATTTTGTGCGTCCGCAATCCCGCCTCTACATGGCCCACCGGAATCTTGTGATAAAAGGCCGCAAGCGCCGCAGCGAAGGCAGTAGAGGTATCTCCATGCACCAGCACCATATCCGGCTTGACCTGATTCAGGACCGGCTCCATACCCGTAAGAATCCGCGTCGTGATTTCCGCCAGTGTCTGCCCGGCCTGCATGATATTCAGGTCGTAATCCGCCTTCAGTGCGAAAGCATCCATAACCGAATCCAGCATCTGACGATGCTGGCCCGTCAGGCAGCACAGGCTGACAAACTCCGGCCGTCCTGCCAGCGTCTGAACCAGCGGCGCCATTTTGATAGCCTCCGGGCGCGTCCCAAAAACAGATAGAATCTTTCTTTTCTCCATAATCTGCCCGTTATCTGGCCACAAAGCCAACTTTTTTATACACCTTACGCAGCGTCTTCTCCGCCACATAGGAGGCTTTCTCCGCGCCCTCCCGGTAAACGGTCTCCAGATACGCCTTGTCCTTCATCAGGCGAAGCGCTTCTTCTCGGATCGGCCGCAGCGTCTCCACAACGGCTTCTCCCACGGCGGGCTTGAACGCGCCGTAGCCCTTGCCCGCGAACTCCGCCTCGATCTGTTCAAAGCTCTTCCCCGTGCAGGCAGCGTAAATCGTCATCAGATTGGAAACGCCCGGCTTTCCTTCGCGGTCAAAGCGGACGCAGTTCTCCGTGTCGGAGTCCGTGATCGCCCGCTTGAACTGGCGCATAATGGTCTCCGGCGTGTCCATCAGCAAGACCCGGCCGCTGTCCTCATTTTCAGACTTGGACATCTTGGCTGTCGGGTTGGTCAGGCTCATGATACGCGCGCCGACCTTTGGTACAAACGGCTCCGGCAGCTTAAAGACGTCCCCATAAATTCCGTTGAATCTGCGGGCGATGGTGTGGCACAGCTCCACATGCTGCTTCTGATCCTCTCCTACCGGCACCAGATCCGGCTGGTAAAGCAGAATATCCGCCGCCATCAGGCTGGGATAGGTAAAAAGGCCGCCGTTGATGTTCTCTGCATTTTTTGCGGATTTGTCCTTGAACTGGGTCATTCGGGACAGTTCCCCAAACATGGAGTAGCAGTCAAGCACCCATCCAAGCTCGGCGTGCTGATGCACATGGCTCTGAATAAACAGCGTATTCTTGCTCGGGTCCAGGCCGCAGGCGATGTATTGGGCAAGCTGCTCAAGCGTACGCCGCCGCAGATCCGCCGGATTCTGCCGAACGGTAATCGCGTGCAGGTCCGCCATAAAATAAAAGCAGTCAAACTCCTCCGCACGTGCGCTCCAATTCTTAATCGCGCCCAGATAAGATCCCAGTGTCAAGTCTCCGGAGGGTTTAATTCCGGACAGCATCCGCTTCTTCGGGGCAGCGGCTTCCTGAATAATTTCGCTCATATCCACGCTTCCTTTTCACATGATAGTTCATTTTAACATACGCTTAGGGGATACGCAAGACAATTTCACGGATTGCAGTCTACCCGCGGCTCCGGCAATAAAAAAAGTGCAGGCCCATGGAACTTGGCCTACACCGTAAGAATGCCGGAATGCTCTGCCGGTTCAGCAGAAATCCAGGCTCGACAATGCAGGCTCCTCTCCTTGCCACCAAGCAGAGACGAGCCGCGCGCCAAAATGACAGCAACCGCGAAAAAGCATTGTCTTCTCCCCCTATTGCCGTCATCTTACCACTTGGGCGCGAGAAAGTCAAGATTTTTGCCGGAACGGGAATTGATTTATCGCCCCGGTTATGGTATACTCTGCACCATAGATTACTTTACGATATAAAGAGGTTGAAGCCCATGAATTACGATACACTCGCACAGCTTCTGTTTCCGGACGTCAGCGAGACGCCGGAGATGCTGGAGGCACGGTATCCCCGTCGGCAGCTTCCCGAGGGCGCCGTCGTGACCCGTATGGCCCCCTCCCCCACCGGCTTTGTTCATTTGGGAAACCTGGTTCAGGGTCTGACCTCTGAACGCATGGCCCACCAGAGCGGCGGTGTGCTGTTTCTGCGTGTGGAGGACACCGATGCAAAGCGGGAGGTCCCCGGAGCTGTGGAGGTTCTTCTCAACACGCTGAAGCACTACGGCATTCACTTTGACGAGGGCGCTACCATTGACGGGGACAACGGCAGCTATGGTCCGTACCGCCAGCGTCAGCGCGCCGCCATCTACCATGTCTACGCAAAGCAGCTGGTTCTTGCCGGCATGGCATATCCCTGCTTCTGCACGGAGGAAGAGCTGACTGCCATGCGTGAGCAGCAGGAGGCGGCAAAGGAAACCACCGGATATTACGGCAAGTACGCCATCTGGCGCGACCGCCCGCTGGAGGACATCCGCCAGCAGCTGGACGCCGGCAAAAGCTGGGTCCTGCGGTTCCGCAGCACCGGAGATCCCAGTCGTCAGTTCAAATACC
>CAKTKB010000103.1 GCA_934569195.1 uncultured Oscillospiraceae bacterium
ACCGGGACCTCCGGGACCTCCGGGACCGCCAGGGCCACCAGGGCCACCGGGTCCGCCAGGACCAAATCTTCCGGGCATATACCTCGTCGCTCCTTTCATCTTTGTATGATTCTATACTAGCGCAGGCAGGTTTCCGATTTTTTACAGAATTGAAAAGGAACTGTAAACGGCTCAGAAAAAGCTGACCTGGCTTGTGTCCGGCATATCCCCAAAGGCCCCTGCCTGCTTGAGCATCTGAATGTGGGTCTTGGAAACCTTCGGACAGGCCGCCGCAACCTCCTCGATGGAGAGGAATTGCTTGTCCTTCCGGCCCTCCATCAGATCCCAGGCCGCGCTTTCGCCCAGGCCGGAGATGGACACAAAGGGCGGCAGGAGCTTCCCGTCCTTAATCAGGAACTTTGTGGCGTGGCTTTCATACAGGTTGATCGGGAGGAAGGAGAACCCGCGCAGGTAATATTCATAGGCGACCTCCAGCGTGGTCAGCAGGTCCTCATCCTTGTCTGTTGCGTTTTCATTTTCCTCAATGGCCTGAATGCTGGCCTTTACCGCATCCATGCCGTGGGTCATCATAACGGCATCGAATCCGCCCTTCTGACTGCGGCGATAGAAATATGCCGCGTAGAAGGCCAGAGGGTAGTGTACCTTGAACCAGGCAATGCGGAAAGCCATCATAACATAGGCAACCGCGTGGGCCTTGGGGAAAAGGTATTTGATTTTTTTGCAGGAGCCGATATACCAGTCCGGCACACCGGCCGCTTTCATTTCTTCCTCCGCACCCTCCGGCAATCCTCTGCCCTTCCGGACGGCCTCCATGATTTTGAAGGAGCGCTTCTCCGGCATACCGCAGGAAATCAGATAGATCATAATATCGTCCCGGCAGCCGATGGCCTGATCGACGGTAGCCGTCTTGGAGGTGATCAGGTCCTTTGCATTTCCAAGCCAGACATCGGTTCCGTGGGAAAAGCCGGACAGGCGCAGAAGCGTATCAAACCGGGTGGGCATGGTATCCATCAGCATACCGCGGGTAAAGCGGGTGTTGAACTCCGGAATGGCCACAGCGCCGGTAGGCCCCAGAATGGGATCGTCCTCATAGCCCAGCACCTTCGACGAGGTGAATATGGACATGGTATCCTTGTCGTCCAGGGGAATCTTCTGTGCGTTTACGCCGGTCATATCCTCCATCATCCGGATCATGGTCGGGTCGTCATGCCCCAGCATGTCCAGCTTCAGAAGGTTTTCCTCCATGGAGTGGTATTCAAAATGTGTCGTAATGGTATCTGCGTTGGGATCGTCCGCAGGATGCTGCACCGGGCAGAAATCCCAAATCTCGTTCTCCTGGGGGATGACCACCAGGCCGCCCGGATGCTGACCGGTTGTCCTGCGCACACCTACGCAGCCGGCCGCCAGCCGGTTCTCCTCTGCTCGGGAGGCAGTCATATTCCGCTCGGCCAGGTATTTTTTTACATAGCCGAAAGCCGTTTTTTCTGCCACTGTACCTACGGTACCGGCCCGGAAAACATGGGATTTTCCAAACATTTCAACGCAATATGCGTGGGCCTTTGCCTGGTATTCTCCGGAGAAATTCAGGTCGATATCCGGCACCTTATCACCGCCGAAGCCCAGGAAGGTCTCAAAAGGAATGTTGAAGCCGTCTTTTTCAAATTGGGTTCCGCATTTGGGGCAGATTGCGTCCGGAAGGTCCGCTCCGCAGCCGTAGCCCTTGGGTACATCGAAGGTGGTGTATTTGCACGCCGGATTCGGGCAGCGGTAATGGGGCGGGAAGGAATTGACCTCTGTGATTCCGGCCATGTACGCAACGATGGAGGAACCGACGGAGCCTCTGGAGCCGACCAGATAGCCGTGCTCCAGGGAGTTCTGCACCAGCTTCTGTGCAGACATATAGATCACGTCGTAGTGACAATTGATGATGTCTCCCAGCTCGGTTTCGACACGCTTGGAGATCAGCTCCGGGGGATTTTCACCGTAGAGTCTATGGAGCTTTCCATAAACCAGGGCACGGAGGTCCTCCACGGAATTTTCAATTTTGGGTGCAAACAGGTTGTGTGGGACCGGCCGCAGGCTTTCGCACATATCGGCGATCCGGTTCGGATTGGTCACGACAACCTCGTAGGCTTTCTCCTCCCCAAGGTAGAAAAATTCCCGCAGCATTTCGTCGGTTGTGCGGAAGTACAGCGGGTTTGGCCGGTCGCAGTCCTCAAAGCCCTTGGTCGCAAGAAGAATATGCCGGAAAATCTCGTCCTCCGGGTTCAGGAAATGGACGTCTCCGGTAGCCACGACCATCTTTCCAAGCTCCTGGCCGAGACGCACAATGCGGCGGTTGAACTCCCGCAGCTCCTCTTCCTCCTGGACGATTCCCTTGGCCAGCATGAATCGATTGTTATCCAGGGGCTGGATTTCCAGAAAGTCATAGAATGAGGCAATTCTGCGCACCTCGTCGTCGCTTTTTCCGTCTAAAATTGCCTGAAATAGCTCGCCTGCTTCACACGCAGAGCCAATCATCAGGCCCTCCCGCATTTCTAGCAGCTCGGATTTGGGAATCCGCGGCACGCGCTTAAAATACTTGAGATTGGAGTCGGAAATCAGGTGATACAAATTCCGCAGACCCACCTGGTTTTTGGCAAAGAGGATGATGTGCCGGGCGCGGCGGTCATGAATATGCCCCTGCGCGCGCAGCTTGGGCATGGCCGGATTGATCTGCTGGAGACTGTTTACGCCGATTTCTCTCAGCTTGCCCATCAGCCGGTCCATAATCAGACCGCAGGTCACCGCATCGTCAGAAGCTCGATGGTGATTGAATTCCGGCAGGCTCAAAGCGTTGGAAACCACATCCAGCTTAAACTTACTCAGATGGGGCATGAGGTTCTGGGACAAAATCAGCGTATCGGCGGATGTAAAGGTGTAGGAAATTCCCTGCCGGCGGCACGCCTCCCGGATAAATCCGGTATCAAAATCTGCATTGTGCGCCACCAGAACGCGATTTCCGACGAATTCCAAAAACCGGGGCAGCGCCTCCTCAATCTTGGGCGCGCCGCGAAGCATATCATCCGTAATGCCCGTCAGATCGACAATTTTCTGCTCCAGTGCCCGCTGGGGGTCCACGAAGGTCTGGAAACGGTCGATTTCCTGACCGCCGCGCAGAATTACGGCTCCGATTTCGATAATTCTGTCGTTCCGGGAGGACAGGCCGGTGGTTTCCAGGTCGAAGGCGACGAACTCCTGATCGAAGGTCATTTCCTGGCTGCCGTGGACCACGATCCGGTCGTCCACATCATTGACATAATAGCCCTCGCAGCCGTACAGAATCTTAATTGGCTCGTCCGTTCCGGCGACCTTGGCCTTGGCGGCTGCCTTCATGGCATCCGGGAAGGATTGGGCGACGCCGTGATCGGTGATGGCAATGGCCCGGTGGCCCCAGGCGGCGGCCTGCTTCACGGCGGCGGCCGTGTCTGTCAGCGCATCCATGTTGCTCATGGTCGTATGCAGGTGCAGCTCGACACGCTTGGCCCCCTCGGCGGTATCCAGCCGCTTGGGCATGGAGCCGCGGGTCATGGCAAAGGGCTTGAGGATCATCTCGTTATCAAACTGATTGACCATTAGCTTGCCCTGAATGCGCAGGACGGCACCGGGCTGCACGGCTTCCAGAAAGGGCTTCGCCTCCCCCGCCTCCATGAAACGGTTGATGCGGATGGAGCCTGTATTATCCGTCATGTCAAAATTGATGACCCATGCGCCGCGCTTTTTCAGCTCCTTGTGCTCTACGGAGAAAACCCTGCCCTCTACAATGACGCTGCCCATGTCAAGCGTCAGCTCCCGCATAACCGCGGGCTTACCCTTGAAGGGCTTGCCGTAAAGCATGTCGGATGCCGGCTGCTGGGGGGACGGCGCAGCGTTCTTGGGGGCGGCGGTTTTCGGAAGATTCCGTACCATATCGTCCCGGATCTGCTCCGTTGCATCAAACAGGGCCTGTCCCTCCAGGTCCTGTCCTGCGTGAATCTCAATTTCCGGCATTCGGCCAAATCGTTTCAGCAGAGCCTGGCGAACCTGGGGAATGCAGGCTTCTATCAGCTTTTTCCCGTTTGCCCGCAGGTGTATGTGCAGACGCCCATCCTCCCAAACCCATCTGGCCCCGGCCAGGGAGCCTCTGGACATGGAATTCTGCCGGACAAACAGGGGCATCAGGTCCTCACCGTTTGTCGTGGCCATGGCCTCCTTGGGATACTGGGCGGTGAGCAGCAGCTTGCGCAGATCATAGCATTTCTCTACCTCGCGGCAGATGCATTCCTCCTGCTTCAACGGTACATACGCCTGAAAGCGAACCGTTACGGAAATATCCCTTGTCTGCGGGCAGATATTTGCGTCCGAGACAATGGCCTGCGCCAGTGCCGG
>CAKTKB010000104.1 GCA_934569195.1 uncultured Oscillospiraceae bacterium
GTGACTACCCCCCTGGAGATTCCCGTGAGATTGCCGCCTTGTGCGCCAAAAAGATGGCAGAAAACGGCATGCAAACTACCGTCGTCACCCCTCCAGACTCGGTCATTTCTCCTATGAACGATGGCCTTTCCAATGAAATCAAGCCCAGCGTAATCGGTAAAATCTATGGTGAAGGCGAAGGCCCCACAGTTCTTATGTCCGCACACATGGACACCGTGTTAGCCGGAGATCTCTCCCGATGGAAGTACGATCCATTCGCCGGCGTAAATGACAACGGTGTTATCTACGGCCGTGGTGCAGGCGACTGCAAGGGTTCCGTTTGCATCCAGGTCATGGCGGCCCTGGCGTTAAAACGCGCAGGTGTTAAATTAAAGGGCGATCTTCTGATCAATCCCATCGCCGACGAAGAGGCTAGCGGACACAGAGGCGCCAACTTCCTGAGAGACTACAATATCGTAAAGCCTGATTTGATTATCATTGGCGAGCAGACAGAGAACGAAGTGGCCGTCGCCGAGCGTTCTATTATGTACTGTGATATTACGATTAAGGGTAAAGCCGTGCACGGCGCCCTCCCCTGGCGCGGTGTCAATGCCACTGTCCTAATGGCAGAGTTTATCCACACTGTGAACACAGAGCTAATCCCTGAGGTCGAAAAGGTGGAGCATCCCTATCTGCCCAAGACCACCATTTCCATGACCCGCATCGACGGCGGCATCCGTACCAACATCATTCCCGAGCTGTGCACCCTGAGCGTCGACTGCCGCATGGTTCCCGGCGTCAAGGAGGAGTACATTCTTCAGCGGTTCAACGAGATCCTGCAGAAAATGTCCGACCAGGGCCCCGCCTTCAAGTGGAATATCAAAGTCACCAACACCGACAACGGTATTTCGGTAAACACCGACCCCGCACATCCCCTCGTTCAGGCCATGCTCAGCGCCACCAGCGAGGTCAAGGGCAAAGATGCCCAGCCAACCGGTTATTTCCAGCACAGTGACGGCAGCCGCTTCGCCAGACTCGGTGTCCCCATCGCCATCTTTGGTCCCACCGACCCCGGTCTCGGTCACGCCACCGACGAAAGAGTTACCGAAGAGGAACTGATGGAGGGAACCAAAATCCTGACACTCGCACTTCTCCGCCTTCTCACCTGACTTTCGTCAGAACTTGAAGAAAGGAGCACATTGGACAATTGTGTTTGATTTAATTATAAAAAATGTAAATATCGTATTACCAAAATCTATTCTCTTCGGAAGTGTTGCGGTAAAAAACGAAAAAATCGCCGCTATTTTCTCTTCAGGGTGTTTCGATTCTGAAATGCCCGCGCACCAAGTAATTGATGGCAAAGGATTCCATCTTCTGCCCGGTGGCGTAGATCCTCATGTACATATTCGGTATCCAGCGTTCTCTCACAGAGAAACCTTTATCACCGGAACACAAGCCGCAGCAGCAGGCGGCACAACCACCATTCTTGAACACCCCGTTTCTGTCCCTCCACAGTTCAATCAAGAAATCTTGAATAACCGTGGCAAACTTGTCGAAGAACAAGCATTGATTGATGTGGGTTTCCTTGGCGCAGCAGGATTTGAACACCTGGATTGTATCAGTGATCTTGCCAAGGGCGGTATCTATGGTTATAAAACATTCCTACACGATGCACCAAAAGGAGCCGAAAGTTCCTTCGAAGGAATGACCAGCAAGAACACTGGTGAACTTCTGGAAATTGTCAAAGAGGTTGGAAAAACCAACCTTTTGTTAGCTGCTCACACAGAAGACAACGAACTCGTCACCGCAGGGATTGCACAAATGATGCCCGAATGTGATAAACCGATTTCTCATTGCAAAAGCCGTCCCCCGCTCGTAGAGGTTCTTGCCGTACAAAAACTTCTTACATTGGCAAAATACACAGGAGCAAGAACCTACCTTGTCCACATTTCCGTTCCCGAAGCAGTAGAAATCGCGCTTCAAGCACGCAGAGACGGGCAGGAGGTTTATATCGAGACCTGCCCCCAGTACCTTTATCGCGACGAAAGCTACCTGGAGCGTTTTGGTGCTCTGGCCAAGAACACCCCCCCCCTGCGCGCCCGCAATGTGGTTGATGGTATGTGGAAGTATATTGAAGACGGATCCATCGATGTTGTTGCCAGCGACCACGGCCCCTACTCAATAGAGGAGAAGTTGCGCAATCCAACTAATATCTTTGACTCGCCTAACGGCTATGCTGGTATTGAGGTCCGCATTCCCTTGATGCTCAACGCTGTCCGCGAAAAGCGCATCTCTCTTCACAGGGCGGTGGAGATGCTGTGTAGCAATCCAGCCAAGGTTTTCGGCATTAAAAACAAGGGTGAGATCAAAATTGGTTATGACGCCGACTTCATCCTCATCGATCTGGATTACCAGTACCGCCTTGACCATACCAAATTCTACACCAAGGGTAGAGAAGCCTGTAGCTTCATGGACGGAGAAGATGCGACCGGAAAGATCCTGAAAACCATCGTGCGCGGAAAGGTTGTTTTCAATGGTTCGACGTTTGATGTGGCCCCCGGATACGGAAAATGGCTTAAAAAAGAAGTATAACGCAAAAAAGAAGGTGTTGAAATGAACGTTCTGTTGACTGGTGCAACTGGATTTATCGGTTCTTATATCTTAAAACTTTTCATTAGTGAGGGTCATACAGTTATCGGCTATGATAACACACTCGCAAACACATCCATTCAGGACATCCTTACCGAAGAAGAAATCAAATCCTGTACGTTGCTACAAGGCGATGTTGGCGACCTTCCCCGCATTCTCAACATCTGCAAGGAGAATCAGATTGATACCATCGTCCACCTAGCTGGCTTGCTCGCAAGCGCGGAAGAAAACTGCCCGGAGGCCGTGCGCATCAATATTATGGGCACCATAAATATGTTTGAGGCTGCGCGCATTCTGGGCATCCGGCGTGTTGTCTGGGCAAGTTCACAGACCATCTTTGGCCCCCCGTCCAAACACAGCGAGGAGTGGATCCCCAACGACGCGCCTCATTTCCCATGGTCCGTCTATTCCGCCTGCAAGAGTTATCTGGAATACATAGGCAAGCACTACTTCGAGGCCTTTGGCGTTGACAATATTGCTCTGCGCTACTGTATTGTCTATGGCGTAGGCAGACAGCAGCGCCACGGAAGCTATCCTGTCCAGCTGATTGACAACCCCGCATGGGGCCGCAAGGGCGTCGTGAATTTTGGTGATGATGAACCCAACTGGCTGTACGTCAAGGATGCCGCCCGCGCCACCTTGCTGGCATGCACCGTTCCCACTACCAAATCCCGCGCCTTCACCATTACGGGCGATATTATGAAAACATCCGATTTGAGAGATTATGTTCTTTCCCTCCTTCCCGACGCAGAGATTGAGCTCCTGCCCGGCAAGTACACTTCCGCCTGGAAATATGTCACATCGGAAGCGGAAGAGGAGCTTGGCTACAAGATGAGCTATACCGCCAAGGAGGGTGCCAAAGAAATTATTAATACCATCAGATTAAAGCGCAATCTCCCCCCCGTATAATTCTTATCCAAAATAGTGAAAAGGAGATTACACTATGTGTATTGAAGAAAAACTGAAGGAAATGGGTTATCCTCTACCAGAAGTCTCTAAGACCGTCGGTCTGTTCATTCCCGCCCGAATCGTAGGCAGCGTCATGTTCACCTCCGGCTCAACCGCACTGGTCAACGGCAAGCTGCCGAAAGAGGGCTTGGTCGGTGCTGATGTTTCCCTGGAGGATGCACAGGAGTGCGCTAGAATCGCTCTTCTGAACTGCCTGGCCAAGGCAAAGGCCGCCCTGGGTGACCTCAACCGCATTAAAACCATCATCAAGCTCAACGGCTTTGTTGCTTCTGCTCCCGGCTTCTATCAGCAGTCCCAGGTAATGAACGCCGCATCTGAATTCCTTGTCGAACTGTTTGGCGAAAGCGGCAGACACGCCCGCACCGCTCTGGGTGTTGCGGCATTGCCCGGCAACTCCCCCATCGAGATCGAGTTCATCGCTGAGATCACTGATTGAACGGCAGGTTTTAGAGTATGGCCACTTTACTGATTGGAGGCGGCGGCCTGATTGGCACCGCCCTAGTAAAAGCGATTTGTGAACGCGGCGAAGACCTTGTCGTCTTTTCCGGACATCTCCCCGCCCACCCCGTTGAAGGG
>CAKTKB010000105.1 GCA_934569195.1 uncultured Oscillospiraceae bacterium
GCCCCTCGAAAGCCCTTCATCGAATTTCGATATCCGTAGCCGAAGGCTGCGCCTTCGTTGGCGCAGCTGCCTGCCATGATCTCCACGTCATGATGGCGGCCATGAATGATCGCCGCAGAGGGCTCCTCTAACAGATAATAATTGTCAATGCAGAAGGTGCAATTTATACGGCTTTGCGCCATATATGCCAGGACCATCGCCTCCGGAAGATCCCGAAGTTCTTTTAGCGAATTGCAGGAGCAGGTCTTCTGAAAAGCAAGTCCCTTCTGTTCTTCATCCCGCAGTGTGCCGGCCCGCATCAGAGAAACAACGCCGCTGCCGGAAATGCTGATGGCCCGCCGGAACAGTCCCTTGGTCAGCGGGCTGACGCAGTGGGCGTGAACGTTCCCTGCACCGGCGGACTGCCCAAAAATCGTTACTATGTCCGGATTGCCGCCAAAGGCTTCGATATTCTCCTGTATCCATTTCAGCGCCGCCACCTGATCCAGCAGTCCGTAGTTTCCGCTTGCGCCGTATCCACTTTCTGCCGTAAGCTCCGGATGCGCAAGAAATCCGAATACATTGAGCCGGTAAGTTACGTTGACGTAAATCACCTGCTTTTCGGCAAGGCGGGCGCCATCGTGCTCCGGCTCGTGAGGAAATCCTGTCACATCCCCGCCACCGTGAAAATAGACCATGACCGGAAGCTTATCCGATGCGGAAGCCGCCGGCGTCCAGATGTTCAGATACAGGCAGTCTTCGTGTATAGCGATTTGGGAATAGTCGATGGGAAACTCCTTCACATAAAACGGCATGGTCGCCTTAGTCTGCATGGCGGCTGCCCGGAATTTCTCGCATTTCAAGACGCCGTCCCAAGCCTCCGGCTTCTCCGGCGCTCTCCAGCGCAGTTCTCCCACCGGAGGTTTTGCGTAAGGAACGCCTCGAAACACCGCCACTCCGGCCACGGACGATGGCGTTCCCTGTACTTTCCCATACCTGGTTTTCGCATGTAAGAGCATCGCGCAACACCTCGCTTTTTGACTTAACCCTTGACCGAACCGATGGTAATGCCCTTGATAAAGGATTTTTGAAAGAAGGGATACATAATCAGAACCGGCAAAACGCCGATGACGGCCAAGGCCATTCGGATGCCCACCGAGGGCAAGTCCTTCACATCGATGCCAACTTGGCTGGATATCTGGCTCTGAAGCACATTCACGCTGTCCAGCACGGACTTCAGATAGTTCTGGATTCCATACAGGTCCGTTCGATTTTGAATGTAATAAATGCCGTTGGTCCAGTTGTTCCAATAGGCGATGAAGGACATCAGGGCGATGGTGCCGATAATGGGCTTGCAGAGTGGAAGAACCACGGAAAATAGCGAGCGGTACTCACCTGCTCCATCGATTTTTGCCGCATCGACAATCTCATTTGCCACATTGGAGGTAATATAGGTCCGCACCATGATGACGTTGAAGGGACTCATCAGCAATCCGGGAACGATCATGGCAAATATGGTGTCCTTTATATGGAACAATCGCGTATAAACCATATAGGTTGGCACCAACCCGCCATTGAACAACATGGTGAAGAACAGGAAAAAGGCAAAAAAGCTCTTTCCGGGAAGGTCATGTTTGGAAAGCGGATATGCAAACAAAATGGTCAAAAACAGACATGTAAGCACACCGCTTCCGGCAATGATGATGCTCATCATATAGGCTCGTAAAACGCCGCCGCTGACCGAAAACAAATACCGGTACGCATCAAGTGTGACAACCTTTGGAAAAAGCGAATATCCATGTTCCAGAAGTTCCCGCTCTGTGGTAAAGGAACTGGAAATCAGCAGCCAGAATGGCACGATAGCCATTACCACCAGGAAGGCCAGAAGAATGTGCTGAACAACGATAAAGACCTTGTTATTTGTAATCATCTGCCCGCCTCCTTAAAACAACGAGCTTTCTTCGTCTACTTTTCGGACAATCAGATTGGTAGTTACAACCAGCACAAAGCCGAGCACAGACTGAAACAACCCGGCCGCTGAGGACCTGCCGATGCTGTTCTGCTCCAGCAGCGCCCGATACACAAAGGTATCGATGGTCTGTGTGGTGGGATAAAGCAGCCCGCTGTGCATAGGCACCTGATAAAACAGCCCGAAATCCGAGTAACAGATTCTCCCCACGGCAAGAATCAGCAGGATGACAATCGTCTTTTTCATGCAAGGAAGGGTGATCCGGAAAATCTGCTGCCAAAGAGAGGCTCCGTCTACCACTGCAGCCTCATAGTAGGTCTTATCGATACCAATCAGGGTAGAATAGTAGAGGATGGATGTGTAGCCGATGGACATCCACAGATATACAATGGTCAGGATAATCGGCCATGGCCCCGGCGTGTTGTACCAGCTGATGGGATTGATATGAAGCGCCGCCAGGATTGTATTGTTCATGAAGCCATGCTGTTCGTTCAGGAACGCATAAACGATATAGGTGATGATAATCGTGGAAAGCAGATTGGGAATCAGAATAATCACCTGGGACACATTCCGAAACGCCCGGTTCTTCACAGTATCCAAAGCAATGGCAACAACCAGCGCAAGAACATTTCCTAAAATGATAAACGCCACATTGTAAAGGATCGTGTTCCGGAACATGATATACGCATCGTTTGAAGCCAGCAGATACGTAAAGTTTGAAAATCCCACCCAAGGGCTTTTGAAAATTCCAAGAGAATAATCAATTTTTTTGAAAGCAATCAAAATCCCAAACATGGGCAGATAATTGTTGATGATCAGATAGATCATCCCCGGGATCAGCATGGTGTACAGCGGCCAGCATTTAAAAATGCGCTTTCGCAATTTCGAATTTGGTTTCATCTTTCTTCACCTCGCCATTCTTTTGCGCAATTGGACGAGTACAGGCCGCTCAAACATTCAGAATTTCTTTGAACGCAATGGTTTTCTGCTGGGTCACTTCCTCCAAAGTGGAGACCGCACCCTCTCTGCCCACCCCGGAGTATTTATAGCCGCCGAAGGGTTGGTGGGCCAGTCGATAATTTCCGCTGCCGCCGATGATGCAGGAACCGGATTCCAGACGGTTCGCCACCTTCATAGCAACTTTCATATCCGAGGTCATAACGCCGGAGGAAAGGCCGAAAATCGTGTTGTTCGCAATTTCAACCGCTTCGTCCGCAGTATCAAAGGCGATCAGAGGCCAAACCGGCCCAAAGCATTCCATGTCCTTGGCGATGTCCGCCTCCTTAGGCGTCTTAATGACCGTAGGCTCCACAAATGCGCCATTCCGCTTTCCGCCAAGCAGCAATTCTCCTCCTTGGTCAATCGTCAGCCGGATCTGCCGCTCTACCTCCTTGGCATCCGCTTCCCGCACGCAAGGACCCATTTCCACAGACGGGTCAGCGGGATCACCGACCTTAACGGCGGACAACCGTGCCGTTAGATCCGCTGCGAATTTGTCATAAATTCCTTTCTGTACAAGAAAACGCTTGCTGGCGCAGCAGGTCTGCCCTGCGTTTCCCAGCCGTCCCGCCACAGCCTCGTCAAGAGCCTTTTCATAGTCGGCGTCATCGAAAATAATCAGCGGGTCGTTTCCTCCCAGTTCCAAAGAGACCGGACGAAGACTTTTTGCACAGGTTTCGGCCAGGGAGATCCCTACTCCGGTGCTGCCGGTAAAGCTGACCGCCGCCACACGGGGATCCTTTGCGGCGGAGGCGCCGATCAGGCTGCCCTTTCCGGTGACGCAGCAAACGGCATTGGCAGGAACGCCTGCCTTATAGAGCAGATTCACGATCATAATTGCGCTGCGCGGGGTCTTGGAGGAAGGCATCAAAACCACGGCGTTGCCCGTAACCAGCATAGGTGCCAGCTTATGAGCTGCCAGCTCGCAAGGATAGTTAAACGGTACGATATTGGCAAACACGCCCAGCGGCTCATGGATGGTCATGACCACATCGCCCTGGGATCTGGCCTCCCCGTTATACGGAAGGGTCTTCCCATAAAAGGTATAGGCTGCAGCGCAATAGATCCGGAAGATTGCCGCGTTGGCATAGACCTCGGTCCTGCACTGTTCCATTGGTTTTCCGCCTTCTTCGCACATCACCTGAGCGATTTCTTCTACATGTTCTTCAACCAGGC
>CAKTKB010000106.1 GCA_934569195.1 uncultured Oscillospiraceae bacterium
CGCCAAAATTGCAGAAGCGTATGCTTGCCGGTCATCGCCCGGATCACAAGAAGGGGAAGGGCCTCGTCTCCGGCATACGCCGGTTCCTGGCCGGTTCACTTTCCGTTACCCTCGGCTCCATGGCCGTTACGACGCCCTTGTGCGCCGTGCACTTTGGGACCGTAAGCCTGGTCAGCCCGATAACCAACCTGCTGGTTGTTCCCATCATCAGCCTGAGCTTCTACGGCACGCTCCTGACCTGCGTTCTGGCGCTTATTGGCATACCGGCTGCTCTTCCGGCCCGCCTGACCGCAGCTCTGCTTCGGTGCGCCGCAGGAATCAGCAAAATCTTTTCTTCTCTCCCGCTGGCCGCCGTTTATACGAAGAGTGTCTATATCGTAGCCTGGCTGGTCTTTTGCTACCTGCTTTTGGTGCTGCTGCTCCTGAGCAAGCGTAAGCACCCGGGCGCTGCGGCTCTGTGTGCGTGCTTTGGCCTGTCCCTGGCCCTGCTGGCATCGTGGGCAGAGCCGTTGACAGACGGTCTGCGGGTAACGGCGCTGGATGTGGGCCAGGGACAGTGCATCCTGCTGCAAAGCCGCGGCAAAGCATATCTGGTCGATTGCGGCGGAAGTCAGGATACCTCTGCTGCCGACCTGGCTGCGGAGACGCTTCTTTCCCAGGGTATCTCCCGGCTGGACGGCATCATTCTGACGCATTATGACCGGGATCACAGCGGCGGCGTGCCTCTGCTTCTTTCCAGAATTCAGGCGGATGCAATATTCCTCCCGGATCTGGAAGATTCCACCAACGTTCGGGCCTCCATTGCGTCCCTATCCGATGCGGAAATTCTGCCCGTAGAACAGGATCTTCTCCTGACGTCGGACGGTATTTCCCTGCACATCTACGGTCCTGCCCTGAAGGGAGATCATAACGATGCCTCCCTGGCCGTCCTGTTCCAGACGGACAGCGGGAACGTACTCATTACCGGAGATCGAAGCGACTTCGGCGAGCGCCGGCTGCTTGCAAAGGGGCTTCCCACCGTCAACGTATTGGTCGTGGGACACCACGGCTCCAAGTATTCCACCTGCACGCAGCTGCTGGAGGGTATCCGGCCGGAGGTCGCGCTGATTTCCGTCTCGGCAGACAATGTGTACGGTCACCCCAATTCCCAGACGCTTGACCGCCTAGAAGCGGTCGGGTGCGAAATCTATCGCACGGACCAATGCGGAACCATCCTATACAGGAGGTAATTTCATGGCAAAAACTGCGGAAAACACGTCTTTTTCCGAGCTTAAAACTGCAATCCGGACCGGGAACCCCGGGAGACTGTATTTTTTTCACGGCGAGGAAGTCTACCTTCTGCGTTACTATCTCGATGCGCTGCGAAAAAAACTTCTGGATCCTCTGACCGAATCCTTTAATTTTCACCGATTTAATGGGGAAACCTTTTCCATGCAGGCTTTTTCCGACGCGGTGGAAAATATGCCCATGATGTCCGACCATACGTTTGTGCAGCTCGATGAGATCGACCCTTTTAAGCTTCCCGAGGACGAACGCAAAAAAGCCACCGAGCTTTTAGCCGATATTCCGGAGTATTGCACCGTTGTTTTTTGCTATGAGCTTTCCCCGTGGCAGCCGGATAAGCGTTTCAAAGCGCTGTGGAGCAGCATAGAAAGCGCCGGTAAAATTGTAGAGTTTCCCAAGCAGTCTCCCCGGGAGCTGTCCGCCTGGATCACCCGGCATTTTGCGAAGCTGGGAAAATCCATTTCTCAGGAGCTATGCCTGTACCTGGTCGACCTGACCGGCGGAACCATGACGGCCCTAAGCGGCGAGATTCAAAAAATTGCAGCCTTTTCCGGCGCCGATACGATCACGAAATATGATATTGATTCGGTAACGGAGCCTGTATTGGACGCCGTCGTCTTTCAGATGACCGACCTGCTGGGCGCCGGGGACTATTCCGCCGCGCTGGACAAGCTGCAAGTTCTGCTGAAAATGCAGCAGGAGCCGATTGCCATTCTCGGTGCCATCGGCAGCCATTTCCGGCGGATCAGCGCTGGGCGAACGCTTCTGGACTCCGGAAAGGGGGCATCCGATCTGGCCAGGCTCTATGGTATCAAGGACTATCCTGCCAGAAAAAGTATGGATGCCGCCAGGAAATTTTCCTCCCGGTTCTGTAAAAAGGCATCGGAGTGGATTCTTCAGACCGATATGCAGCTGAAAACCTCCTATGACGATCCGCAACGTCTCTTGGAGCTGCTGATTCTTCGCCTGGCGCAGGAGGCCAAAAATGGTTCGCATTAAGGAAGCAATCGTTGTGGAGGGACGCTATGACCGCAACACGCTCTCGCAGATCGTGGACGCCCCGATTTTAGAAACCTCCGGCTTTGGAATCATGAAGGACCGGCAGCAGCTGGCCCTCCTGAGAAAAATCGCGCAGGTTCGCGGATTGATCATCTTCACGGATTCGGACGGAGCGGGGTTTGTCATCCGGAACTATCTCAAGAGCGCCATTCCGCCGCACCAATTAAAGCACGCCTACATCCCGGACATTCCGGGCAAGGAACGCCGGAAAGCTTCCCCCGGGAAAGAGGGTAAGCTGGGGGTAGAGGGAATGACGCCCGCCATTATTCTTGAGTCTCTGCGCCGATGCGGCGCCACCATAGAGGAGGAAGCTCCGACACCGCCCGCCTCCCGGATCACCAAGCAGCAGCTGATTGCCCTGGGCCTTTCCGGCTGCCCAGACAGCCGGGAGCGGCGCTTGACCCTCATGAAAAAATTAGGCTTTCCCGAGCATATGAGCACAAATGCTCTGCTGGAGGCCCTGAATCTGCTCTACACCCCGGAACAGCTTCAGGCGCTTCTGGCAGAACCGGACGGAGAAAAACCATGATTGATATCCAGGTAAAAAATCTGACAAAATTTTTTGTGATCGGGGAAAATCTGCTCAGCGGATTATCCTTTGAAATTCACGCAGGCGAACGGGTCGCCATTTTGGGACGAAACGGCTGCGGAAAAACCACCCTTTTCAAAATTCTGACCGGTGAAATGGACTACGACGAAGGCGAGGTCTATGTCAATCCCGACAAGCGTCTCGGCCTGATTTCTCAGATCCCGAAATTTCCGGAGGGCTACTGCGTAGAGGATGTTCTCCGCTCCGCCTTTGCCTCCCAGCTGGCGATCAAGCAGCGAATGGAAGCGCTGGAGAGGTACATGCTAAGCGGCGCCAACGACCGCCAGCTCAAGGAGTATGACAGTCTTTCCAATCGCTTTCAGTCCGGCGGCGGCTATGACATGGACGTGCAGACGGATAAAATATGCAACGGTCTTGGCATTTCCGCCCAGCAGCGGACTCAACTTTTCGACAGTCTCTCCGGCGGAGAAAAGACCCGCGTCAATCTGGCGCGGCTGCTTCTGGAACAGACGGACATCCTGCTTTTGGACGAGCCGACAAACCATCTGGATCTGCGCAGCGTAGAATGGCTGGAGCGGTACATTCACACCTTTAAGGGAACCGTACTCACCATTTCTCATGACCGGTATTTCCTCGACCAGGTCGCACAGCGTATCATTGAGATTACCGACGGCCATGGGGAATTTTACTCCGGAAACTACACCTTCTATATGGATGAAAAGCAGGCCAGATTCGACCTGCAAATGAAGCAGTATGAGCAGGAGCAGGCCAAGCTGAAGCAGCTCGGCTATACGGTGGAGCGTATGAAGGGCTGGGGAATCAACAACCGGACGCTCTATCGGCGGGCAATGTCCATCCAGCATCGGATGGACCGGATGAAAAAAACGGAGCGCCCGAAAACGGCAAAAACCATGAAGGCAACCTTCGGCGAGAAGGATTTTGCCGGAGACGTGGTTTTCACCGTCAAAAATATGAGCAAGGCATTCGGAGACCGCTCTCTGTTTTCCGGCGTTAATCTGCGTGTGGAAGGGGGGGATCGCATTGCTCTGCTGGGCGACAACGGCACCGGAAAATCCACCTTTCTGCGCTGCCTTTTGGGCATGGAGGACTGCGCAGGCAAAATTCAGTTCGGTCCCACCGTCAAATGGGGTTATCTTCCGCAGATCATACACTTTGACCACCCGGAGCGTACCCTCTACGAC
>CAKTKB010000107.1 GCA_934569195.1 uncultured Oscillospiraceae bacterium
GGCGCAGTCCTGCAAAATAACGACAATCAGGCCAATGCGTATAGTGGAAAGGTGGACAATATCGTTCCTACCGGCGGTGCGGTCCAGATCAGCAACGGAAACCTTGCGCTCAACGGCGGCGAGATCCGAAACTGCAATGCCGCTTTGTTTGGCGGCGCAGCGCATATCCGGGACGCTTCCACTTTCACGGCAAAGGCCGGCGCAGTATCTGGTAATAATTCCGGTGGTTTTGCTGCGGTTTGTCTGGATCACTCGGCAAAGTCCATTATTGAAGGCGGCGAGTTCCGAAACAACAAGAGTGGAGATAACGGCGGTGTATTCTGGCTGAATATGGGAACGCTCTCCATCACCGGCGGCACATTTGAAAATAACAGCACGGCGGGAAAGGGCGGCGTTGCTTATCAGGATAAAGCGGGCGCCAGCGTATCCCTGAAGGGCGGCGTGTTCCAAAATAACCGCGCCAAGGGCGATGGCGGCGTACTTTACACGCCCAACGGCCTGTCCATCTCCGGCGGCAGCTATGAGGGAAACACCTCCGGCGGAAACGGCGGCGCTGTCTGGACTGGCGGCACGCTTTCCATCTCCGGCGGCGGCTTCCGCAGCAATACCGCGCAGAAGGGTGCAGCAATTTATCAGGAGGGCGGCAAGGAGGTAACGATCACCGGCTTCGAGGAAATGCAGGAGATCTACCTCAAGACCCTTGGAAAGATCACAGTGCAAAATGAGCTGAAGGGCAAGCGCCTGCCGCTGCAAACAGAGAGTGCAGTGACGGACGGCATGACCGTCGCGACCCTGATGGTGGCGCGCCCGCAGGAGTACGGCGCGGTGACCACCTTAAATGGAAACGCGGTAACGGCTGTGCAGGATGCACAGGCAGGCTGGATCTTAAAGGTGGATCAGGCCGCGCAGGTCTGCACGGTCACCTATCATACGGATGGCGGCAGCATTCAGAATCAGAGCAACTACGAGTCCTATCGCGTGGGCGTGGGGCTGACGCTGCCCATTCCCACGAAGGAAGGTTTCCTGTTCCGAGGATGGTATCCGACGGAGGACTTCTCCGGCGAGGCGGTGACGGCGATCGGGACCGATGCTAACGGTAATAAAACTTTCTATGCCAAGTGGGAGAAGGACGAGCCTCTGGTAGATGCAGCCAAGCCTGCTGAGATCACGCTACCGGATGCCTCCTACACAGTGGGAGACAACGCGACCGCATTGGACGGTACGACGACTGCTGCTGACAATGGAGAGATCACCTACCAGTGGTACGAAGCAACCTCCAAGGATGAGCAGAATGGTAAGCTTCTTGAGGGCAAAACAGATCCGACCTTCACGCCGGATGCGACCGCGGTAGGTACGCACTACTACTATGTCGTAGCGACAAACACCAACGAAAAGGCGACAGGCAAAAAGACCGCCGAGACCCGCAGCAATACGGCAGCCATTACGGTGACGAAGAAGGCTGTGAACTACACCGTCTCCTACGATTGGGGCACGGAGTTCCCGGAGGGGGAGAGCTTGCCGTCAGATAGCAGAGAATACCAGAGCGCGCAGGACGCGGAAGCGGCTATGGATACGACCTACACGGATGGCTTTACCTCCAACGCTCCGAAGGACGGAAAGGACGGCACATGGACCTTCTCCGGCTGGACGGCAACGGTTGAGAACACCGTTGTGAAGTTCAGCGGCAAATGGACCTTTACGGAAACACTCAAGGTAGACGCTGCCAAGCCTGCGGCAATCACGCTGACGGATGCCAACTACACGGTTGGAGATAGTGCAACAGCGCTGAACGGTGAAACGACTGCTGATGACAGCGGCAAGATCACCTATCAGTGGTATGAGGCAACCTCCGAGGACGACCAGAACGGCACACCGATCCCTGGTGAAACGGGTTCGACCTTCACGCCGGATACGAACGCGGCAGGTACTCGATTCTATTATGTCGTAGCGACAAACACCAACGAAAAGGCGACAGGCAAAAAGACCGCCGAGACCCGCAGCAACACAGCGACCATTACGGTGACGGAGAAGGCTGTGACCTACACCGTCTCCTACGATTGGGGCACGGAGTTCCCGAACGGAGAGACCCTGCCGTCAGATAGCAGAGAATACCAGAGCGTGCAGGATGCCGAGGCGGCGATGGACAAAAGCTACACCGCCGGCTCAACCTCCACCGCTCAGAAGGATGGAAAGGACGGCACTTGGACCTTCTCCGGCTGGACGGCAACAGTTGAGGACACCATTGTGAGGTTTATCGGCGTGTGGACCTTTGTCGAGAAGCAGACACCGGTAGAGCCCATTGATCCGCGGTCGCCGGTTACGCCGCCGGATCGCTTGAATGTTGTGGCAAGACCGAGCATCCGCCCGCAGGCGCAGCAGAGCCGAACCGAGCTTCCATTTGCGGATGTAAAAGCGAATGCATGGTATCGCGATGCGGTAGAGTATCTGTATGAAAACGGCATCATGTCCGGCGTGCGTGAGGACAGCTTTGCGCCGGATCGGAACACGACCAGAGGCATGATCACAACGATGCTCCACCGCCTCGAGCAGGAGCCGCACGCGTCCGCTGCAAACCCGTTTTTGGATGCGCAGTATGGCTACTACGCCAATGCTGTCCGCTGGGCACAGCAGGAGGGGATCGTGACCGGCACGAGCGATACGCGCTTCAGCCCGAACGCGCCCATGACCCGCGAGCAGCTTGCGGTGGTGCTGTACCGCTACGCGCAGTATCTCGGTCGGGATACCGACAGAGCGGCGAGCCTGAACAGCTATGCAGATGGCAGCACGGTGAGCGTATATGCCCGTGAAGCGATGCGCTGGGCAGTGGCAGAGGGACTTCTGAGCGGCGTCGGAAACGATCGCCTTGCCCCGGGCGCCCCGGCAACGCGGGCGCAGGTGGCGGAGATCCTATACAGATTCCTCTGCGCAGAGTGATCTGCAAATGTGAAGCATACGCCTACGGTTACTTGTAGGGAGTGGCGGGAGTTCATCCCGCCCGGGCGAGTTTTTCTGCGCCGGGGATTGACAGCGGCGGAGCGGTACGGTACACTGCAGGTGGAATTTTTGAACATTGGTAACCGCTGATTCAATCAGTAGGAGTTATCGGCGAGAGATTTTGACACAAATGAAAGTTTGAAAAACGCAGGAATACTGGATGTCTTTCAAGTTTTTCAAACTGCACAGTTGGGGTAGAAGATCCGCAGATAACTGCAGACGATTGATTCAGCGGTTACTTAAGAAGATATTTTTTACCGAAGGAGAAACCGCATGAAGCAAAAACCGCACAGCAGGGCAGTGGTCATGCTGCTGACTGTACTTTTGATGATAAGCCTTTTACCGCAGCCGGTCCAGGCAGCGGGCACAAGACCAGAGCTCCAGATCGGCGATTATATTCGTCTGGGCATCTATGAGGGAGCACCCATCGTGTGGCGGTGCGTGGCAAAGGATGCCAACGGCCCCTTGATGCTCTCAGACAGGGTGCTCGAGGATTCTATGCCGTATGACGCTACGACCGGCGCGAATGCCAGGACAGGCTCTCACCGGCGCAACAGTTGGCGGAGCAAGCACGGCTCCAATCATTGGCGCGACAGCAATATGCGCTCCTGGCTCAATTCCGGCGCTGCCGCCGGGCAGGTAGAATGGCTCTGCGGCAATCCGCCTGATGCGGAGCATATCTTGGGTGGAACGGCGTATGACCGGAAGGAGGGCTTCCTCAACAGCTTCCGTCCGAACGAGCTCGGCGTGATCAAGACGGTGACGCAGCGCTCCATCGTCTCTCACCCGGAGTACACGGCTGGTTATCTCGACGAGTCGGGGATCGACCTTCCCTACAACACCGATATTAGTACAGTCGCTGATGGATATGACAAGGCATATTACGAGAACATTATTGACAAAGTGTTCCTGTTGGATGTCCGGCAGCTCCACACGATCTATGAAAACAGGGAAACGCTCGGAAGCTACTACATTGCCCGGAACAGAAGCGGAGCAACCTGGAACTACTGGCTGCGGACGCCTGTGACGAACTGCAACCATGATATGCGCTATGTGACCACCGGCGGCAGCATC
>CAKTKB010000108.1 GCA_934569195.1 uncultured Oscillospiraceae bacterium
TATAAAAACCAGGTGCCTGAGCGCAAATCTCAGGCACCTGTTTTTTGTAGACAGATGCACCCAGCTGTGCATCTGTCATATGCGTTTCATATACACAAGCGGGTAAGGGTCACCCGCTTCATCCCGGTCCGTTCTCTTGTAGGGGACAAAACCCATATGGGTGTAGAAGCCGACGGCCTGCGGGTTTTGCTCATTGACGGTGACTTCCCGGATTCCGCAGCGGCGAATCCCGTATGTCAGCAGCCGTCTGCCCAGTCCGGCTCCACGTTCCTCCGGCAGGAGAAAGAGCATTTCCAGGCGCTGCCCGTTCACCCCCATAAAGCCGATTGGATGGCCGCCTTCCCTTTCGGCTACGATCAGACGGGGAACGTCGCGCAGTGCCTGGGGGACGTATGCACGGATTTTCCGGACCTCGGCATCTGAGAGAAATCCATGAGTGGCCCGGACGGAGGCCTCCCAGACGGTCAACAGGGGCTGCATCAGCGACGCCCGTTCCGATGCTTCGTATATTTTAATGCCGTTTACCGCTTCGGGGGTGAGGGACGGATCTTTTTCCATGATGAAATTCGTCAGGGCGACATTGCGCCGCAGGACGTCCTGCTGCCGCACGACGCGGTAGCCTCTGTGGGCAAAAAAAGGTTTTGCCGTAATGGACGCATGAACCGTAAACTTTTCCGCGTGGCTGTGACGTTCCAGCCGGTCGCAGATGGCCGTCGCAATTCCTTGGTGCTGATGATCCTTGTGTACATACAGCAGATCCAAATATCCCGAGGCATCCATGTCCCCAAATCCGACGATCTCGCCCTTTTCTACGGCAACCAGCGTCTCATGGCTCTGAAACGACCGGTCCCATGCCGCCAGATCCACCGAACCTGTGGCCCAGGCGGACAATTGTTCCGGAGTGTAGTCTTTCGCATTTACGCAATGCACGGTCTGATAGAATAGCTCAGCCAGCGCTGTGCAGTCGGAGGAAACATATTGGCGTATCTGCATACTCGGCTCCTTTACAAGATCGCATTTTGCACGGCCGGAGGCTCTCCTCTACAGAAGCAAAATCGAGGCGGGCTCAGAATGTTGAACGGAAAAAGCTGCGAACCATTCCGTCTCGCCTTGAACCGGCGCAAAATGCAGGGAGGAATATGCCGTGTGCATTCGGCCCGGGGACGGGGGCTTCAGAAGAATTGCCGTCGGTCCATCTGCGCCGCCGATGATACCGACGGACGATGCTCCTTCGGAGCTGAGAGGAGAGGACGCAACCCTTGACGGAGGGGCCGGTGGTTCGTCACTGCCGGCGCAGTCGAACAGCAGAAGCGGCTCGGCCGGTTCCGGAGTGAGCGTATAGTGCATCGTGGTAAAGTGGGTGGGGAAGAGCCGGGGGTCAAGACCGGCGGCCACCGAGGCTTCCAGCTTCTCCACGGTCAGCACATACGGAGCATGGGTGCGGGGATGAAAAATAGAAACGGTGTCTCCGGGCCTGCCGACCCGGAAATGCGCAGCCGGAACGGGGAGCGGCGGCTGCTCCATCGTCAGAGAAAGGGTATGTATCTCCGGACGCCGCTTGCCGGACCAAGGAAAAGCGTTCCGGTAAATTACCCATCCGTAGGCGGGGTCCAGGCCGTAGTGGTCCGCAGCCCATTGGGCTTCTGAATCCTGAGAAATTGTGTCCGGCGGAAACGGATGCAGAGTGACGGCGCAGCCGTGGGACGGAGTCAGGTGCTTCCCGTTCAGCTCCAGCGCCGCATGGAAATCCAGGCAGAGTGGATTTTCGGCACCCATCTGCATCTGCTGCACACGGCTGAAGGCTTCACTGGAATCCCCCTCCTGGGGAAGGTTCCATTTTTCTATGAAGCGTCGGATATCTTCCGGCGCAGCGCTCATGCAGAAATCTACCACCAGGCCCCTGCTGCAGGCGTAAGCGGAGGGGATTCTCCAGAAATGCCCGGCCCATTCAAAGGACCGATTCAGCGGAATCTCTATGCCTGCCCGGTCCCGCCCCCGATGCCCCGTGAAATTCCCGTCGAAGTAGACCTTCCATTCCGGCTCAACCGGCTTGGATACCGCAGAGGGACTTTCCATCGGGCAATCCGGCCCGGAGGAAATAGCACTGTAATCGAAGGATGCTTGCAGTGCCCTTATGTAGCGCCAGGGACGCTCCATTGGGGTCAGAGCCATGGCAGAAGCCACAGCCCGCAAGGTTATCTGCTGCTCCGGAGTTGGCGGATTGTCTTGCAGAAAGGCATAAAAGCGGGCTTCATCCCACGCCCATGCCTGCTCCAGGGCCGATACATCCCCGCATGATAACAACAGCCGCAGAAAATCCGTAAAGCATTGCGCAATGGGGTGGACGTAATCCGGGGCGGAGTTCATCGGGCTGACGGCAAATACCGTTTCACCGAAGCCAGGAAGAAAGCAGAAGTGTATACCGTCCACTCCGGCCCAGCCGAAAATCGATGCCCCTTTCGGCGTGCAGAAGTAAGGGGAGGCATCCCGGCGGCGTTCCACACCGACCGGGGTAAGGTCAATCCGACACTCCAAAAATTTCTGGAATTCTTTGTCCATGGATTATCCTCCTAAGCGCGATAGCGGCTGCGGCTTATACATCTGAAAGCTGCTCTGCGCCGGGAGCCGCTTTGCTGAGGGTGGGAGATGATCCGTCATTCTATGTTTCTAAGCCCGTCATACAGGTCGTTAAAGGATTTCTTGCTCTCGCAGCGGCCGTAGGAGAAAACCTTGTTGTCGCCGAATTCCAAAAGAAAGCATTTTGCCAGCTCCTCTACCGTCTGCTCCAGGGCGGTAAAAAACTGCTGGTATGCAAAATTACTTGCCGGGCTTCCTTCTTCAAAGGTGTTGACGATCAGGGACTCCGTCACCTGATCCAGCGGGTACATTTTTAAGTGCATCAGCTCGTGTACGATGACCTCCTCCAGGTTTTCCTGCTTTGGATGGCTCGCGTTCAGCAGGAGCACGGCCTTCTTGTCATCGCAGTCGATTTTGAAGTCGCCGGTTTTGGGCCAGGCGGGGTCCTCGACGTATACAAGCTTTACATCCCAGTCGGGGACAATTCTGAGCTTTTTACAGTATTTATCAAAAATTTCCAGCAGCGTTTTTTTATCCAAAGTTCCATCCTCCCGGCGTCCGCTCCAAATCCTTGCGCAGCTTTGATGGCTCCGCTGTCCTGCAAACGCAGGACTTCTGTCCATACTATACCCGAAATCGGCAGAAATGTAAACGATTATTTGGGATGTGCGGCCTGGCGGGAGATCCCGACGGCCGCGGCGGAAGGTTGCATTTTCCTTGCGGCCACACTATAATGGCATCGTGTTTTTCCACTGTGACAGATGAATGGGAGGCAGACATGGACAAAACGAAACAAGGCATCGCCTACTATCACCTTCCCGGGCTGTTTGCTTTTTACGATCTGTATTGCATCTTTTTAAGACTGTTCCGGGAGCACCGGGAATATTTTTATGAGTGGTGCGACATCGGATCGATTTATGGCGCCCCGGCCGGCTGCATCTGGGGAGGCGGGCGCGTGGAAGCGGGAGAGAGTGAACCCGCAAGGGTCCTGAATTGGATGAAGGAACAGGGTATCTCGGCACGGCTGACCTTCAGCAACTCCCTGCTGCGGGAGGAGCATCTGGCGGACAAAAGGTGCAACGGGCTTTGCCGGATGCTGGCGATGGGGGACAGCCCCGAAAATGGTGTGATTGTACATTCGGACCTGCTGCTGGATTACCTGAAGAGAACCTATCCGGGGCTTTATTTCGTTTCTTCCACCACGAAGGTTCTGACCCGGTTTGACCGACTTCAACAGGAGCTGGCGCGGGAGGAATTTCGTTATGTTGTGCCGGATTTCCGATTGAACAGGGACTTTGGAGATTTGTGCACGCTTCCCCGGAAACAGAAGGATAAGGTGGAATTTCTCTGCAACGAGTGCTGCTCCTTTGGGTGTGGGGAACGGGCGGCCTGCTATGAGG
>CAKTKB010000109.1 GCA_934569195.1 uncultured Oscillospiraceae bacterium
TGATCCTCCAGCTGCTTCAGCAGCGGATTGCCGGGCTTGCTGCCATCGGAGGTCGTGTCCTGTCCGCCGTAAACGAACTTGGGCGCATCGCCGCCAAAGTGAAGGGCGGTGATGTCACTGCTGGCAATGAATGCTGTGCAGTCCATTTCTTTTACGGAGGCGGGAATGTATAGCTCCGTTACGTCACAAAATCCGAAAAGGTTACCGGGGACGTTGGTAATGCCGTTGCAGATGATGGCTTTTTCGACAGTGAAGCCTGCATACCTCAGCGGCGCTATGCCATGGGAGGGATAGTCCACATGTCCGTAAACCATTGGTGGCTCGTAGTTCCAGAGCTTCCCAAAACCGACAACGGTGGCGGTGTTGGTGTTTTCATTCCAGATACACAGGGCGGTGTCCCCCACTTGGAGGAACCAACAGTGGTCTGCAAGGGTGAGATAGGCGGCAATCGCAAGGATTAGAAGGACGGCAATTATGTCAAGAACGATCAGAATGACTTTTACAGGCTTTTTCATGATATATCAACTCCAATCGACACGATATTTCTGTGCAACCAGATTGTACCCCTCCCAGTCGGGGCTGTCCCATCCGGTCGTTCCGGGCTGGTAATAGATCGTAACGGGCTGCTCTGCATACAGGTCATCAAAAGCATTCCAAGCATGGATGCCGTCAAAAAAAACCTCCTCCTTCAGGTAAACGAATTTTGGGGCATTTCCCTGAAAGTAAACGTGGGCAAGCTTGTAGCATTCGTCCAAAGACATGCAGTCGAATTCTCTAACGGATGCGGGGATATAAATTTCGGACAATTTGGTGCAGTAGGTGAAAAACTCGTGGGGAATATTGGTAATACCATAGCAAATGATGGCTTTTTGGATTTCGGATGCATATAGCGTCGATAGTCCGTAATGGGGATAGTTTGGAAACGCGCCATACGTTATCTCAGAAGCATTCCACAGCCTTCCCAAGCCAAAAATCACAGCGGTTTCCCCATCCTTGGTTATAAGACAGAAGGCGGAGTTGCCGACCTGGGTGACGTCATAGATGCTGGAGAGAATGAAGAATGCAGCAATGGCGAGAATCAGCAGAACCGCAACCACAGCCAGCGCGATGGATAGTCCGGTGAGCGTTTTTTGTACGGGTTTCTTCATGATATGTCTCCTCCTGTCCATTGAATTCCCAACGGAATGTCTTCGGAGATAACGGCGGAGGTATAGGAGGCAACGCCGTCAGTCTGACCGCCGACATAATTGTCCTGACTCATGTAGTGGAAGGACAGCAGGGAGCCGCCTTCGTCCGCCGTGCAGGTGTAGCTTTCGTCCGGGTCCACCAGGAAACGAAGCTCACAGGGGGTGTTTTCCCCAAACACAGCAAAGTCAAAGCCATATACGGGCATGGCTCCGGTGATGGAACCGGCCCGGAAATGGAAGCTCTCCCCCCGGCTGTTGGTTACGGTGAATCCGCCGGCCGCCTGAACAAAGAGAATATTGTAGGTATCCAGAACGGACTCGGAGGCTTCTTCATCCGATACCGCGGCGGGCAGAACATTGTCGTCATAATCGATATCCAGTGCTTTCAGCCGGGTAAAGTCAGTTTCAAGCTTGCAATAGGTAATCTCATATTTCCCATAGTCCGCAACGAAAAGGCCGCTGTAAATATCATTTCCGGAGTAAGAAAAAATGTGCAGCATGGCCTTTACGGACGTATTGGGATCATAGATATGGATGTGATAACAGGGAAGTTCGGTTGTTGTACAGCTCTTTACGGAGATGGGCTTTCCATAGGCCACAACAGCATGACCGGAATCAATGTCAGAGGTATAGCTGAAGGTAAACAGACCAATACCGCCATATTTTAATCTTTCCATAGCCTCCTTTAAATTGTCGCTGGGATACGGGCCATTTTTGGACCATTCGTCGCCGTTTTTTCGGAATATAAATTGAGAGAGATGGTACAGATTGATCTTGCTCTCTATCTGGGTGATGGTTGCGCCGGTGGTCCGGTCCTTAGTGGTTTTGTGGAGACCGGAGGAGGTCCGCTTGGGGGAGGGGATCTGATAGATGGAATCCACCCCGTTGCAGAAATTTCCGTCCAGGTCGATCTTTCCCAGGTAGTCCAGGATGACGGACAGAGACATACCGTAGCAGGAGCCATCCCAAGGATAATTTGCACCTTTTTCTAAGTGACCCACGGCTTTTTGGCCATAAGTCGCTGCATAGTTCGAAAGACGACGGTAATCCTCGGCGGAGATGCAGTATTTCGTTTTATCTCCGCTTACAAAATAGTCTCCATCGTTTAAAAAGCTGAAATTGTCTCGTCTGGAGACAATCCCTTCCACATGGAAGCGATAGCGGTGAAGGAATAGAGCGGCGTCCTTCCGCACGACGGCAGATTTGGGGGAAAGGGCTTCTCTGTCATTTTTTCGATCCTTCAGTCCCCAGGAGAAGAACCAGGACATGGCCTCCACGGCGTAGGAGGAAATGTTGGAGTAGTCTGACGCGGAGGAAAGGTCTACCGTGTGGGGAGACAGGGTGGAGCTGGGGTCATACTTCTTGGCGTAGCGGTAGAGGAAGGTGCAGAAATCCTGCAGGCTCAGGGTGTCGTAGGGATGGAACTTTCCGTCGGTGTGGCCATACACGATGCCCTTCGCCACGCCCCAGCCCACGGCGTAATAATAGTACGAGCCGGAGGCTACATCGGGGAAGCTGGAGGAATACTTGGTGGTATCTCCGGAGAGACGGTAGAGCAGAGTCACCGCCATAGCGCGGTTTAGTTCTTGGTCGGGGCTGAAGTGGGTGGAGCTGGTGCCTACCATGAGTCCGTTGTCCCCCAGGTAGTTGATGGCATCCCGGTATTCTGTGCTGAGATCGCCAACATCGGTGTATATGACGGCAAAGGTGGGGGCTGCAGCCGCCAGCAGGCAGCAGACGGACAGCAGCCGGGCGGTAAAGCGCAAGAGAATTTTTTTCATGTGGGCCTCCTTCTTTACGAAACGGTGGATGGACGGACGAGGGTAAATATTTCAGCACTAATTTGAGCTTACAAATATGCACCCAGGAAAATTATAACAAATCATTTTTAAAAGCGCTACTGTGAAAATGAACAAATTTTAAGATGAAATACATATGCTGCACATTCTGCGACATATTCCATTTTTACCATATCAATCGAATGAGGAAATTCTTTGCCAGGATTTCAAGGAAATCATTCCAGACGGGACGGTCGTAGCCGGCGGCCCCGGTTTTGTGAATTGCCACCAGGTCCGTGTGGTAAAACACATCGGAGGATACCTGCCCGAAGGTCTGGATGGAAATGTTTGGGGCATCTCCGGAGAAATAGACCCGTTTCAGCCCGGGACACAGATCGAAGGAACCATCCTCGGCGCCCCCAAGAGAGGCGGGAAGGTAAACCTCCTCCAGATTTGCGCAATTATGAAAGGTATTGGCCGTCAGGTAGGTCACACCTTCAAGAACGATGACACGCTTCAGCCAGTCATTTTCCGGATAGGTACCGTCGTCAAAGGCCAGAAGCCCGCCTAGCTGCCCATTGGAATCGTGTGGGTCATACTCCCAACAAACGCCGTCGCCATAAAGGATGGCAGTACCGATCAGCCTGTTTTCTGCTCGATATACGTGCTCTCCGATTTGAGTGCGGCTGGTGAGGAAGGGAATTACTGCCAAACAGGCCAAAACAAGAAGCACCGAGACAAACGCAATTAGGATGATTTTTGCAGTTTTTTTCATGCTATATCAGCTCCAATCGACGTGGTATTTTTGTTCGACCAGCTGGAAGCCTTCCCAGTCGGGGCTGTCCCACCCCTTGGCCCCGGGCGGGTAGTAGATGGTGATTGCGTGATCCTCCAGCTGCTTCAGCAGCGGATTGCCGGGCTTGCTGCCATCGGAGGTCGTGTCCTGTCCGCCGTAAACGAA
>CAKTKB010000110.1 GCA_934569195.1 uncultured Oscillospiraceae bacterium
GACGGTGTAATGGCTGTTCCGCTTTCCGGCTTCCGTTTTCCAATACCTTTTGATGGAGACGTTTCGGACGATTTTCAGAATGTAGGCGGACAGCGGGGCGGGCCTTGCCGGAGGGACGGTGTTCCAGACGCCCCAATAGGCATCGTTGACGCATTCCTCCGCATCCTGACGGCTTCCCACGATGTTGTATGAGACGCTGTGGCAGAGCCTTCCGTATTTTTGATCCAGCGCATCAATGGCCTGCTCCGAGCGTGCAAAGAACAGCGCTATGATTTGTTCGTCGTCCAGCATCAATCCACCTCCTTTCCGGCTTCACTTATATACTACGATACCGGAGGCAAAACCTAAATGGGAGAGAGAATTTTTCTGAAAATAGAACGGTATTCCGGAATTTGTCATGCGCACCGGCAACCGGGCAGCGTTTTCGTGTACCGCCGGATTGCTCCGGCGGCGTAGAGTGCGGTCAGCAGCTCCGTGATGGGCATGGCAAACCAGAGAGCCTGGGGGCTGAACAGGGACGGAAGGACCAGAATCAGGCTTCCGCTGAGGACAAGTCCCCGGGCCACCGAGACGATAAACGCCGCCTTCGGCTTCATGATCGCCTGAAAGTAGTAGGTTGAGAAAATGTTGAACGGAAGCAGCAGGAAGGAAAGGGCATAGGTCCGGATAATGCCCGGGGCCATGTGCAGGATTTCCGGCGTAGGTGTCATGAAGATGCGGATATAGACGTTGGGGCACGCCATGCTGAGAGCTGTCCAGAATATACCAAAGCATGCCGTCGTCAATATAGACAGACGAAGGGTTTCCCGGATGCGCTCGCCCTTCCCGGCACCGAAATTTGTGGATACGATGGGTTGAGACGCCTGTCCGACGCTGTATGCACAGCACTGGACGAAGGTGCTGACCTGTATGATCGGTCCATATATTGCCAGGGCGTTTCCGTCCAGATGGCGCATGATCTGGCGGTTGAAGAGTACGGTCAGAATACCCATGGCTGCGTCCACAAAGAAGGTGGAAAAGCCGGTGACGGAAATCTCCCAGAGCTTGCCGGGCAGCTTTTCCGTCTTGACCAGCCGGAGGGTGTTCCTGCGGCCGGCAAAATGGGTCAGCATAACGAGAGAGGATACACCCGATCCGATGGCGGTTGCAAGGCCGGCACCGTAGATACCCATATTGCAGACAAATACGAAGAAGTAGTCCCCGAAAATATTGAAAATTCCACCGGAAAGCACGCCGATTGTTGCAAGTCCCGGATTCCCGTCGTTCCGCAGAAATGCCGCGAGCATCTGGTTGAACAGAAACAGGGGAAATACATACAGGATGGGGCGCATGTACGTCTGCGCCAGTGCCAGAAGGGAAGCGTCCGCGCCGAAGAAGGTCAGGATGGGCCGCTCCCAGCAGGTGATGCCGATCCATGCCAGGATGGACAAGGCGATGGAGCCTATTACCGCTGCCGTGAAATACTGGTTTTCGCTCCCGTCCCGGTCCTTGCTGCCCCGCTTTGTGCTGAAAAGGACGCTGCCGCCAATGCCCATCAGCAGACCGAGGCTGTATATGATGTTCCACACCGGGGCGACGACCGCCAGCGCGGCTGTCCCCTCCGGCCCGTGGTACTGCCCCACCATTGCAGTATCCACGATAGAGTAGACCGATGTGATGATCGCGCTGCCAAAGGCGGCGGACAGGTATTTGAGGTACATGGGTTTGATTTTACCGTTGAGAAAGTCCATTTGTCAGTTCCTCCCGTTACATGAAAAAAGCCGGATAAGAAACAGACATCTCAGTCTGCCTCTTATCCGGCTGCCGCTTCTGTGAGCAGCTTGCCCTCCGAGCAAGTACGCGGATTGTAGCACAGGCAGCGGACGATGTCAAGAGCGGCACGGCTGCAAACAACATTTTCTTTCACAACGCCGAAAAAACGGACGGATCTGCCCCAGGGAAATCTACAAAAAAGGCAGACTCGGTTTCCGTTCCAACTATTGAAAAGAAACGAAAAAAATGATAAAATAAGACATTCAATAAGTGAGTGCGGAGGATAAATGCCGTGAGCGGGAAGACCAAAGTAATTTCTCAGGAGCAGCTGGCTCGCCAGTATGCCTACTGCGACCAGATTGCAGATATGTGGCGGCAGCGGGACCGGATACCGACGGCGTATGTGGAGACCTACGGCTGCCAGCAGAATGAGGCGGATTCACAGCAGATTCGTGGGCTGCTGCGCAGCTGCGGCTATGCTATGACAGACAGCGCCGAGGGCGCGGACGTGGTGGTTATGAATACCTGCGCCATCCGGGAGCACGCCGAGCAGCGGGTATTCGGCAACCTGGGCGCGCTGACCCACACCAAGCGCCGCCACCCGGAGCAGCGGATTTTCCTGTGCGGCTGTATGGCGGGAGAGAAAGGCGTCTGCGAGCGCATACGAAAGAGCTTCCCGCTGGTAGACGGCGTATTTTCTACCCACCACCTGTGGCAGTTTCCGGAAATTCTGCATCAGACGCTGACAAATGGCAAGCGCGTATTTTATGTGGAGGACGAACCGGGTTCGATTGCCGAAGGGCTGCCGCAGCTGCGGGACGGCATTCTGAAGAGCTGGGTTTCCATTATGTACGGGTGTAACAATTTCTGCACCTACTGCATCGTGCCGTATGTGCGGGGCCGGGAACGGAGCCGCAGAAAGGCGGATATCCTTGCCGAATGCCGGGGCCTGATCGATGCCGGCTGCAAGGAGATTACCCTGCTGGGACAGAATGTGAATTCCTATGGAAAGGATTTGCCGGGCGAGGGGGACTTTTCCGATCTTTTGGCCGAGATTGCACGGATACCCGGGGACTTCCTGGTTCGCTTTATGACCAGCCATCCCCGGGACGCGGGCAAAAAGCTGTTCGACACGATGGCGGCCAATCCGAAGATCGCGCGTCAGCTGCATCTGCCCTTCCAGTCCGGCTCCTCCCGGGTGCTGAAGGCGATGAATCGCCACTATGACCGGGAGCAGTATCTGTCTCTGGTGACGTATGCCAAGTCCGTCATGCCGGATCTGGTGTTGACGTCGGATGTGATCGTAGGCTTCCCCGGGGAGACGGAGGAGGATTTTGAGCAGACGGTTTCTTTGATTGAGCAGGTGCGCTATGATGCGCTCTTTACCTTTATTTTTTCTCCGAGAGAGGGAACGCCCGCCGCGTCCATGGAGGACCCGACCCCCAAGGAGGAGAAGAACCGGCGGTTTGACCGGCTGTGTGCCGTGCAGAATCAGATTTCCGAGGAAATTCACCGGGCATATGTGGGCAGAACGCTGCGCTGCCTGGTGGACGGGACGGATGGGGATCAGCTTACGGCCCGGACAGAGGGCGGACGGCTGGTGCGGTTTTCCGGCGAGCCGGAGAATATCGGGCGGTTTGTGAACCTGACCATCACAGGCTCCACGACCTGGAGCCTGACGGGCGCGCTGGCGCAGACACCGGAAGATCATTAGAGAGGAGGACGGCCATGCCGCAGGAAAAGAACGAATTGACCCCGATGAAGCGACAGTATAACGCGCTGAAGGAGAAGAACAAGGACTGCATCCTGTTTTTCCGCCTGGGGGACTTCTATGAAATGTTTGACGAGGACGCCAGGCTGGCGGCCAGAGAGCTGGACCTTACGCTGACGACCCGGGACAGGGGAAAGCCAAAGGAAGAGCAGACGCCCATGTGCGGCGTGCCGTACCACAGCGTGGATTCCTATATCGCCCGGCTGGTGGCGAAGGGGTACAAAATTGCGATTTGCGAGCAGATGGAGGACCCGGCGACGGCCAAGGGGCTGGTGGAACGGGGAATTACACGCATCGTAACCCCCGGAACGGTGACGGAGAGCTGTATGCTCGATGAGAGCCGGAACAATTATATGGCCTGCCTCTACGG
>CAKTKB010000111.1 GCA_934569195.1 uncultured Oscillospiraceae bacterium
ATCCTCCAATCGCACTTTTATTTTTGTGATATTTTATCATACTCTATCAGTTTGTGCAATGTGGCTCCTTGACCCACTTTTGACCCAGAATGCGAAAAAAGCGGGCAGGGCTGGGCGGAAACAATGGAAAACCCGCCGAGCGAACGGTGGCAAAAAGCACAAATCGGAGCCGAAACAACTCCGATTTGTGCGTGAGACAACCTACGGACCAGAAGGCCGGGGGTTCGAATCCCTCACGGCGTACCACCCTGAAATCGTTGTGTATCAACGGTTTCAGGGTTTTTCCTTTCTCCGGGGAGAAGGGGAGGGGACGTCATTTCTAACATGGTTTCTAACACATCAGGAAGAAAGACAATGGGAAAGCCTATCCGCCAGAGCTTGCTTGCGGGCAGTGTCCAGGTGGCCGTAGATATTGGCGGTGGTCTGGATATCGCTATGCCCCATCCACTCCTGAACATCCTTCAAACCAAAGCCCTGATTCAAAAGCAGACTTGCGCAACTATGCCGCAGTTCGTGAAAGCGGATGTGAGGCAGGTTGTGCTTTTTTAGTACCTTGGCGAAGTGGTGCGTCACATAGTCGGGAGAGAAAGGGGTACCGTCCGGCCATTTGAAAACGTAGTCACTTTCGTGATACTCCCTGCCGAATTGACGATGGTTAATAGCTTCCTGGGCCTTGGCGTTTTGGAAGATATCATACGCCTCGTCAGTCAGCGGGAAACTGCGGTGGCTGCTTTGGGTCTTGGTGGTGTCCTTCTCTACCGTTGTCAGCATCTTGCAGACGGTGTGACGAATCGTGAGACAACGGTTGTCAAAGCCGATGCTGTCCCATTTCAAGCCCAGGACTTCACTGCGGCGCAAACCGTAGAGAGCTGTGATTCTGACAAGCGGAGGCAACGGGTCATCCCGTATGACTTCAAAAAGGGTTTGGAGCCGCTCAGCGCTGTAGAAACTGGCCTCGCAGCGTTCACGGCGGGGCAGCTCTACCGCTTCGCGGGGGTTACTGCGGAGGAGTCCGTCCTCTACGGCCTTGGCGAGTGACTGTTGAAGGATGCTGTAGTGGTGGCGCGTCGTCTTGGATGAAAGACCGCCCTTGCCGTCCTTTCGCCCATGCGGGTGCTTTTCATCGAAGTAGGCTTGCAACGTTGCGGTGGTACAGTCGTGCGGCTTGAGGCCGGTGACGTCAAAGTACGGCAGGATACGCGCCGTGGCCGTATGGAGATAGCCGAGGTATGTCACTTCGTCTACACGGCGCTTGGCGGATTCCAACCACTGGCGGACACACTCCGAGACCGTTATGTCCGACTGGGGGAGGGAAGAGGCGCAAGATTCTTTCGCCAATGTTTCCCGGAGCATTTGCTCCGCCCGACGCTTATTTCCCTTTTCGGGGAGGCCGGTGGAGACCCACTGCTGCTTTCGCTTTCCGTTGACACTGCGGTTCAGAACCATGTAGTATTTGCCATTTTTGATTTGCGGACTTCCTGTCATAAAGTTCTCCTTTCGAACAGAAGGTCTGCCATTATCGTTTGTTGGCTTGGTATCGTGCTGAGGTAAGGTAACACTGTTTACAGCAACATCCACACCCGCATCGGTGAGATCGGGATGCGGCGTGCCATTTCTGGAATGAGCGTTGTGGACTCCCTTGAAACAGGAGAATAACATACCGCTTGACAAATCACATCCCGTAAGATATAATAACGCTGTGTTATACATAACTTAGTGTTATTATATGAGGATGGTGCTTTATGCCGGCAGCCAGAAAAGTTTCAAAGGAGCAAATTATCGACGCCGCGGTGGAGGTGCTGCGTGATGACGGCTTTTCTGCCATCAACGCCCGCAGTGTGGCGAAAAAAATGGGCTGTTCCACGCAGCCGATCTACTTTTCGTTCAAGAACATGGACGAGCTGAAAGCCGCATTGACGCAGCGCACGATCGAACTGCACACGCGGCGTGTGCGGGATTCCCTGCGCGCCCACGAGGGAAGCGACAGCCGCTACAGCAGCTACGGCATGGGCTTCGTCAAATTCGCTGCCGAGGAAAAACAGCTATTCCGCTGGCTCTATCTGGAGGGCGAACAACCGGGGGTATATCAAAGTGACATTCTGATGCGGGAGGTCATCGGCGTGATCGTCGATGAGTTTGGATACGCGGAGGACGTTGCCCGCCGCTTTCATCAGGATATGATCTACTTTACCTACGGACTGGCGATCCTTGCGAATACCGATCATCTGCGCCTGACGGAGACAGAGCTGCGGGAGGCGTTCCGCCGGGAGTTCCGCGCTCTGATTGCCATTTATGGGAAGCCCGAAAAGCTTCCCGAATTTGCCGTGAAAGCCGGTGTTGTTTTGTGAATCTGAAAGTGTCCTTTTCGTGGATCGGGCTTGTGATCTTTGCGCTGCCCATGCTGATCAACATCGCCTATGTCATGTTTCCGCCAGCCGGAAAAGCGGAACAGACTGCGGCGGTCACGCATTGGATCGAAATCGTCGAACAAATCAGCCGCATCGCCTATCTCTTTGCGGTCACGTTGCTTGTGAGCCGGGATAGGCTCAGCTTCCGGAGCGGCTGGCTTTCCCTTGCGGCAGCTTTCTTGGTTTTGTACTACGCCGTGTGGTTCCGCTATTTTATGAGTGGCCGGGAGATCTCCCTGCTGAGCCGTTCGTTCCTCTTTGTCCCGATGCCGCTGGCGGTGTTTCCTGTGCTGTATTTCCTGTGTGCCGCCATCTGGCTGCGTAACCTTCCGGCCGCGATCATAATGGTGATTTTCGGCGCGGCGCATCTCACCGTGTCACTCCAATCCTTTCGCTGACGCTTGCCGTACGCTGGGTCCCACAAAAATTTTTCAACAAGTCTTGACAAGTGACCAATCGGTAACTATACTATGGGTTACCGATTGGTTACTGTGACAAGGAGGAGATTTATGGCGGAGGGCACGAAGGAACGGATTTTGGAAACGGCGCTGGAGCTGTTTGCACAGAACGGCTACCTTGGAACGTCGATGAATGATATCGCAAGGCAGCTGGGATTTACGAAAGCCGCCCTGTATAAGCACTATACCAGCAAACAGGAGATTTTAGATAAGATCGTGGAGCGAATGAACAAGATGGACTATGAACGCACGGAAAGCTGTGAAATGCCGGAAACGGAACCGGATGGCTTTGCGGAGGCCTACCTGCACACGCCGGTGCGGAAGATCCGCACGTACAGCATGGCGCAGTTTGACCATTGGACGAAGGAAGCGTTTTCCTCCAATTTCCGTAAGATGCTGACGCTGGAGCAATACCGTGATCCCAAGCTGGCGCGGCTCCATCACGACTATCTGGCAGGCGGGCCTTTGGAGTATATGGCGGCAATCTTCCGCAAGCTGACGGACTCTGATGAGGCCGCCATGCAGTTGGCGCTGGAGTTCTATGGTCCGATGTATCTTCTCTACAGCGTCTACGATGGGGCGAAGGAAAAGGATTCGGTTGCCCCCCTGCTGGACGCGCACATTGATCGCTTTATCGCCAGAATCGAGTCCGGTTACAGAAAGGACGGAACATCATAATGAAAGAAGCCGTAGAAGAGAAGCAATGGGTCTTATGCCCTTGGTGCGGTGCCAAGACACGTCTGCAGATCTTTCGGGAAACGGAATTAAAGGCTTTTCCCCTGTTCTGCCCGAAGTGCAGACACGAGAGCATTATCGACGTCAAAAACTTTATCATCCAGACCAAACAGCCAGACGCTAAGACGCAGTGCTGATCGCAAAGCCGATCATGCGCCGCGTCTTATTTTTTTGAGAGGAATGTTTCTATGAACGCGATTATCTACACCACCAACACCGGCAGCACAGAGCGTTATGCCAAGCTGCTGGCGCAGAAAACCGGACTTCCGGCGTATTCC
>CAKTKB010000112.1 GCA_934569195.1 uncultured Oscillospiraceae bacterium
ATCTCCTAACTTTATCTCTATCTCTCTAAATAAGTCTATCTAAGATAGGCTCGGAGATCGCACAGTTTGGAATTGCGCCCACTGGCGATATGATGGAAAGTTGCGTTTCTAAACGCATCTTTGTCTGAACGGTTCTCATCGGGTAGAATGTGGTCGAAGGGAGTGAAGCGTATGAAGTTCAAAATCGCTGTTCTTTTTCTCATTGTCCTTTTGTGTCTGACTTCGGGGTGCAGCAACACCTCGCCAATCACCAAAGAGCCTGCCCCTGTTTCTTCTTCGGGAAGTAAAGAAGTTCCCAACCAAACGGAAACGGCGCAGGCAACAGAGAAAACGGAGGTTGAGAAGCCCCAAAGCGCAGCACAGAAAGAAGCCGAACCCACAGCAGAAGCGACGGTAGGCGTATCGGAACGGAACACCCAAACCGAAACGGTTCCTGCACAGCGTGAAAGCGGCACTACACTGCCGACACAGCCCAGTGAACCGCGCCAAAAATCCAATATGCCCGAACGTCGGCCGGAAACAGTTGCTCCGACTGCACCGCCCGAAACAGGACCGCCTGCACCACCGGCAACGGAAGCCCCCAAACTGACAGAACAGCCGCAGCCCACCGAGCCGCCCCCGCAAGAGCCTACGGAATCGGCGTTTGACATCGGCCACTGGATCAGCTTTGCCAAGGGTTACGCCGAAAGCGTCGGTCTGACGCTGAACAGCGGGGCGATTTACTGCTGGGATAACCCCATCGACGCAGATTCCGACTGCATCTATCTGGAACGGGACATTCATTCCCGGCTCAACCGTTATGCGGCAGACGGGGACATTACCGATGTCTGGATTTGGTATGAGTCCGTCTCCGCAAACAGCTATCGTATCTACATCGGATACGCATAAAACAAAACACTTTGAAATCAGCATCGCAGCAATGCGGTGCTTTTTTCATACCTACAAGGAGGCAAGTCAATGAAAAAGCAATTCAAGCGAGGCATTTGCGGGCTTTTGGCAATGCTCGTATGCTTCACCGCGATTCTCGGCGGTGGCGTAACCGCATTTGCCGCTTCCTCATCCAGTGAAGTGGCAAAATCCTATTCCATCGGATTCCCCCGCAGCGGGGACGCAAACCTCGACTACAACGGCAGTTGGGGACACGATGAGCTGCACTATATGAACGGCTGGTATTCAGGCGGGGAAACTTGGATGACCACGCTGCACACCATCGGCTCCTTTGATGGTCCCGCCTGCTACTGTATCGAACCCGGCGTTCCCCGTCTGCTGGAGAAGGAATACACCCGTCACGGCGAGGACTATTGGAAGAACTATCCCTCTGACCGCAACAGCACCATTGACGCAGATACCATCAAGACGCTGCTGGGCAGAATTATGCAGTATGGCTATCAGGGCAACCTGTCCCTTGACTGGCGTTCTCAGAACGCAGCCGATGCAGACAAGATGGCACATATGATGGCTACGCAGGTTCTTGTGTGGGAAACGGTTGTGGGAGAGCGGGATGCAAACTTCAACCATATTGACCCCGGCGGCGCCGATGCCGTGAAGTCCGTGTACCGCACTTCTCACCCACTGTATAGTCGCTTCTCTGCTTACTATGACAGCATCGAAGCCAGCGTTCAGAGCCACACGGTCATTCCCAGCTTTATGAGCAAGACCCCCAACAAGGCGCAGACGGTCGAGCTGAAATGGGACGGAAGCCAGTACACGGCTACTCTGACCGACAGCAATCATGTAGTATCGGACTATACCTTCACCAGCGATCTGTCCGATATTGCCTTTACGATCAATGGCGACACACTGACCATTACCGCAAAGACTGCTCCTGTGGAACCTGTGACCATTTCTGCCAGCAAAAACAATATCCGCAAGGGTGTTGTCGTGTGGAGTGATGGCCACTATGGCCCCGATGGAACCATGCAGGATGTGGTCACTTACGCAGCCACGGTTATGGACCCTGTGCAGGCATTCCTCAATCTGAAGGTATCCTACGGTTCTGCTAAGATCGTCAAGACCTCGGAGGACGGTAAGGTAGACAACCTTACTTTCACCGTTACCGGCAATGGCGTCAATCAGACCGTCAAGACTAACTCTAAGGGCGAGATTCAGATCGATAACCTGATGCCCGGTGTCTACATCGTGACCGAAATGGACTACGACAAGTATGAACCGCAGGAGTCCCGCCGTGTGACGGTCGTTTCCGGTCAGGTTTCTACAGTGACCTTCAACAACAAGCTCAAGCGTGGCGATTTGCAGATCGTGAAGTCCTCTGAGGACAATCTCAACGAGGGCGTGACCTTTCACCTTTACGGCACTTCGCTCTCCGGCATTGCCGTGGACGAGTATGCCGTGACCGATGAAAACGGCGTGGCGACCTTTGAAGATGTCCTTATTTCCGGTCCCACCCCCTACACCGTGGAGGAAGTGGACACTGCTGTTCGCTATGTTGTTCCCGAAGCGCAGTCTGCACCTATTTACTGGAACGAGGTCACAAATCGTAGCTTCCTGAACATTCTGAAAAAGTTCACTGTGACCGTTACCAAGAGTGATGCCGAAACCGGTACGGCACAGGGCGATGCTTCTCTTGCCGGTGCCGTTTACGGCATCTATAAGGGCGAAACCCTTGTGGATACCTACACCACCGACAAGAACGGGCAGTTCGTCACCAAGGAATATATCTGCGATGATGACTGGACGGTACGAGAGATTACTCCGTCAGAGGGTTATCTGCTTGATACCACCGTCCATAAGGTCGGCGCAGAGCCGCAGCTTTATACCGTGGAGCATAATCAGACGGCAAATGATGTGACCGAGCAGGTCGCAAAGGGCAATATTGCCATCATCAAGCACACCGATAACGGCGACACACAAATCGAAACACCCGAAAATGGCGCTGAGTTTGCCGTGTATCTGAAAGCCGCAGGCTCCTATGATAGCGCAAAGACTTCCGAGCGTGACTATCTCACCTGTGACGAAAACGGCTTTGCACAGACGAAGGATATGCCTTACGGCATCTACACCGTCCATCAGGTATCCGGCTGGGAAGGCAGCGAGTTGATGCCCGACTTTGATGTGTTCATCTCTCAGAATGGGGCGACCTATCGCTATCTCATCAATAACGCTCCCTTCAACAGCTATATCAAAATCGTGAAGCAGGACGCAGAAACCGGTAATACCATTCCTTATGCCGGTGCGGGATTCAAGATTTATGACCCGGACGGCAATCCCGTAACGATGACCTTCACCTATCCGACGCCCACCACCATTGATGTGTTCTACACCAATTCGGACGGTTTCCTTGTCACGCCAGAGAAGCTGCCCTATGGCAAGGGCTATTCCATCGTCGAGGTACAGGCTCCTTATGGCTATGTCCTTGATGAAACACCTGTGTACTTCGATGTCACGGAGGACAATTCCACAGAAGAAAGCGGGGTTACAGTAGTCAAAGTGGAAAAACCCAATATGGCACAGAAAGGCACCATCACCGTAGAAAAGACCGGCGAGGTGTTCTTTGGCGTTTCTGTTATCGGCGGCATTGATGAAAGCGGAAACGAGCTTCCTACCATCTATCAGCCGCAGTATGAAAAGCGTGGACTTCCCGGTGCGGTCTATGAGATCGTCGCCGCAGAAGATATTATCACGCCGGACGGCACAGCGAGAGCTCAGAAGGGCGAGGTCGTGGACACCGTTACAACTGATGAAAACGGCACAGCAGTGAGCCGTGAACTCTATCTCGGTAAATACGAGGTGCGTGAGATCACTGCACCCCACGAGATGGTACTCAACCCGGACCCCCACTGCGTTGAGCTTGCCTATGCCGGTCAGAATGTTGCCGTAACCGAAA
>CAKTKB010000113.1 GCA_934569195.1 uncultured Oscillospiraceae bacterium
CTCCGGGCCGGCGGGAAACAGCTCCTCACGCTCGTCCACAACCGCGATGCTGCCCGGCCCTCTATCCGAAATCTGCCGGATCAGATCCCGCAGCAGCGTCGTCTTTCCGCTCCCGGGACAGCCCAAAATCAGGATACTGCCGGTCTGCGGAACACCGGCGGCAATCCCCGGAAAGTCTCTGGCCACCCGGATGCACAGCGATGACAGCGCACGCAGGCCGGACCATCCCCCCTGCTTGACGACAGCCCGGCCGCACAGTCCGATCCTGTGTCCTCCCGGAGCCGTCAAATAGCCCTGCGCCGTCCCCTCCGCCGCCCACGGGGAATAACGGGATGCCGCATTCACGCAGAAGGCCAAATCCTCCCGCACAACGGCCCGTTTTAAGGAAACCGTCCGATCCCGGCATATCAGCTCGGGAGGCTGCTGCAGCCGGAGACGAATCTCCTGAAGGGTCTGCTTTCCCTGACTGTCCACATCCTGCCGCATCCACGCCGGAAGGATGTCCAGCAGCTCCTTCCACGCACATATCATTGCCATCCCCTCCCAGGGCAAGACTATGCGCTTGTCCACGGAATATACCGCCCACTTTCCGGCCCGCGTAAAATAAAAGCCGCGCCCTCCGGATAGAGGACGCAGCCATAATTCTCTTCTGCAGGCGTTTTAAGCCTTTGGGTGACATTTTTCGTATACGGACTTCAGCTTCTGATTCACCATATGTGTGTAAATCTGGGTAGAGGAAATATCCCGGTGGCCCAGAAGCTCCTGGACCGACCCCAGATCGGCGCCATTTTCCAGCAGATGCACGGCAAAGCTGTGGCGCAATGTATGCGGCGTGATATCCTTTTGAATGTGCGCCGTCTGCTGATAATGCTTCAAAATCTTCCAGAATCCCTGCCGGCTCATCCGGACGCCGCCCACATTTACAAACAGGGCCTTCTCCTCCGGCGAAGAGACCATGGTTTCCCGCACCTCCTGCAGATAAACGGAAAGCGCCTGTAAAGCAGCCGGATACAGCGGAATGACTCTGGATTTCTTTCCGCCGCTGCACTTCAGCAGCCCCAGCTCCAAATTCACATCCTCCACATTCAGGTCCACAAGCTCACTGACTCGAATGCCGGTTGCGTACATAACCTCCAGCATAGCCTTGTCTCTGTAGCCCTTGGCATCCGCGCACACCGGCTGTGCCAGCAGAAGCTCCACCTCGCGGCTGGTCAGTATCTGCGGAAGCTTCTTCTCTCCCCGCTGGATTCGGAGGTCCCCTGTCGGCGCGCTGGTCATAAAACCGGCGGAGGTCAGGTAGGCATAGAAGTTTTTAAGACTTGCCAGGCTTCGGGAAACCGTGGCCGCAGAGCGTCCCTCCCCTTCCAGCTCCGAAAGGTAGTCCTGAATATTCTGTTGTGTAGCCTCTCCCACATCTGCGATTCCGCATTCCTGGAGCCACTTCTCATACTGCCGGATGTCCCGCATATACGAGCTGACCGTATTATCCGAGGCGTGCTTTACCTTTGTCAGGTACGTTTCATAAGCGCTGAGCAGGTCTAACATAACGACCATGTTCCCCCCTAACTTTTTGGGAAGGATAAAAGCTGCACCAAAAACGGCATGATACAGCAAACTTCCAAAATCCCTATAACCACGGCAAATCCTGCGCACAGCAGAACATCCCGCCAAAATGAATTTCTCACCCCGTCAACATGCCGCACGCACAGCCAGATGAGCGCAGGCATCGTGCATGTCCCGGAAAACAGAAACAGGCTGCGGATCAGCCAGCCGGCCGACCCATAGCAGCGCGTAACTGCGAACGCCGCAAACCCATAGAGCGCGGAGCGAAAAAAACAAACGGCAAAGACCAGCCGCGGTACAGAAAAAAGGAAGCAAATAACGCACATCAGAAACGGCAGAAGGACACTGGAAAGCAGGCTGACGATCGACACCCGACTTTCCACCGTCAGGCGCATCAAAGAGAAAGATGCCTCCTCTATCCGCGAGGCACAGACAATACCTACCAAAAGTCCGAGAAGCCAAAAGAAGAATATCTCCAGCTTATGGCGGGCGGCACCGCGCCGCGCTGCATCGCATGGATAAAACAAATCCACCTATACCCACTCCTTTGTAGTGACGCAATTTACGTCCCCGGAGCCTGGTACAGAAGCGATGGCACTCTATGCCATATCTGGAAATATCTGTATGTCCCCTATACTATACTCCAAAAACGATTAAATTGCAAGCATTATTCGAAAAAATACCATTCTTTCTTATTTGCGCCGCATTTTTATGTAAATAGCGTTATGTCAACTCAGAAAAATATGTTCAAAATCCGTTTGCATTTTTCAACTATTTTACACAATATGGGTGCATGTGTCGCTGCTGCACACTATATATTGATATGAAAGATTTCCTGCGCGCCGCCCGCTCTGTAGGTAAATATTATTTACCCACATGGTGAAGGCAGGTCATCGTCTCCATTTTTTCCCGTAGCCTCTTCTGCTTTTACCCGCCAGGCCCAAAAGTCCGACACTTAGGCAGCCTGCCAGGACAACCAAAGCCGTCACGCCTACCGCCTCATATTCCCCGCCGAAAAACAGCGCCGTGCATGCAAGCAGACACACAAAATAGCACACTCCGCTCAGTCCGCAAATCAGCATCCGTCTGCGTTGAATTTTTCTATAGGCAATCCATGCGCCGCAGGCAGACGCCAGCAGCAGCAAAAGCATGACGCCATAGCCCGTCGCCGACTGCGGCATTTTTTGCCCCAGGATAAGCCAGGCAAGTAATCCGCTCCCCGCAGCTGTGATCACCAGACTCCCCCCTACCCCCGTCGCCAAGCCAACCAGCATGGTTGACGACGTGCCCGTTACTTTTCGATTTGCAACCATTTCGCACACGCCCCTTTCCTTTGCAATCCTATTCCCCCGAAGGCAAAAAAAGAACCGGGACCCGTGGTCCCGGCTGCATCACACCTTATATCATATCAGCTGCTGCTCATTGATAATCAATGTAAACCTCAATCCCAATGTTTCCGCTGCCTTCCTGCACAAAATCATTCTGTTCATAAATATCTCAAAGAAATCCATTACAGAACTAAAGTGCGTATCAACCGTAAGCTTCAGCTTCACAATTGTATGCGCCTCGTTGATTTTTAATTCTGATTTTGTAACGGAATAGTTTACCCGATCATGAATATCAAAACTTGACATATCCCGATTTCGCACTCTGCCCCGATGTACATCGGATTTGTCCGCCAATATCAGCGCAGCAGCAACCGGATTCACCGGCACGCCGTTTCCTTCGTCGTGGTTGCCGATAGCCGCCGTGATGATTGCGATTTCCTCTGGCGGGAATTGCATCCGCGTCAGCAGGACAAAGGCCATGACCGCCCCGCTTTGGCTGTGATCCACCCGGTTCACCAAGTTCCCAATATCATGCAGGTATCCGGCAATCTTCCCCAGCTCCACAGTCCGCTCCGGATATCCCATGGTTTCCAAAACATACCCCACCAGCTCCGCCACATGCATAACATGCGGGAAGCTGTGTCCTGTATAGCCCAAGGCCCCCAGGCTCGCGTCCGCTTGGGTGACATACACCCGGATCGCCTCGTCCTTCTGTATCTCCTGATAAGTCATAATCTGCTCCTTTGTATTCCTGCGTTCACCTTTCAGATTACCGTGTTCCCTTAAAGTATGCCACCGTACTTCTGTAAAATCCGTGTAAACCCGGTCCTTCCCTCATTCTTTCGGGGCGTATTGGCTTTCCCCGAAAACCGTTATTCCGTTTTCCTTCAGCAGCTGTGCCGTAATACCGTCTCCCGCCGTCAGCCTC
>CAKTKB010000114.1 GCA_934569195.1 uncultured Oscillospiraceae bacterium
CGGCCGACGGTAGCCAGATACTGCACGGGGTTGGCATTCAGAAATTCTACGACTTTGTTCATGATGAGTACCTCCAAAATGGTTTTGTCTCCGAAAGCTTGCTTTTTTCTTTCGTTGGCATTATACTAGCACCGTAGAGCTGATTCGTAAAGTAAGCACAATATTGTGCCGTAGTTACCAAAAGGAAACCATTGGAGGACAATATGGAAAAGACAACCAAAACCGAACTTCCCGCCTGCCCGGTAGAGACGACCCTGACTCTGATCGGGGATAAATGGAAGGTCTTGATTCTACGGGATTTGATGCCGGGGACGAAGCGGTTCGGGGAACTGAAAAAGTCGGTGGGCAATGTGTCCCAGAAGGTCCTGACCGCCCAGCTGCGCGCCATGGAGGAAAGCGGCCTGGTCCACCGGGAGGTCTACGCCGAAGTGCCGCCGAGGGTGGAATACTCCCTGACCGAGCTGGGCAGGAGCCTAAAGCCCATTCTGGACTCTATGGTGATCTGGGGCGCGGCATACAAAAAGCAGTATGCGCCATCCGATGTGTGAAAAGGGAATGCCGCCCTCAGAAGCACCCGGGGACGCACAGCCCGGGGAAACGATTCACACCGCAGGGGAGAAAAATATGGGGAAAATGAGAAGGAACAGAATCACGAGAAACACAATACCGGAGGGATTCAGCGTTTCTCTGGCGCTGGTTGACCTGATTCCGGTGGTATTTTTTGGACTTTCCGCTATCCGGGCGGGGCGGCTGTTTGCCAGCACATGGTTTGTGGCGGGGGCGGTGATTTGCCTGGTGTCGGGCGTCGTGAAGGTGCTTTGGAAGCTGATCGCCGCAGAGTTCCGTCAGAATATTTGGCCCCTGTTTGTACAAATGCGCGTCCTGATGCCGGTGGGCTTTCTTCTTATGCTGGCGGCGCCGTTTATAGACCGGAGGAATCTGAACGGCGGTGCGATTCTATCCGGCCTTGCCGCCTTCCCGGCATGTATCTTTTTTGGCCTGGGTGCGGTGGGGATGGTTTTGATGGCGATTTTTGCCTTCCGCCTGGATTCCGGCGACCCAAGGGCCAATTGGCTGGAGCAGGCTGTGAATGGGTTTGCCCAGGCGTGCATTTTCATAGGGCTGCTTCTTGTGTAGAAACCTCAGAGAGAGGCTGCCGCTTGATTTTTTGGCGGCGGAAAGGCAGAAAACGGACGATCAGAGGTGGAGAAGGTGTATTTTACATACGGAGAGACGGAGATTACCTATCTGCAAAAAAAGGACAAGCGGCTTGGGGCAGTTATAGACCGCATCGGACGGATCGACCGCAGGGTGGATACAGACCTGTTTTCGTCTGTCATCCATCACATCATCGGACAGCAGATCTCCACGAAAGCCCAGGCGACCATCTGGCAAAGAATGCAGGATGCGCTGGGAGAGGTGTGCGCGGAAACGATCCTGGAGGCGGGCGCCCCGAAACTGCAGGGGTTTGGCATGACCTTCCGCAAGGCATCGTACATAACGGATTTTGCCGAAAAGGTCCATACCGGTGCGTTCGACCTGGATGCGGTGGAGCATATGCGCGATGCGGATGCGATCCGGGAATTGAGCGGGCTGAAGGGGGTTGGCGTCTGGACGGCGGAGATGATCCTGCTGTTCTGTATGCAGCGCCCCGATATTTTCAGCTACGACGACCTGGCGATTCAGCGAGGGCTGCGGATGGTCTACCACCATCGGAGCATAGACCGGGAACGCTTCGAGAAATACCGCCGCCGTTTCAGCCCCTATTGCAGCGTGGCCAGCCTGTATTTGTGGGCCGTGGCGGGCGGAGCTATCCCGGAGATGAAGGATTACAGGCCACAGAACAAAAGAGGCGGGAAACAGCGGGCGCCGTCCCTGTAGGAATGCCGTTGGGATGCTTGTGCCCCGGAACGTTGGTGATTTTTTGAGGTGAAAACCATGATTTTTACGCAGCGCTATGACTCCCCGCTGGGTGGGATTTTGCTGGCCGCAGACGAGATTGGGCTGACCGGCTTGTGGTTCGACGGTGAGAAATATTTTGCCGATAACCTCCCGGCTGTGTATACGGAACGGGAAACACCCATCCTTACGGAAACCAAGCGCTGGCTCTCCGTCTACTTTACCGGCAGAGAGCCGGACTTCCTGCCGCCCCTGCATCCCGTCGGCACCCCATTCCGGCTGGCTGTGTGGGAGATGCTTTTGCAGATTCCCTACGGCCGGACCACCACCTACGGCGAGATTGCGCGGCAGCTCGCGGAAAAGCGCGGACTGGCACGGATGTCTGCCCAGGCGGTGGGCGGCGCGGTGGGACATAACGAAATTTCTATTGTCATTCCCTGCCATCGGGTGGTTGGGACCGACGGAAGCCTCACCGGATATGCCGGCGGAATTGAGAAAAAGCGGATGCTGCTGGAATTGGAGGGCGCCGACGGGACACATTTTTTCGTGCCGAAAAGAGGAACGGCGCTGTGACGGCCGGACGGAATCGATCGATATAGCAAAATGGCGTGACCGGAAAAGTCACGCCATTTTACTGCCCATGGCAAAGAGGAAAGATTTGCGCGGGAAGGATGGTTCTGCAATGGGTGCCTCGGGGTGGAAAAGCGGCAGCTAACCGCTTACGGTTACTTCTCTCCCATAGAGGATGGAAGAAACCACCTTGACCAGCTCCGACTTGCTTATCTGCTCCGCGACGACCTGATATTCGATGCCGTCCTTCTCAAATTCGGCCACATACAGATCGTAATAGCCCGATGGTTCATGGGTTTCGGGATCATAGGGACCGTAGGGCATGGAGCGGCAGCCGAAAGTAACCGCGGTGCCGTTTATATCGGAGGTCTTTGCTTCCTTTTCAGGCGTGATGTAAAAGCAATCGTTCAATAGCCCGATTTTTGACATCCTGACAGAGAAGCCTTTGACTGCGGATACGCCCTCCGTCAGCATGGGGCTGCCGTCGTCGTAGTAAGCGTGGTAAAATCCAAGCCAAACGGTGTCCTCCACGATCGCCCCCTCTCGATCGGCGATGACGGTCGCGGTTCCGTTGCTGCCGGCGGGGATCAAGCCGTCCGGAATGTACGGAGGGGTCAGGTCCTTCCCGTAATAATCCAGGATTTCCGCATTTCCCCACGAGAGGGAGTCGTATCGTTCCGGGTCGCGCCACACGCGGGCGGCATCTGCCAGGATACCGACATCGTTGAAGAAAATCCGGTCCATGGAGATGCAGGCTTCAGCGGAAGGCGTGGGGAGAGGGACGGTGTCTGCGCCGGACTGTCCCGGGATCGCAGCCCCGGATGGGTTGGACGGCGTGTTGACCGGCTGCCGGGCATTCCTCGGGAGAATCAGGAGGACTGCAAGCGCCGCAGCGGCAAGACAGGCTGCCATGCCGCTCCATTTTACCCATCTGCCCTTCTTAGAGGAATAGCCTGCGGCCTCCTCATAATACTTGTCTTGAATTTCGCTCATAGCCTGGGAAAATTCCTGCGCGTTCATACAAATACCTCTCTTTCAGTCAAGTATTGCCGGAGCTTCCGACGAATCAGGGACAGCCGGACGGATACGTTTTTTTCGGAGATCCCGACGCGCTTGGCTATGTCTGCGTAGGTGTCTATGTATGCGTAGCGGCACATGAAGATGACCCGCTCCTTTACGCTGAGGGTGTCCAGAAAATTTTCTATGACGCGGGCGAGTTCTCTGGCGTTCATTCGGTCCTCTACGTTTTCCGGCCCGGCAAGGCTGGACTCGATTTCTTCCAGAGCGACGGTGT
>CAKTKB010000115.1 GCA_934569195.1 uncultured Oscillospiraceae bacterium
TAATTTTTATGCTATTTTGTAGGACGAGAGGAATCAGCCCATCTGCTTCAGGACCTGAACGAAGGCGTCCCGGACGATTTCCAGCCCCTCCGTCAGAATGCTGTCCTCGATCACCAGGGTGGGCATGAGCTTTACTACGCTGCTGCCGCGGCCGGCACGCTCCAGAATCAGCTTCCGTTCAAAGCAGGCCTCCACGATTGCCTCGCTGAAAGCGCCGCCGCCCAGCTTCTCGCAGTCAATGCCCCACATCAGGCCGATTCCGCGGCAGCTCAGCCGGCTATCCAGCGGAAGAATCTGCGTGCGGATGAAGTCCTCCACGATGACGGCCTTGCGCCGGACCTGCTCTTCCACATGATGCTCAAGCATATATTCCAGACCGGCCTTGCCCGCCACAAAGCTGAGCTGATTGCCGCGGAAGGTTCCGTTGTGCTCCGCCGGCTTCCAGATATCCTCGTCCGGACGGATGAGGAGGAGGGACATGGGCATACCCATGCCGCCGATGGACTTGGACATTGCCACCATATCCGGCACGATACCGGCCCGCTCAAAGGAGAAGAAGGTGCCGGTGCGGGCGCAGCCTGCCTGAATGTCGTCTACGATGAGGAGAATGCCGTTGTCGTCACAGAACTTCCGGCAGCCCTTCAGGAACTCCACGGAGAAGGGGTAGATGCCGCCCTCCGCCTGAACGGTTTCCATAATCAGGGCCGCAGGCTTCTCTACGCCGGAATGGTCGTCGTCCAGCAGCCGCTGCATATAGGCGATGACGTCCAGCTCCGGGAACATATAGGGCGCCGGGATGTGGGTGCAGTCGTTCAGGGTGACACCGGCGGCGTTGCGGGCATAGCCCTCCGATGTGACGGAAAGGGCGCCCAGGGTCATGCCATGGAAGCAGCCCATAAAGGAAAAGACGTTCGACCGGCCGGTGACCTTGCGGGCCAGCTTCAGGGCGGCCTCTACGGCGTTGGTCCCGGTGGGACCGCAGAACATCACGCGGTAGTCCAGCCCCCGGGGCTTCAGCACCCGCTCCTGCAGGGTGTCGAGAAAGTCCCGCTTGGCGGGGGTGTACATATCCATTCCGTGGAGCAGCCCGTCGGACTGAAGATAGGCAATCAGGGCCTGCTGGATATAAGGATTGTTATGGCCGTAATTCAGCGCGCCTGCGCCGCAGAAAAAGTCGATATAACGGTTGCCGTCCTCGTCAAACATTTCCGCGCCCTTTGCCCGGGAAAAGACGGCCGGAAAGTGGCGGCAATAGGAACGGACGGCGGATTCGTATTGTTCAAAGCTTTGAGAATTCATGAAATACGCCTCCTTAGTGGTATGGTGCCGAAATCGGACACGGGGCTATTGTACTACACCTGCCCTGCAAATGCAAGCAAACGCGGGGAAATTAAGATTTCTTGGGGAGATGCCAGTCTCTCCGGCGAAAATGCCCGGGCCGCCGGGAACGGAAATTGCTCCACAGACGCACGCTGGTGGAAACCAGCAGAATTCCCACGGCCATGGCGCCTGCAATGGCAACGGTGTGCATACCCCGGCTGGAAAAGCGCGCCATATCGGACTGGACGGCATAGTTCATGGTGTAGTAGATGCCTGCGCCGGGCAGCATGGGGAAAATGGCGACGACCAAATAGGAAATGGCGGGATATTTCCGGATTCTTGCCATAATTTCGGCATAGGCCGAGGCGAATACGCAGCACCAGAAGCAGGCCATGGTCTCCCCCGTACCAAGCTGCATGGCCAGGGCATAGACGGCCCAGGTCAGAATGCCGCCCAGGGCGCACAGAATCATGCCGGGGCCGTGGATGTTGAAAAGGATGGAAAAGCCTACGCAGCCTGCCGCGCAGGAAAGGACCATCACCGCAATGGAGTGGGAGAGGGCGGCGGCTTCCGCCGGTGCGGCCCAGAACAGCGACGTAAGATTCAGAGCGGTGGCGGTGCCCAGAGCAATGGCGACGGCGACCAGAAAGACCTGGACAATGCGCATGACGCCGGAGTTGGTGTCGCCGTAGATGATGTCCCGCATGGCATTGGTAAAGACCAGTCCGGGAACCAGGAGCATCAGACAGCCGATGATGACGGCGTCCGCATTCCCGGCCAGACCGAAATGGGCCATTGCGTAGGCGGGCACGGCCATAAAGAAGGCCGAGGCAATGGTGCGGAAGAAGGGGTTCGTGGACAGGCTGTCCATAATGTGATTCATGATGCCGCCCAGCAGCCCGCATATGCCGGCGCACAGCCCGTCGGCCAGAGAACCGCCGTAAAAAATGCAGAAGCCCATGGAGCCGAGGAAATTGCCCAGCAGATAGGCAGGCATCCGGTACTGAAGGCGGCAGCCGTCCGTGGCGGTCAGCCATTTCTGCGCGATCCATGGCTCGGGCTTTTCGCTGCAAATTCTGCGGCTGAGACCGGAGTAGCGTTCTACGCCGTCTAAGTCGTTTCCGTGGTGGCCAATGCGGCGCATCCGGGTCAGGGGCGTACCGTCGGCGGTTTCAATGCTGACGGTGAGGGAATTGGGAATGGCGAAAACCTCTGATGCAATGCCGTAGGTGGAAAGAACGCGCTGAATGCTCTCCTCCACCCGGAACGTCTCCGCGCCGCAGATGGCGAGGCGGTAGCCCAATTCCACGGCCAAATCCAGAAGCTGTTGATATTCCATAGAGTTTCCTCTTTCCGTGTGAACGTAATCGCACACAGTATAGCAGTGTACGCGGGAAAAAACAAGGGGGAAAAACCGCCATCCCGGGCGGGATGGCGGCGAACGATTTGGCTGTCGGTTATTTGCGGACGAAGAGCACGCCCAGCGTCCCGGGGCCGCAGTGACACGAGACGGTGCAGCCGGCCTGGGTATCGTAGATATGGGCGAAACGGCCGTATTCGGCCACGGCGGCATCCACCGCCTCCCGGCAGGCGTCCGTCACGGGGGTATGGGTGACGAAGAGAATATCCCGCGTCAGATCCTCCCGGTCTGCCAGGCGGTCCTTTACATAGTTTGCCAGGCATTTTGGGTAGGCGCCCCGGTACTTCTTTACCACCAGCATTTTCCCGTCCTTGACCTCGATGCAGGGCTTCAGATTCAGCAGGTTGGCGCCCAGGGCCACGACGGAGGAGCAGCGGCCGCCCTTGACCATATAGTCCAGCCGGTCCAGCAAAAAGCTCGCTTCCACCCGGGGGACAAAGCTTTGCAGCTGCCGGGCCAGATCGTCCAGATCTTCGCAGGCTTCGGCAAGGCGGCAGGCTTCCATCACCACCAGCCCCTGGCCGGTAGACAGGTTCCGGGAATCGATCACGCGCACATTGGGAAAATCCTGGGCAGCGATGCAGGCGTTCTGGTAGCAGGCGGAAAAGCCGGAGCCGATGTTGATCTGGATGACGCCGTCATACGCGCCGGAGAAGCGCCGGAAGTATTCCTGATATTCGCCTACGCTGACGGCGGCGGTGGAGCACAGGCTCCCGCCCCGGGCGACATGGTCGAAAATGTCCTGGGGCGTGATGGTAACGCCGTCCTTGAACTGCGCCTCGGCCTTTATGACCGTCAGGGGAGTCAGGGTGATGTCGTGCTGCTTGAGCAGCTCCGGGGACAGATCGCAGGTGCTGTCGGATAGAATTTTGATGCGCATATGGGACTCCTTCTCCCTAGCCGGGACGGGACGGATGGTTCAAAGAAAACCGGCCGGCCCGTAGGGGTAAAAATCAGAATAAAGGGAACAAATACCCTTGCGAAACGGTGAAAGTATGGTAGTAGAATACAATAAAG
>CAKTKB010000116.1 GCA_934569195.1 uncultured Oscillospiraceae bacterium
GAGTCATCATTATGAACCGTTATCTTGACATTGCCCCGGAAGTAAAGGCCGCGCTGGACGCTGGCAAGCCCGTCGTCGCGCTGGAGTCCACCATCATCTCCCACGGTATGCCCTATCCGCAGAATGTGGAGACGGCGCTGAATGTAGAGCGGATTATCCGGGAAAATGGCGCGGTCCCCGCGACGATTGCCATTATTGGAGGCCGGCTGAAGGCGGGCCTGACGCCGGAGGAGATCGAGTACTTCGGTAAGAAGGGCCAGGCGATTGCCAAGGCGTCCCGCCGGGATCTGGCGGTGCTGTGCGCCCGGGGTGAGGACGGCGCAACGACCGTCACCACGACCATGATCATTGCCCACATGGCCGGTATTCAGGTGTTTGCTACCGGCGGTATCGGCGGCGTGCATCGGGGCGCGCAGCAGACCTTTGATATTTCCGCCGACCTGGAGGAGCTGGCGCATACACCGGTTATGGTGGTCTGCGCCGGTGCCAAGTCCATCCTGGACCTGGGACTGACCCTGGAGTACCTGGAGACTCATGGCGTGCCGGTTATCGGTTACGGTACGAAGGAACTGCCCGCATTCTATACCCGCCGGTCCGGCTTCAGCGTGGATTATGAGATCGACACGCCCCAGGACCTGGCGGCTGCCTTCAAGGCACAGAACGATTTGCAGCTGGGCGGCGGTATGCTGGTGACGAATCCGATCCCTGAGGAATATGCTATGCCCCTGGAGACGATCAACGCCGCCATCGATCAGGCAATTGCCGAGAGCGTAGAAAAGGGCATCCACGGCAAGGCTACGACCCCGTTCCTGCTGGCTCGTGTGGCGGAGCTGACCGGCGGAGACTCCCTGGCCTCCAATATTCAGCTGGTGTACAACAACGCAAAGCTGGCGGCAAAGACTGCGGCCGCATACTGCGCCATGTAATTTCTCCCGGGAATATTACCCGGAATTGTAAAAAGCGTCATGCAGGAGACTTCCTGCATGACGCTTTTTTCGCTGGCAATATGCAGGCGGGAGCGGCTGAAAATCCGGAACGCCGGGGCAGGGCGGGACATAGACTGTACGGAGGCGATTTTTATGGCCATTGTACCGACGGATGTCCCGATGACCAGCGCACTGTGCGACCGGACGATCGCGGAGCTGCTGAACCGATACCCCTTCTGCCGCTCGGAGACCCTGACGACGACGGCATTTGGCAATCCTGTACGGACGCTGGTAATCGGGGAAGGCCCGCGGCGCGTTCTGTATACTGCGGCCCATCATGCCAATGAGTGGATCACAACGCCGGTAATCCTGAAATTTGTGGAGGCGTTTGCCCAGGCAATTGCCTCGGACGGGGAGATTTTCGGCATATCCGCTCGCCGTTTGGCGGAAAAAGCAGCAATTTACACGGTGCCCATGGTCAATCCGGATGGGGTGGATCTGGTGACCGGCGCTTATCCCCCGGGGAAGCTGCCCTATGAGACGGCCCGGGCGTTGGCGGCGTCCTACCCGACCATAGCCTTTCCCGATGGCTGGAAGGCCAATCTGCTGGGGGTGGATCTGAACCTGAACTACCCGGCCGGGTGGCTGCGGGCAAGAGAAATCAAATTTTCTCAGGGCTATACGCGCCCCGGGCCGAGGGATTATGTGGGGCGTTTCCCGCTGGATCAGGTGGAGAGCCGGGCGCTGGCCGGGTATACGGAATACATTCAGCCGGAGCTGGTACTGGCCTTCCATTCTCAGGGAGAGGTCATTTATTGGCAGTTTGCCGACTATTATGTACCGGGAGCGAGGGATTTGGGAGAGCTGTTTTCCAGGCTCAGCGGCTACGCCCTGGAGGATACGCCGTATGCATCCAGCTTTGCCGGATATAAGGATTGGTTTATTCAGGAATTCCGGAAGCCCGGCTACACCATCGAGGTTGGCCTGGGGGAAAATCCGCTGCCGATCAGCCAGTTTGATACAATTTACCGGAGCTGCCTGGGAATTCTGGTGACGGCTGCCTATGGGGGAGAGCTTCTGTGAGACGAAAGAGAGGGATAATGCCCCCAGATTATTAAAATGCGGGGAAGTATATGAGAGGGATTTTTTTGCCGCGTTTTGCAAGCATGGACCCTCAAGCGCCGTATATTCTGCCGCATCGATCTGTCTGTGAACTGCTTTATACGTCGAATGGTCGGACCTTGGTCCGACCATTCGATTCAATTTTTGATTAAGAACAGACGCTTGCGCAGAATGGGGATATGGGACAGGAGCCAGATTACAAGCACGCTTCCGCCGACGGGAAGGATTTCGTACAGCAGAAATTGGATAGGTCTGGGACAGACAGGGAGCTTTCCGTACCAACACAGCAGCTGGAGCAGAAGGACGTGGACAAAATAAATACCCAGGGATATTTTGGACAGATAGGTGACGGGGCGCCGCAGCTTTTGCAGGTACGGTGCGAACCGGCGAATAAAGGCAAATGTAAAAACCGCGCACAGCAAAATCCCGGGGGAACTGTAGCTGACCTGTACATTGCCGGGACGGCTGTAAGTATAGAATTGATAGCCGACACATGCCAGATAGCTGGCGATCATTCCCAGACCAAGAAATCTGCCGCGAACTTTTTGAAGCCCGTTCTCAGAGAGCCAGTAACCTGCCAGCAGATACAGATAATACAGGCATCCTACATACGCCGGCCAAATGGCAGAAGTATAGGTCGTACCTCCGTCTATGGTTACCTGGCTGTTGATCGCAGGCAGCAGCATGTTGTTCAGAAACAGGAGCAGGGGAGGAAGGATCATGTAGCGCAGGGGCATATGGCTGACAACGATGATGAGAAAGGGAATTGTGGGGTAAAGGACCAGAATCAAAGACATGTACCACATGCTGTTCATGGTGACCTGGTTCTGGAACAGCATGGTCTGTACAAGGGACCGAAGAATCTCTATCGGAGATGCGCTGCGCAGGGCGTGCCCGCCGGGGGTACACAATACAAGAAACCAGAAAAACAAAAAATACCAGATTTCCGCCGTGATAAACAGCTGCAAAAGGTTGTGACGGTAGAAGCGTTTTAGATCCTCCGGCCCGTCCATTCGCTTGTGGAGCAGAAGCGCGCCGGAGATCATCAGAAATATAGGAACGCCAAGCCTGCTGAATATGGTCACAAAAGCTTTGAAAACAGTGGAAACGGTAGAAATGGCGGCAAATTCCGCGGCAGTGTCCACGTAGTTGTCATAGGCGCGATTGATGGCGTGGTTGCAGCTGATAGAAATGATTGCAATGGCCCGCGCAACATCCAGCCAGTATTGCCGGGCGGGGCGGGAAGATGTGGATAGAGTTGTATTCAATGTTGTTTGCTCCTTGTCGCAAAATAGGCCGGCGCTGTTCCTATTGACAGCGCCGGCCATTTCCTATAATTTATGGCATGACCTTCCCGTTGACAATGTAATAATAGGCACCGTAAGCGTAATAGTAGCCGTTGTAGGTGTAGTCCACCTTACCGTTTTTGGTGTAGTACCAGCCGTTAGGGCTTTCTGCAATGCCGGTGAAGGAGTAGTCTACCTTGCCATTCTTGGCGTAGTACCAGCCGTTGGGACTTTTGGCAAGACCTGTATAGGAGTAATCCACCTTGCCGTTTTTGGCGTAGTACCAGCCGTTGGGACTTTTGGCAAGACCGGTGTAGGAATAGTCTACCTTGCCGTTTTTGGTGTAGTACCAGCCGTTGGGACTTTTGGCAAGACCGGTGTAGGAGTAATCCACCTTGCCGTT
>CAKTKB010000117.1 GCA_934569195.1 uncultured Oscillospiraceae bacterium
AGCGCCGTAACGGGGCTGCAAATTGCAAGCGCAGCAAATACGACGGCGAAGTTCAGATAGCCGCCCACAAAGTTGTCGATCATACGGATTCCCATGTTTTCCAGGGTGGAAAGGCCGGTGGTAACGGAATTCAGAATGCTTCCGGTGCTGATCTGCCCGAAATAGCCCAGCGAAACCCGCTTTAAGGCATCGCCGACCGCCAGACGGTCACGGGCGGTAAGCTGATAGCTGATCGGCTCCTGCAGCCTTGCACGGAAATAATCGAACAGAAAGCGGAAGAAAACCAGCGCAATCTGAATGAGAATAGACTTCCAGATCCAGGTGGTATCAAATGCCGTCCCGTTTTTCTGCGCTTCGATGAGCTGCCCGACGGTATATGCGGCAAGGCCCAGGGGCAGAGCCGTAAAAATATGGGAGAAGAAGGTCATCACAAAACCGAGATACAGCTTTCCCTTGCATTCGCCGCACCAGTCGATGATGCGTTTTACGGTTTTGAACATCCCTCACGCCTCCTTTTCTGCGGCGGAAACCGCCCAATTTTTTGCGCCGATGTGCGCCTGCCACATATCGCGGTACAGCGGGCAGCGCTCAAGCAGCTCCTGCTGCCTGCCCTCAGCTTCGATCTTTCCGTTTTTCAGCACGACAATGTGATCGGCATTTTGAATGGTGGACAGCCGGTGCGCAATCACAAGCAGGGTTTTGCCCTTTGTCAGCTCGGCAATGCTGCGCTGAATTTTGTCCTCGTTCTCGGGGTCGGTAAAGGCGGTGGCTTCATCGAGAATGACGATGGGCGCGTTTTTCAGCATCATACGGGCGATGGCGATGCGCTGCTTTTCGCCGCCCGACAGCCGCTTGCCTGCCTCGCCTGCAGGCGTATCATAGCCCTGGGGCAGCTTGCGGATAAATGCCTCGCACTGCGCCGCCCGTGCTGCCGCTTTCACCTCTTCGTCGGTAGCGTTCGGGTTGCCGAGGCGGATGTTTTCCAGCAGCGAGCAGCGGAAGAGGAAATTGTCCTGGGTGACAAAACTCACATATTCCGACAGCTGCGAAAGGGGCATATCCTTGACGTTTACGCCGCCAATGGTGATCTCGCCGCCCGTCACATCCCAGAATCGGGCGATCAGCTTGGCGACGGTGGATTTGCCTCCGCCGGAGGGACCCACAAGGGCCGTGAAGCTGCCCTCTGGGAGCTTTAAATCGATGCCGTGCAGGACCTCGTCCTTTTCGTCGCCGGTATAGGAGAAATGCACGTTTTTCAGTTCCACATCGGTGCGCGTCACCTTGGCGCGGTCCTTTGGCTCAGGCAATTCCGGCATTTCGAGAAATTCCTCCAGGTTTTCCACGGTGAACTTCACCTGACGCATATTTTCGGAGAATACCTCAAGCTTGGCAAGGGATCCCACCATGGAAACAGACAGCATCACGGCCAGCGCCGCCTGCGGAGCGGTGATGCTGCCGCCGTTTGCAAGCGCCAGGGCCACGGGGAGCGTGCCGAGCAGCGTGGAGGGGAACAGCGCAAAGCTGAGCTTCATGGTGGCAAAGGTGGAGGTCAGCCATCTGATCACGAAGGTGCGGAAATCGGTGATGGCGCCGGCATATTTCTCATAGGAAACACCGGCCCGGCCAAATGCCTTGATGACCTCAATGCCTTCGATGTATTCAACGATGATGCTGTTCATATGGCTTGAGGATTCATCGTATTTCGAGAAGCTCTTTCCACTGATTTTGAAGGTCAGCGCCATGCAGATAAGCGACAAGGGAAACGTGACAAGCGACGCAAGCGCCAGCCGCCAGTCTATGATGCAGAGGGCGGCGATGCTGACCATGGGAAGCACGATGTGCCCCGCACCTTCGGGAATCATGTGCGCCAGCGGCGGCTCCAGATTTTCGATCTTATCCACCATCATGCTCTTGATTTCGCCAATGGTATGGTTTTCCACATTTCCCAGCGGTGCGTGCAGGAACCGATCGGCAAGACGCAGGCGCAGCTTTTCCAGTATCGTATACGCCATGCTGTGCGACACAGCAGTAGACAGCGTGAAGGTCAGAATTTTCACCGCGTATGCCGCCAGGGCCAGCAGGCACCATCGAACGATTCCTCCCGCCGTGACCGCATCAGCTACGAACAGGCAAATGAGCCTGTACATACAGTAAAACGGGACAAGTCCTGCCGTGACGGACAGCACCGACAAAACGACGGACCCGATCATCTTTTTCTTCTCGCTGCCCGCATAGGCGAAAAGGGCGTTCAAAAAGCTCTTTTTCTCAGGTTCCATAGCCAATCCCTCTTTCCCTCCGATATTCCGACGGAGTCAGTTTCATAATTTTCTTGAATGCCTCGGTGAACTTTCCGGCGTTGCTGTAGCCCACACGGCTGCCGATCTCCGCTATGCCCGTTTCCCTTTCCTGGAGCAGCAGCTCCGCCGCCCGGTTCATTCGACAGCCTGCCAGCCAGGTTCCGATTGCCTCGCCGTAAATGGAGCGAAAGCAGCTTTTCATGGCCGTCATGGGAATATCAAACTGTCTCGACAGCTGCTCCTGGGTGAAATTCTCCGAGATGTGCTCTGTCAAAAAGCGTCGGATTGCTTTGACCTTTTCGGCCTGTGACCGGTAAAAATAGGGCTGATGATCCTCGATCTTAGGTACGGTCATGGCGTCGAGATACAAAAGCAGTTCCAGAATTTTCACCCTGAAATACGGGACACGGATCTTCGCAGGCACACGGTACAGCTCGCCGAAAATATGCTTGGCTTCCTCCATCCCATGAAGCACGCGCGGATAGTCGGCAAGAGAAAAACGCGCGATAATCTCTTCCGGCCGGACCGGAAAATCCCTTACCTCCTCTGAAAGGGACTGCCCGGCAATATCCAGATCGAAGGCCACCGTAAGGCCGTGATAATGGCAGGAGGGAAACACAAAATCCCCCGTGTGATGCCGTCTCCGATCGAGCTTCATATCCCCTGCCGCCGTATAGCCGACCATGCCGTTCCCTGCATCATATTCCATCTGCCCCTCGCGGCAGTGGTCAATGGCAAGCATTCGCCTGTCCGACACAAAGCCGCTGTGATAGTGCTCCATATGAAAATCGTTGAAGCTGAGCATCACGCCGGGAAATACCTCGTAGGCAGTCATGGTTCCTTCGCCGGTCTCATTGCGAAACTGCCAGACCGAGCATCCGTCGCTCTGCGCCAGTAAGATGGCACCTTCGTTTTCAAGTGCTTTTGTATGTTCCATAGACAGGACACTCCTGATATTTTAAATTGGAATAGACAAGCCAAGCGTGGTTAGTCACCGCTAACCAAAAACAGTATACCATGTACATACTTTCTCGTCTACACTTAATGGTCGTGGCTTTACTTTTTGGTCAAATATTTTTTGTCGAACCTGCATTGGTTACAAGCCAAGCGTTCAGAGAATGTGCAAAAAACGGAACGCACTTGAATTTCAACTTGAAGATTGCGTCTGCCAATGCGATTTGGGGCGTATATCCCTCCGCATGATGCCTTATGTCCCTCCGATGTCCCTCCTGAAATCAGCCTGCAAACGGCCAATCTGCTGATGCAGGAGGGACAGTACATAAGCGCACAGAGCATAAAGAAAAGCCCGCAAACCCAGTCGTATCAAGGGTTTACGAGCTTTCAAGGTGTGGTGCCGGTGGCGGGGGTCGAACCCGCACGGGTTATTAGCCCAACGGATTTTGAGTCCGCCTCGTCTGCCAA
>CAKTKB010000118.1 GCA_934569195.1 uncultured Oscillospiraceae bacterium
GGCCTGAACTATGACATCATTGTGGAGTTCAAGGGCTTCAAGTGGCTGATTCAGACCACGGATTTTCACGGTGTCGGCGCCAATATCGGCATTCGTCTGAATCCGGAGGATATCCACATCATGCACAAGAGCGAGTATTCCGGAATGTTCGGTGACTACAGCTCCTATTCGGCAGAGTACGACGAGCTGGGGGAGGATGCCGGAGATGAGGAAGAATAAGACCGTACTGCTTTCCGTCCCATATATTTTGTGGATGGTTGCCTTTACCCTGATTCCTCTGGGTGTGGTGCTGTACTATGCGATGACAGACCCGTCTACCGGGAGCTTTACATGGGGAAACCTCCAGTCGCTGGCGTCCTTTTTACCCGTTTTTTGGGATTCCATTTTGTATTCGCTGGTTTCCGCCCTTATTTGCCTGCTGCTGGGTTATCCCGTGGCGTATTACATTGCCCATCGCGGCCCGGTAGCACAGAAAATCCTGTATATGCTCGTGATGATGCCGATGTGCATGAGCTTCCTGCTGCGGACGCTTGCCTGGGTGGGACTTTTGCAGGATACCGGAATCATCAATAACTTTCTGGCGTCTCTGGGGCTGCCCCGGCTGCGCCTGATCCGCACACCGGCGGCGGTGGTGCTGGGTATGGTGTATAACTACCTGCCTTATATGATTCTGCCCCTTTATGCCGTTATTGTGAAGATTGATCCCCGTCTCATTGAGGCGGCGGAGGATCTGGGCTGCAACGGTGCGCAGGTGTTTGGCAAGGTGGTTTTGCCCCTGTCCATGCCCGGTATTTTGTCCGGGATGACCATGGTGTTTGTCCCGGCAGTGTCCACCTTCTACATTTCTCAGAAGCTGGGTGGAGACGGAACGGTCCTGATCGGCGACGTCATCGAGCGGCAGTTCAAGCAGGGGAACAATTCCAATCTGGGCGCGGCCCTGAGCCTGCTGTTGATGGTGCTGGTGTTTGTCTGCACCGGCATTATGAACCGCTTTGCCGGGACAGAAATTGAGGATGAGGTGGTCGTATGAAAAAGACAAGCAAAGTGATCTCCATCCTGATTTTTATCTTCCTCTATATTCCCATGGCTGTTTTGGTGGTCGGGTCCTTTAACACGGGCAAAAGCCTGGTTCGGTTTGACGGATTTACCTTTGAGCGGTATGCCGAACTGTTTCAGGACCGGGACCTGCTGACCCTGCTGGGGAATTCGCTGCTGATTTCCACACTGGCCAGTCTCGCCGCCACCGTGTTTGGCACGCTCTCCGCAGTGGGCATCCAGCGCCTGGGACCGCGGATGCGCAGGACGGTCATGACGCTGACGAATATCCCTATGACCAATCCCGAGATCGTTACCGGTATTTCTCTTTCTCTGCTGTTTGTGTTTGTCGGCAGCCGAATGCTGGGCCAGCGGAACAGCCTGACCTTCTGGACCCTTCTGATTGCCCACATTACCTTTAATCTGCCCTATGTCATTCTGAATGTCATGCCGAAGCTGCGGCAGCTGGATCCGGCGCTGCAGGAGGCAGCCCTGGATTTGGGATGCACGCCGGCGCAGGCGTTCTTCAAGGTAACGCTTCATGAGATCATGCCCGGCATAGCAGCGGGCGCGATCATGGCCTTCACCATGAGCCTGGATGATTTCGTGATCAGCTACTTTGTTACGGGTATGGACTTTGTGACGCTGCCGGTGGAAATTTACAGCTACACCAAAAAGCCCATCCCGCCGAAAATCTATGCGATGTTTACCCTGCTGTTCCTGCTGATCCTGGTGCTGATGATCGTTATGAATCTGCTGCAAATTCGCTCGGATCAGAAGCGCGTGGGCGGCCGTGCGTCCGGAGGTGCCCAATGAAGAGATTGCTGAGTTTATGCGTAGTCCTTTGCCTGCTGCTCACGGCCTGCGCGGAGGCTGCGCCGGAGGGACAGGAGAACCGCGGACAGGTTACGATCAATGTTTACAACTGGGGCCAGTATATCGCGGAGGGCGACGACGGCAGCCTGGATGTGATTGCCGCCTTTGAGAAGGCATACCCCAATATTCACGTCAACTATTCTACGTATGATTCCAATGAGATCATGTACAACAAGCTGGTCGGAGGCGGCATCACGGTGGACGTGATTATTCCGTCGGATTATATGGTAGCCCGGATGATCCGGGAGGGTATGCTGGAGGAACTGAACTTCGACAACATTCCCAATTACCGGTATATCGACGAGGCATTCCGCAATATGGCCCACGATCCGGAGAACCGGTACTCCATTCCTTATACATGGGGTACGGTGGGCATTATCTACAACACCCGCTATGTGGACGAGGCGGATGTGACCGGCTGGGAGCTGCTTTGGAACGAGAAGTACGCCGATAAAATCCTGATGTTCGATAACTCCCGGGATGCCTTCGGAATTGCCCAGTAACTGCTGGGATACGATGTGAATACCACGGACCCGGAGCAGCTCCAGAAGTGTGCGGAAAAGCTCGCGGAGCAGAAGCCCCTGGTGCAGCAGTACGTGATGGATCAGATTTATGATCTGATGGAGAACGGAGAGGCATGGATTGCGCCGTACTATGCCGGGGACTATCTGCTGATGGCGGAGGAGAACCCGGATCTGGCCTTCTACCTGCCGGAGATGGAGGGCTTCAACCTCTTTGTGGATGCCATGTGTATTCCCACCTGCTGTAAGGAAAAGGAAGCCGCGGAGACGTTCCTGAATTTCCTGTGCAGCCCGGAGATAGCCGGAGGGAATATGGACTGGATCGGCTACGGCACGCCGGAGACGGCGGCGAAGGACTATATGGAGCCGGAGACCGTCAGTGATCCGGTGGCCTATCCCTCGGATGCGGCGCTCATGTCGGGGACCAGCTTTGCGTATCTTCCGGCGGATGTGTCGCGCTATGTGGAAGGGCTGTTCCTGAAGGTACGCATACGCTAGACGGCAGGCCGGAATTCTCCGGATGACCCGTCCGGTCCGGCTTTGTTTGCAAACGCGGATCGATCAAAAAATGCGCACCCTGCCCATCATGATAGGTACCCCCAATACCGGACACCCGGTATTGGGGGTGTTGCTATATGAAATATGGCTATGGGTACAAGCGAATGTGTGTGGAAATTACTTTGAATATATCCGGGAAGTTTACCAAAGGGCGAAAAGAAGGCTTGATAGCATGGGCATAACAAGCTATAATGTCGGAGAAGTGGCCGATATGCTGAACAGAAGTACCCTATCGGAAGATACGACGAAGCAGAGGCGGAAATTATGGCAAAAAGGAGGAAAGCATAATGGTAATTAGAGAATACCCCAAGGAAATCAAGGAGCTTATTGATATGTGTGAGCCGTATTTAGTTGGATGTCACTTGGAAAATGCCCCTCCTGAGGTTTTGAAGGCAGAAAAAGAATTAAAAGAATGGTTTTTTAGCCAAGGGCAATAGTTGCAAGTACCACCAGGACGATTGACGGAGGGCAAAATGGATAATTTCAGGGCGGTATATAAGATCCTGACGGCCCTGGAAAACTCCATTATGCGGAAGCTGTACGACACAGCACGAGGGATTACGGAGCTGATCCCGTAAAACACACAGGAAGCACTATGCGCTTGCATGGTGCTTTTTATATGCCAATTTTGCGCCCCAAAAGCTTTACGGATGCAAAAAATGAGCGCAACATCGAAAAAATTTCTTTATTTACAAAGCTCGGGAA
>CAKTKB010000119.1 GCA_934569195.1 uncultured Oscillospiraceae bacterium
CTCTCATATCGGCCGTTGTTGGATATTTTCTGGCCCGGCTTGGGCTGCATTAAAGGAGGCAAGTAAAAATGATCAACTGGAAGGTACGACTGAGAAACAAGGCGTTTTGGCTGGCGGTAATCCCTGCGGCCCTGCTGCTGATTCAGGCGGTTGCGGCGCTCTTTGGGTATACCCTCGATCTGGGCGACACCGGGGATAAACTGCTGACCATCGTCAACGCCACGTTTGCACTGCTGACGATCCTGGGCGTGGTAAATGATCCTACCACCGCAGGCTTGCAGGATAGCGGGCTGGCGCTTACTTACGATAAGCCAAAGGAGCAGTAATATACGATGAGGCAGGGGCTTAGTGCTCCTGCCTCTTTTTTGTTGCCAATCCGTTGCCAATTTTGCACCTAAAAAGCTTTACCAATGCAAAAATAAACGCAACATCTCAAAAATTTCTTTATTCAGAAAGTTCGGGAAACGCCGGAAACGCAGAAAATAGCAAAAGAAACCGCCCCAGAAACGAATCTGAGACGGTTTTTGTCTGGGGTGGATGATGGGACTCGAACCCACGATCTTCAGAGCCACAATCTGACGCCTTAGCCGACTAGGCCACATCTGAAGCAGGGTGCGGTAATCTGAGGACAAGCCCCTCTCGGAAAGCCGGGAGGGGCAAGTAAAAGATTCTTTGGCTTATGCAGGCAAGGCAGTATAATGGAAGCATAAAATGTTTGGTTTCCAAAAACTACGTTGCGTTTTTATTGCGTAGGATATTCTGAAAAGTTGTGATTTCTCACACAATGATGCAGATATTCTCACTATATGGCGCGAAAATATTCCATTTGCAGACGGTTTTCTCCCCTGCTAAGGGAGTAGGCGTCTAAAAAGCGCGCGAGGGTTCAAATCCCTCTCACTCCGCCAAAAATCCCGATTTCGATGGTTTTGCCGTTGAAATCGGGATTTTTTGTTGTACTGCCCAAATGCGGGGGAAATCTTTGTCCCGGCCTTTCCCGGGCGGCGAAAGCTGCCGTGTACTGCGTGGTCCGTGCGCTGCGTCCACCGGGTAGAATCCGGAGCTTTTGCCGATACATAACTGCGCCCCATTTGCCGGACGGATAGCGTTCATCCGGGCAAATGGGGCGAGATTTTTTCGGCAGATTATTCGATCAGACCGCTTTCCTTCAGCAGAAGCTCAATATCGGTCCCGTGGACCTTTTTCAGGACGGTTTTGAGCAGTTCCTTTTCCATGAAGCTCAGTTTAGCCTGATTGAGAGGCTTCTTATCAATGGCGTAGTAGCAGGCACGCAGCAGCTCACGCACATCGTACTTGCTTCCCCAGACCTCCGGCACGGCTCGATCCACATTCAGAAGCGTGTAGACTGCTTCCATACCGGTGCGGATGGAGTACTCCGTTGTGAAAATGGTGTCCCGAGGGGTTTCGGCAAACTGTCCCAGGAAAGCGAAGTTCACGGCGCCATCCGGCACAACAAGAGGCCGGTCCGTCTGCTTGCGGGGCTGGAAGAAGGCGTTGATATAGGGCATGAAGCAGGTGGTGGTGTTGCAGGCATCCTGTGCCAAGGCGGGAATCTGCTCCGTGGGAACGCCAATGTGATACAACCACTCCTGACAGATTTCCTGGCCGGTGCATTCCCGCATGGGCTTTCTCATGAAGTTGCCGGGCATATTGGTGTTCAGGCCATAGACCCACACCAGTACGGTGTCCTTATCCTGCGCCTTGAATTGAGGCTGGCGATTGATGGTCCAGGACAGATACCATCCATCCGTGCTGTCCTTTACCGTGACGATGCCGCCGGTTGTGACCTTTCCGGAGCGGGGGTCCCGCTTGCAGACGTCCATGATGTGACGGATGATCTGTTCATTTTTTGTGGCGACTGTGGCGCTCATCCAGTTGGTGGCCTCCACGTCCGTGCAGAACGCGTCGGGGTTGCCGAATTCTCCGTGCTGTGCCTGTGCGGCGATATTCTTCCACAGGTCCCAGGACTCTCCCTCGCCATTGCGGATGGCGGACAGATCCGGAGCGTGATCCTGGTCGCCGTAGCAGGAGGTGTCGGTGCAGCAGCCGTTGGTGATGAAGACCAAATCGTCCTCGGTCAGATCGATGATCTGGGTTTGTCCGTCCTTCACATAGACGATCTGCCGGGCAAGAATCTTTCCGTCGGCGTGGTCAAAGAGAACGTTCTTTACATCCATGCCGTATTCAATCTGCACGCCGTGGGACTCCAAATATTTTACCAGGGGCAGGATCATGCTCTCATACTGGTTGTACTTTGTAAAGCGCAGTGCGCTGAAATCCGGCAGACCGTCGATGTGGTGGACGTAGCGGCAGAGATAGCGCTTCATTTCCAGGGCGCTGGACCAACGCTGGACGGCAAACATGGTCTGCCAATAGAGCCAGAAGTTCGTCTGCCAGAAGCTGTCGGGCATGACTTCGGAAATCTTTTTCCCTTCCAAATCCGACTCGGGGGTGATAAAGAGCTTGGACAGCGCCAGTGCGGACTCCTTGTCCAGGCAGAACTTTTTATCCGTGTGCGCGTCCTGGCCGCGGTTCACGGTGGCGCGGCAGAGAGAGTAGTTGGGATCGTGCTTGTTGAGCCAGTAGTACTCGTCCAGGACGGAAACCTGCGGGTTTTCGATAGACGGCACATCCCGGAACATATCCCACATACATTCAAAGTGGTTGTCCATCTCCCGGCCTCCGCGCATGTAGAAGCCCTTTGTTACATCCTTACGGCCGTCGCAGCTGCCTCCGGCCAGCTCCAGCTTTTCCAGCAGATGGATGCGCTCACCCTTCAGCTGGCCGTCCCGCACCAGATAGAAGGCGGCGGACAGGCCGGCAAGGCCGGTGCCGATGATATAGGCGGATTTGCTGTCTGCGCCGACAGGCTTTTCCGGATGGGCAAACGCCTCATAAGTTCCAGCAGAATAATACATATTCAACAGCTCCTTTGGCTTTTGATTTCCTTTCGGTGACCTTAGTTTACCCCAAAGCCCGGTTTTCAGCAACGGACAGAAAGGCCCCGGTGATGGGAATTTCATCACCGGGGTGGAAGTGTACAATTTTTGGTCAATTCGCGGGATTTGATAAAAAACCGGTAGGGGCCGGATCGCCTATGCCGGAAATCTTATAGGTCCAGCATGGCCAGAATTTCGGCCTTAGGGCTGTATCCGATGCTCTTTTTCACTACCTCGCCCTTTTGCAGCACCAGCAGGGTGGGGATGCTCACAATGCCGAACTGGGCGGCCAGCACCGGCTCTGCGTCAACGTCTACCTTGCAGACCTTGACCATATCGCCGTACTCTTCCGCGATTTCCTCCACAATGGGACTGACCATTCTGCAGGGGCCGCACCAGGCTGCCCAAAAGTCCAGCAGGACAGGCTTATCGCTCTGTTCAACTTCCTGGGAAAAATTCGCACTTGTAACAGCTGTAATTTCAGACATAATTGTCCGCTCCTTTCGAAAGTGTTTATGGAAACAGTATAACGAATTTTTACAAAAAAAGCAACAGGATGTGCTCCGGATGGACTTTTTTTCCCGGGAAGAATTGACTTCCAAAGGGGAATGTGTTACAATTCGGTTACACCATTATTGGAGATAGTGACAATGATTGAATTTACTGACGTTGTTAAGACTTACACAGAGGGCAAAAAGGCGCTCAATGGGGTCACCATGCAGA
>CAKTKB010000120.1 GCA_934569195.1 uncultured Oscillospiraceae bacterium
CTGTTCAACGAGTGGTATCCGCGCGATACCTCCAAGAAAGTCCGTATCAGCCTGCATCAGCGCGGCACCAGCGGCAAGCATCTCGGCAAGCCGCCCTACGGCTACCGCTGCGACCCGAACGACAAGAACAAATGGATTCTGGGCGAGGAAGCCGCGCCGATCAGGAACGGGACATCCGGGAAGATCAGAAGCGCGTGGAGCAGGCAAGAAAGCGCCTTGCTAACCTTGATGTGGTCATGTCCCGGCTCTATGAGGATTATGCCCTCGGTGAGATCAGCAAAGAGAAGTATAAGAAAATGACGGCTGATTATGAGGCAGAGCAGGAACGGTTAAAGCTCGAAATTGAAACAACAGAGGAATGGGTCGAGCAGCGGCAGACAATGGGCGATGATCTGGACGCTTTCATTGCACTGACGAAAAAGTATATAGAGGAAGCCTACCGCATCTTTGAAAACCGACTGGACGGCGTCATCAAGGTAGCCATCACGGCGGGATAGCTTTCGCGAAAAACGCATGGTCTTTTATAAGCCGGTACATTGAGACCGGAAAGTATAAGATCGGAGGAAAAGACGATGACAGAGGAAATCAGAGCATCGGGCAACTGCGATTTGAGCCAAAGCCGAAACGGTATTGTGGGGCTTAGCGGCGAAATGCTGGCGGATGCTCGCTCTATGCAATTAGATAACGTATCCTATAGCGTGCCGATTGCACAGCTGTCCACACTAGGGGCTGGCGTTTCATCGCTGCTCCCTGCTTTTCGTACCGCAACGCAGACAACGACAGCGGATGCGACAGGACTGTATCGGCTGGCAAACGCCGGCGTAGGAGACACTTTGAAAGTTGCAAAGGATGGGAACTTTTGGGGTGCATTCAAACGCGCAGACGGCTCATCTAAATTTGTAAAGCTACAATCTGCGGGCCCACTGACACAAACCAGTACTGTGACCCTGCCGATTGATCCGGCAACTATGATGATGGCCGCAGCACTGTTTTCCATCGAGCAAAAGCTGGGAGACATCGAAGAGATGCAGCGCCAGATTCTCTCGTTTTTGGAGATTGAAAAGGAGTCCGAAATTGAGGCAGATGTCGAGATGCTCGTAGACACGATCCGCAAATATAAATACAACTGGGATAATGAGCATTATCTGCAAAGCAGCCATAAAATGGTTCTTGACATGCAGAGAACGGCTCGAAAAAACATGCTTGTATTTCAAAAGAGAATAGCGGAGGCGCTGGCATCCAAACATCTGATCATAGCACAAGCCAGAGTCGATTCCACGTTGAAAGACCTTTTAAAGAAATTCAAGTACTATAGGCTTTCTCTGTACACATTTTCGCTGGCGTCTTTACTGGAAATAATGCTGAGCGGTAATTTTAAGGAAGAATATATTGCCGATGTGAAGGCAAACATAGAGACTCTCGCAATGGATTATCGCAGCTTGTTTGGAACATGCTCTGAATACCTTGAAAAGCTGGGAAACTCAGCATTTGAGGCAAAGGCACTGAAGGGGCTGGGGGCCGCCGGTGATGCGGTAGGACGGTTCATTGGTCGAATTCCAAAAATCAAAGATGGTCAGGTCGATGAGTTTTTACAGGATGGCGGTGCGCGGCTGAAAGAAAATGCAGACAGAATGGAGCAGAACACTTTAGCAGCGTTCGCTGAGATCAGCAACCCGGAAACGGGGGTATTGACTGAGAAAATGCAGGACCTGATTCGGATATATAACCATACGGCAGAAATCTATTTCGATGAAGAGAAGCTATATTTAGTTGCTGGACAATAACTCTGTATATGAGTGATGCGATTGCCGACATGTAGCGCATTACTTTGCGCCGCAGGGCACCAAATAATCTGATTTCTGGAGAAAAACGATCATGATACGAGTATTTCAACCGGCAGATTTGGACCAGGTGGCCGATCTATGGCTGGCCGCCAATTTACAGGCACACGGCTTTATATCCTCTGAATATTGGAAAGAAAATCAGGCGCTGGTAAAGGAGCTGCTGCTCCAAGTGGAGGTCTATGTCTATGAAAAGGACGGAAAAATTCTGGGCTTCGCGGGACTGGACGGGGAGTACATTGAAGGTATTTTTGTAGCTGAGAAAGATCGCTCCCATGGCATTGGAAAAGCCCTGCTGGACTTCCTGAAAGCAAAAAAGCCGAAATTACACCTGAATGTCTATCAGAAAAACACCAGGGCAATCCAGTTTTATGAGCGGGAGGGCTTCCGCATCCAAAGCGATGGTCTGGACGAGGCCACCGGCGAAAAGGATTATATGATGGCGTGGCAGCAAGGGGAACGCATGTGATTTTCCGCTGTGCGGCTGGGAAACGCCCTATGTTAACAACCGTTGCTTGCGGCAACGGCCCTTTTGCGGTTAGAATGTGCGCATCAAAGGAGGCGCAAACCATGTTGAACGAAAACATCAAAATGGCCAGGAAAGCAAAAGGCCTCTCGCAGGAGGAGCTTGCGGTAAAGCTGAATGTGGTCAGGCAAACTGTCTCGAAGTGGGAGAACGGCTTGTCGGTTCCGGATTCCAACCTGCTGATCGCTCTGGCAGCGGAGCTGGATACACCCGTCAGCAGCCTGCTGGGCGAGACCATGCCGGAGCGGGAGCCGGAGGACCTCAAGGCCCTTTCCGAAAAGCTGGAGGTCATCAATTTGCAGCTTGCCAAACGGGAGCGGGTAAGAACAAGAACCATCCGGTGGGTGCTGATTGCCCTGTGCGCGGGGATCGTCCTGCTGTATGCAGTGCTTGGGGCGATGCAGAGCTCCTATCTTGGCTGGGATTACTCGGACCCGGAATTGGCCGTTGCGGGGACGCTCCTGCATGGCTTTGAGTTTGTCTTTGTGCGTGTTGCTCCCATCGTGCTGCTGGCCTCCGGGGTCGGAATCGTACTGACGTGGAGGCACCGGTCATGAAAAAGAAAATCGGAATTGCAGCTATCGTTGTTGCTGCCGTACTGGCCATTCTCATCCTTGTATATCATGGTACCCGGGAACCGGCACAGACAAATGCGGATGAAATCAGCCTCCAGATCCAGCTGGACCTGAAGGAGGACATTGGGCTTCTGCTTATCGACAGCGACATCGACGGGAATGTGTCCAGCGGCGGCTCTTCCAATGCGGATAAAACCATGCTCAAGAAAGACGATCAAATCTACTGGCCCATTGAACGGCAGAATTATGAGAATGTTCCGGACACGGTGGAGCTTTCTCTGCGCTTCACGGTCGTCACCGAGTATTGCGAGCCGAACTACGAGAACACCTATCCGGAAGAATACCAGATTCCGCTGGATGCCATTACCTTCCCGGCAGAATTCGGAGAATCCTATTCTATCCGAATCACCGGCGACAAGACCAACGGCTATCGAGCGGTTCTGGAGCAAGGATAATGTAAAACAAGAAGTTAATTGAGAGGTGATGCCTGCGGGCGTCATCTCTCTTCTTTAACCAATAAAATCGCTCTAAACAACATCTTGATTCGATGGGAGATGTGTTGTTTTGAATGCAAAAGATGTGAAATGTCCTATTTGCGGCACAGTCAACAGAAGTCTCGATTTAGATGAGACCGACGGATGAATGGAGTGCGAGAGCTGCCATAACGCTGTTCAAATATTGAAGTATGCGAAAAGCAAGCGTGTTCCACTATATCAGATGGCAGA
>CAKTKB010000121.1 GCA_934569195.1 uncultured Oscillospiraceae bacterium
AACTGATTTAAGAATTTAATGACACCTTTTACGCCCTGCGCTTCGCTGATTAAATCGAAACCGGAATCCGCTCCGCGCCCGCGCCGCCGAAGTCATCCATAACCTTTACAAAAATATCCTTCTTCCCGCGGCAAAACTCCGCCAGCTGCTGCGCAGAGGCACGGCGCAGATCCATCCAATCCCGTCCCATATACGCGCGGAAGCGAGTGTAGAATCTGCTCTTGTCGTCCAATTCTACGCACCATTCCGGGTCATTGAGCATACGGGTCATTGTCACATTGTGCCCATATGTAAAATAAGTCCGTCTCTGTGCGGCGCTGCGCTTGGCAAACCCGAAAACCCGATAGTCCTGATACCCGACACCATAACGGAAAATGCAGTAAATAACGTCAAAAAAGACCGGAATCGGATTGCGGTCAGCTTCCTTTGCTGCCAGCGCGGCAAAGGAAAAAAGCCTGCGCACACTGCCGGATTTCAATCTGGCAACAAAAATCTTTAATCTCGTACCCATAAAAGCTCCTTCAGAAGGGTCATATACTCCAAAAATCCACTATTAACATTATATCAGATTCCAGACAAGCAGTCAACCGGACTTTTGTGAAATCCTACAGTTTGACCGTCCGGAATCGGCGGAAATACATGACATTTTTGTACAAAATACCATGTTGTTTTCTTCGATTATTTGTGATATCCTATAAGCACAAAGGAGGAGCACAGGTAACACACCGGATTCCGTGACGGTCGGATTTCTCGATTTTGCAAAGCTGTTACCATTGACAGACAGGTTTCACGTTCTTAAACTTTTCCATTGGTCGTGCCGCAAGATTCTCATTTTATTCCGGTTGAACCATGTGCCGCAGCAGCTGCCCTTTGTGCGTGTGCTTTTTGTGCTGCAGGCGGATTGCCCGGCAGTGCCTCCCTCCCCATCCCGAGTTTTCGGAATAGAATGCCGCAGTCCGTCCCCCTCCGGCAAGAAGCCCGCCCCCACAATCAGGAGGTAACCAAAGATGATAGAGCCTGACAATTCGCAGAAATAGCCCTTGGCCGGTGATGACACAAGATCACACCCGTCAAGGGCTGTTTCATTTTTCTTTTACGCGCAATTCCCAGAAGGCGACCGCAGCTGCGGCAGCCACATTCAGAGAATCCACCCCATGGGCCATCGGAATACGGACAACGCCGTCGCAGCAGGCAATCGTCTCCCCTGCCAACCCGTCTCCCTCTGTTCCCAGCACAATCGCCAACTTTTCCCATTGATACAGCGTCCGGTCGCCCAGCGGAATCGCATCTGCCCGCAGCGCCATTGCAAATGTGCGAAATCCCATCTGCCGTATCCGTCCCAGGCCTTCCCCCGGCCAGTCTGCCGTTCCCTGCCCTAATCTTGCCCAGGGAACCTGAAAAACCGTCCCCATGCTGACACGGACCGCGCGTCTGCACAGAGGATCACAGCAGCTGGGAGACAGCAGCAGCGCATCCATACCCAAAGCGGCCGCACTGCGAAAAATCGCTCCGATATTGGTCGAATCCACAATATTTTCCAGAATCGCAATCCGCCGCGCACCCCGGCATACCTGCTCCGCGGTCCGCTCCTGCGGCCGACGCATCGCGCAAAGCACGCCCCGCGTTACCGAATAACCGGTCAGCTGCGTCAGAATCTCCTCGTCCGCCGTATAGGCCGGAATTTCTCCGCAGCGCTGGGCGATTCGTTCCCCTTGCCCATGGGCGTGTCTTTTGCTCATCAGCATTGCCACAGGTTGGCATCCGGAATCCAGAGCCACATCAATCACCTTCGGACTCTCGGCAATGAAGATTCCCTTCTCCGGCTCCAGCCGGTTGCGCAGCTGTGTCTGCGTCATCCTGGCAAACAGGTCCAGCTCCGGCTGGTGAAAATCCGTAATTTCCACAATATGGGCCATTGCCCTCTCCCCTATCCGTTATCTAAATTTTCGTTGGAAGTCCATTCTGCGTCCCGCCGGGTGCCGCCTAATCAAAGCAGGTTTCCCAGTAGGGGCTTTCAGCCGCAATTCTCCGAAGCTCCGTATAACGCTCCCGGTCAAAGAGATTGTTTGCATAAGCCAGGCCGTTTTGTGCCAGGCTTTGGACCTTCATCGCAAGCGCCGTCCATGAATCCATTTCTTCCATTCGACCACACTTCGCTTGATTTTTGCCGCATCATACAGGAAAAAATCGTGCCAAAGCCTACGCTCCGACACGATCTCATACTGCTTTTCCAGCGCGATGTTCATTCGGACTGGACCCCCTGAATTGCCAGCAGCTCCAAAACGCGCTGCCCTCTGGCCGTAAGCGCCATGCTGCCATGCACCGGGAATCCTGCATATGCGTCCCAGGAAAAATTGCGGATCGGCTGATCGTAATCCAGGGTGATCAGCCCCTTCCGCTCCAGATGAAGCAGCGCCCTGGTGTATATATCCGCCGTGTACCGCGTATCCTCCAGGCAAACCGGATCCATCGTGTCCGCACGCCGGGCAACCGGCAGAAAAGGGATCTGCTCCAGGGTGTGCAGCACGTCCAGCTCCACAGCTGTCAGCATAAGCGCACCGCCGCAGCCACTGCAGCCGCCGCAGCTTCCGCTCTGTGGGCAGCTGCCGCAATCATGACCGCATCCCAAAGCTCCGTCCTCCCTCCTCTCGGAATTTTAACGGCGTACTTCGCGGGAAGCCAGGTACTTACGCACCATCAGCGCAACCTTGAAAACGATTGCGTGATCAAACTGCCGCAGGTCCAATCCTGTTAGCTTCTTGATCTTCTCCAGTCTGTACACCAACGTATTCCGGTGGACAAACAGCTTACGGGATGTCTCGGAAACGTTCAGGTTGTTTTCAAAAAATTTATTGATCGTGAACAGCGTCTCCTGATCCAACGAATCAATGGAGTTGCGCTTAAATACTTCCGTCAGGAAAATTTCGCAAAGCGTAGTCGGAAGCTGGTAAATCAGGCGCCCGATGCCCAGGCTTTCATAATTCAGAATGCTCTTTTCCGTCTCAAACACCTTGCCGACCTCGATGGCCGTCTGTGCCTCCTTGTAGGCATCTGCCAAATCCCGCAGATGCTCCGCAACGGTACTGATGCCGATCACCGTTTTGATGAACAGCTCGTTTTTCAGAACCTCCTCGATGCTCTGGGCGACCTTTTCCAGCTCCTCCCCGGTCACGTTCTCGGAGACCTGCCGCACGATGGCAATATCCGACTCATTGACGCTGATGACAAAGTCCTGAAGCCGGTCCGGGAACATATCGGAGAGCACGTCCACCGTCGCCACATCCGTATGAACCAGCTGGCGAACCAGGAATATGGCCCGGGGTGCGTCCGTGGCGAAGTGCAGCTCTTTGGCACGCAGGTAGATGTCGCCCGGGAGTATATTGTCCAGTATGATATTTTTTATGAAGGTACCCCGGTCGTGGCGCTCCTCATAGAAAACCTTGGCATCGTTCAAGGCGACGCAGGCCATGGCACAGTATGCCCGGGCCAGCTCATCCTCCCCGTCGCAGAAAACCGCATACTCATAGCCGGTAGAATTTGCAACCAGCACCTGAAAAGTCTTATGATCGAACGTAACAGCAGATTCCACAGTATTGCC
>CAKTKB010000122.1 GCA_934569195.1 uncultured Oscillospiraceae bacterium
AGGCATCCTGCCCGCAGCAAACAGAAAACGAGGATCGTGTTTTGACCCACGCCGTGACCCACGAACAGAAAAACCGGGACGGAAACAACGGAGAAAAGCGTATCTGCGGGTGAGGAAATCCCGCGGCAAACCCGCTTTATTCTCCCAAAATCCCGCAGAAGACGGCCCTATCGAATCTTCACACGCATGAGGCCACTGGTTCGAGTCCAGTAGTCTCCACCACAAGAAACCCTGTAGTCGCATCGGCTACAGGGTTTTTATTTTTTCCGAGTACACACAAAAGTACACACTTGATATTTATTTCAGCGAAATCACATCGTCAAATGCCTGCTCTGTATAAGCGGCAGCCTTTGCCAAGTCGCCCGCCATCTGATGCCCATAGGTGCCCTCGGTATCCATATCCTGGCTGTGTCCGATGGTCATCTTCTTCAGGCCCTCCGGCATCTCCTTGTTGACACTGACATAGGTGTGCCGGAGCTCATAAAGCGAGGTGTGCGGGATTTTATTGAACTCGCAGTACCTCCCCCATGCTCTGTAAAAATTCTTATGGACCAGGCAGCCGCCGTCCGGAGCTGGGAAAAGATATGGGGAAACTATACCATACTGCCGCAGCATAGTCCGCTGGGCCTCCACTTCCCTCTTTGCCCTGCTGGACAATTGGAAGGTCCGCCGGGCGTTATTATTTTTCCCCTGCGTGGCCTCATCGTGAACATTGATAGCGCCCCGGACAGTGACCCTCGTGCCTTGAATATCGTTTTTGTCCTCCAGCGCACGCAGCTCCCCCGGCCGGAGCCCGGTCAGGACCGCAAAGCGATAAGCGTGGATATAGAAGTCCTCTGTAGGTTTCCCGCGCCACAGCGTTGTGCTGCAGGAGAAGAGCGTTTTCAGGCCGTCCGGCGACACAATTCTTTTCTCGGACTTTTTGGCGCCGGCGGGGATAGTGAGATCTTCCGGGTGCAGACTGGTCTTGCCCCGCTTCCGGCACCATTTCAGCCAATTCAAGAGACAGCCCCGGACATCCCGTAGCGTCTTATCGGCGAGGTTATTCTTGGAATATGCCAGGTCAATCACGGCCTGCAGGTCGCCTTCAGTAAGCTTGTTCATGCGGAACACGCCGATGACGGGCTGGATGTAGAGGCGGATAAAACCACTGTACTGTGAAGCGTGGCTCTTGCTCTTGGTTTCCTTCAGGTAGTCGGTATACTGATTCAGGAACACATCCACCCGGGTTTTTTCGGAGGTTGTATGATCCTTCAACCACTTCTCTGCCTTCCGTTCGGCGTCAGCTTTGCCGCGCCGGCCAGCGAGGGCGCTGGTGAAGGTCTTACGGACGCCGTTGTCCTGTACGTTGATCTGCCAGCGGCTCCGGCTCTCAATCCAGATCGCTTCACTTTTTCTTTCTGCCATAATAACTCCTTTTATCTTGCCACCAGCGCCCTTTCGTGGTAAGATAAAAGGGCGCAGTGGTGCCTTAGTGTGCCTTTCATTTTTCATTACTGTGGTAGGTATGGGAAATTTGCGCGATACCGTCCTCGGTGCTGGTAACACCGGGGGCGGTTTTTATTATTTCCGGAAATCGACCTCAATCACCCGATCTGAGAGCCACCGTACAGGAGCTCGTCCAAATCTTCCATATAAGGATCCAATGCGGTATCCACGATGTTGCGGATCGGCTGCTCCGCCTTCAAGTAAGCGTGCAGGAGAAGCATGACCTTTTCGGCCTGATGGCCGTCAAGCTGGTCGATGGTGCCGATGATATCGGACAGAGAGAGGGCGACTCTTCGCTCCAGAGCCTTGTAGTACAGTATGCAGAGCTTAGCTTTATCGTCGCAGGTATAGGTGGCGTGGATGCCGTGTTCAGTACCATAGGTTCGGCGCAGCTCTTCCACCGCCGCCGTGCGGCCGCTTGCAGAATCTTCTGAGAGTTGAAGCATCAATTCGAGGTGTTCGTCCGAGTTGGCTACCCAACCCAATAAATCCGCAGCGGGAGTTCCAAGAACACGAGCAAAGTCTTTAAGGCGCTCAATGTCTAAGGACTTTATATCGCCATCTTCATATCTCTTAACAGTAGTTTCATGCAGACCGACGAGTTCGCCAACCTTTGCTCTGGAGTAACCCTTGGCCTTTCGTGCTGAATACAATCTCTTGCCGACCGCTTTGTTGAAATCGTTTCCCATGTTCGTCACCTCATATTTAGCTTGCTCCAATATTACAGCAAACTATACTGTAATGCAAGATTATTTTATGAAAAAAGCAAAAAACTTGCATGAGGGTATTGACAAGCCCTGCCGATTAAGTTATTATCATAACACAAAACTTGCATAGCACGCAAGCTGAAAGGAGGTTTTATAAATGCCTGACCTAAACAAGCTCAAGGGCATCATGGTTGAAAACGGAAAGACTTACGTCGACGGCGCCAGGGTTATCGGTTGCTCTGTTACTTCATTTTCTGCGAAAATGAACGGGAAGAGTAACTTTACGGTGCTCGAAGCCAATGAGTTGAGCAATGCGTTGAACCTTTCCAAGGAAGACAGGGCAACTATTTTTTTAGTCTAAATCTTGCATGTTATGCAAGATTTGCGAAAGAAAGGCGAGGGCATCCCCTCGGACAATCCCAGTCAGAAAGGAGAATACCAATGGGCAACGAAGTGAGAGATCTCTGGACTGAGGTCGGAAACAAGTGCCTCCAGCGGGCCAGTGAACTGCTGGATGACAAAACCGCCTCAGCTGCGGCAACGGCTGAGACGGTTAAGTGTCTGGTCGAGACGGCAATCTCGATGGATATGCTCAATCTTCGGTGGGCTGAGAAAACCCGATACGGCGCGGCGGTTTTTCGGGGTCGGCCTTCTTCACCGCCAAAAGCAGGAAATTAAGTTGATTCATGTTCTGAACAAGAGTGGCCTTCTGGGTGCCTACATACCCATAGAAAACCAGAGTAGTCGGATTAGAGTATCCGATGTCTGTCACGGCGAGAGTAATGCTCTGGCCAAAAGAGGCCAGTTTCAGAGCAATCTCGTGTTCATCGTCGAGTTCATCCTCGAACTCCTTGATGCGATCCATAATGACTTCATATGCGTAGTCGGCCATACGGTAGTCCCTGATAGGCGATGGGTCGAATTCAGGCTCTTGAATTTCAAGGGACGCCATTTGTAGTTTGCGATTTACCTCATCCATCTTATTCAGAAAATCTGCATCACCAAAAGAAGAATTTGGCATTTCATTCACCCCCTTTCCACGCCAGTCTACCACCATGGCGAAAAAAGGACAATCCCCATACCTACCACAGATTATTGAAAGGAGATCGCCAATGAAGATACCACGCTACGGAAAACTGTCTGCCCGTCTCCGGGAGTTAGGGCTATCGCAGACTGATCTGGCCTATGCGCTGCGCCTCTCCCCTGGCGCGATTAGCCAGAGAATGCAGGGTAATACCGCATGGAATATCGAGGAAATGTACCGAACCATGGAACTCTGCCGAATCAGCCCAGAGGAGATGCACATCTATTTCCCCGACCC
>CAKTKB010000123.1 GCA_934569195.1 uncultured Oscillospiraceae bacterium
GATCTACACCCTCCACAGACACCTGGACGACTTCGCTTGTCGCCACGTCCTTTTCATACCCCATGCCCAACGACAGCACCTTTTGATACAGCATGCTCCGCAGGGTTTTCTTTGCGGCTCTGCTGGAAAGAAAGCTCATCTTCGCCGCTCCCGTCTGGCAGGCGTACCGGACAGCGGCTGCCGCAAGCACCGCCGCCCCGGCAAATACGCAGTCCCGCGTTTCCCACCTGCCCTCCAAAACCCGGGTCAGCAGGCGGCATATCCCGTAGATCATTCCGGCATTGGAAAGCAGCGCGCACCACTGCAGCACCACATTCCATACGATGTACTTTCTGCTCTCTCCCACCGTCCGGATCAGTCTTTTATTGATCATCATGTCTGTTTCTCCGTCTCAGATATCTTCTGCACATATTTTTAATTCCTTGAAGCAGCACCCACAGCACGCCGGACGCAGCCGCTGCCAGCAGGCCATAAGCAATCGATCTTCCAGCATTATCCATGTCCCATCCCGTCCTTTTCCGCACAGCCGTCCGCCGTCAGCGCCGCCTTATATCAGCCCATCCTATGCCGTTGGGGCTTCATCCCGTTCCACGCAAAATTTCCCCGCATTCCAGGCGCTCTGTATTGCCTGAAAACTCTCCGGACTGACGGCGTGCTCCATCTTGCAGGCGTCCTGCCGGGCCGTTTCTCCGTCTACCCCCAGCTCCAGTAAGAAATTCTGGAAAAACTGATTGCGGGTATAGGTTTCTCTTGCAATGCAGTCCCCTTCCTCCGTCAAAAAGACCAGATGGTTCACATCCGTCCAGACGTATCCGTCCCGGATCAGATTTTTCAGCGCTACCGAAACCGTCGGGCGGGAAACATTCAGCATCCGCGCCACGTCCGAGCCATGGGTACCGCCCTTGCGGGTCAATATATAAATGGTCTTCAGATAATCTTCCGTTGCCCTCATAGGACGCATAAGCAATCCACCCTTCCTATGTTAGTGTGTGCTAACATCTGTATGCACGCATCGGCTCCGCTCGTTCCTTTCGCCCGGCCGCGGCAGCGAATTTCCCGCTGCCGCCGCTTTCCATCCGGTTCCGCTCTTCTCACCGAAACAGGTGAAAGCCCTTCTTTTCGTACGGCTCCGTTTTGACATCCGTAAGGGTGTAGCCAGTCTCCGCAATGACACTGCGCAGCTTCTCCTCATCCAGCGGCTCCTCTGCAAGGATCTCCGTTTCGCCTTTTCTATGAGAGGAGGTAACCTTCTTGACCGAGAACACCCGGCGGATCGCATCGTTCACATGTGCCTCGCACATTCCGCAAGCCATCCCGTCAACCTTCAAAATCATTCTTACCATGATATCATCCCCTTAATTAGTGCAGGCTAACACATCAGCCATCAAAAAGTTAGCTCTCGCTAACTATCAGCTATCATACACGCTTGCCCACGATTTGTCAAGCATAAATTCAGGCTCCCCGCCGGAAATCCCCGGCGGGGAGCCTTGATTATATCAGGTTCAGCTGTTCCAGTTTTTTGGCGACCGACGGATATCGGCTCATATCCATATGCGGCACCGCCATGGCCGCCGTCATTCTCGATACAAAGTCTCCAACGGCCCCAAATTGAATATACTCCATTTTGTCCAGATAGCCTTGGATTCTGGGAATCCAATCCCTGTCCAGCAGAAGCTTTGCGGCGCCTGCCAGAGAGCTGTTTCCGGCATTGCGGATCCGTTCCCGGGGAATATCCGGATAAAGTCCTACAGTAACCGCCGATTCCTTGTCCAGGTATGTCCCAAAGGCCCCCGCCACATAGAAATATGCAACCTGATCCATGGAAATACCCACTGCCTCCAGGACGTATTCCACCATGGTATTTGCCGCCGCCTTTGTCCGCAGAAAAGCATCCAGATCGCTCTGATAAAACGCCAATCCCGGGGCATAGAAAACCGCCGGTTCTCCATCCAGCTCCACAACATCAGGCGCATCGGGGCGCAGCCTTCCGAGCCGGTCCATCTTTCCGGAAAGAAGCAAGTCTGCAATCAAATCCACAATTCCGCTGCCGCAGATTACTTTGGGCGCAGAACCGTCCACCGTCGTCACGCAATATGCCTGGCCGTCCCATATCACGCGGCTGACCGCTCCGCTCTCCGCCCGCATCCCGGTCTTTACCACGCCGCCCTCCAACGCCGGACCGGCCGCGCCCGCCCCGGAAATCAGGAAATCCCGGTTCCCGACCACAAGCTCTCCATTGGTTCCGATGTCCAGGAATACGCTGATGCTCTCCTGCTCCGGCAGCTCCGTTGCCGCCATTCCGCTGAGAATATCGCCCCCAAGGTAGTTCGCTCGGCAAGGCACACAATACACATACCCCGGAATCTCCAGCCCCAGCTCCTGTGCCGGGTAAAAATCCGGCTTGGCAACATGAGGGGCATAAGGCGAGGCAAAAACCGCGAAGGGGTCCAAGCCGAGGAAAAAATGCAGCATGGTGGTATTCCCGGCAGCCACCATAGCAGAGTAATTCTCCCGGCCGACACCGGACTGCTCTTCCAATTCGGCAAGCACCGCTTCGATGGAGCGAATGGTCGCCGCGTGGATTTCCTCCAGCACCTCCGGGCGATTCTTGCAGGAGAAAACCCGGGTAAGAATATCCGGTCCGAAGGCAATCTGCTCATTCTGTCCGCTCCGGCTGCAAAGAATTTTACCCGAATGGATATCCACCAGGGACATGCACACCGTTGTACTTCCCAAATCCAAAGCCACGCCAAAATGCACGGCGGTCGTGTCTCCCGGCTCCAGGCGCAGCAGCGTCCAGTCTGTCCCGTTCCACCCTAAAGTGGCCGTAACATCCCACGCAGCGTCCTCCAATATCCGGGGCATGGCCCGCAGGAGCGTCAGCGGAACATGGACAGTGTATCCAATCGCGTCACAGATTCGCTGCACATCTGCGCGGGGGTCCTGCTCGCTCGGCGGAAGCAGCTTCAGGTGTAGCTTTCTACTCAGCGGATTCTTCACCATGGGCATCCGGCTCCTTTTCCATGACCTCCGGGATAAACATACGGGCAATCTTCCCTTTTCCCTTGGTCTTGACATAAAAATAGCCAATTACAGAGAAAATAATCGCGCCGATGAAATTCACGAACAAATCCGTCATCGTATCGATCAGGCCAATATCCAGATAGCCGCCCAGACCCATTGCCTGCTGCGTGCCGTCGCCATAGACCAGGATAACATCCGCCACATTTCGCACATGGTAAGCAATGTTATGTCCGCCCGGGTCCAGATTGACCGTATTAAAGGCCGTCAGAATGGTGTCCTTCTGCATGTCCGTGCCGAACCAGGAATCCATTCCCCACTCAAAAAACTCCCAAAGAACGCCGATGGTCATAGAGAAGCAGAACGCCGTCACGGCCATATAGAACGGCGACAGGCTCATGGAGACTCGCTTGTTCGCGTTGAGGATGTTCACAATAGAAAAGCCGATCGCCGCAAACAGGAATCCGTTAATGGTGTGCAGAACCG
>CAKTKB010000124.1 GCA_934569195.1 uncultured Oscillospiraceae bacterium
GGGTGGATCCATCCGGTTCTCATCTGAATATATACTGTCTTGAGAAGTGCATACGATTCTCTGCGGATCGTGTGCACTTCTCGTTGATTTTACCGCCGGAATATGGTATGATGAACGGAGAAAGGAGTGGACGCCATGGAGAGTACCACCGTCTTGGAATATAAGTGTCCATGCTGCGGCGCGCCCCTGGTTTTCGGCCAGGATACGCAGAAAATGACGTGTAAATCCTGCAACAACACTTTTCTTCTGGAGGACGTGAAGCAATACAACGATTCTTTGGAGGATCCCGTCGAAGAGACAGAGGAGACGCCGTCCGAAACCTGGTCAGACGCAGAGCAGCAGACCATGCGTGTCTTTACCTGCCCGTCCTGCGGCGGTGAATTGGTCGCGGACGAGAACACGGCCGCTACCTTCTGTCCCTTCTGCGAGAATCCGGCTATCCTTACCAGCCGTCTTTCCGGCGGGTTGAAGCCGGAGGGCATTCTTCCCTTCAAAAAATCCAAGGAGGACGCCAAGGCTGCCTTCCTGAATCTGTGCAAAAAGAAGCCCCTTCTGCCGCGCTTTTTTACCGAAGAGCAGCGGGTAGAAAAAATTACCGGCATTTACGTCCCCTACTGGCTCTACGATTGCAGCTGTTCCGCAGCCGGAAAATACCGTGCTGTGCGCGTCACCCACTGGAGCGACAGCCGGTACGATTATACAAAAACCGACACGTTTTTGTTGCTCCGCTCCTGCCGCGCCGACTTTGCCGGTGTCCCCATGGACGGATCCAAAAAAATGGACGATGCGCTTATGGAGTCCCTGGAGCCGTATGACTATCAGGAAATTAAGCCGTTTCACACCGCCTTTCTTTCCGGATTCCTGGCCGACAAATATGACGTTGCCTCCGATGAAGGACGTCAGCGTATCCGGCAGCGCATTGACGGTACGCTTGACCGGACCATGCGGCGGAGCTGCGCCGAATTCGGCGCTCTGACCGATGTCAGTCGGGATTTGCAGCTGCACAGCAGCAAGGCCCGCTACGTCCTGCTGCCTATATGGATGCTGCATACCCAGTACCGGGGAAAAAGCTATGTCTTTGCCATGAACGGGCAGACCGGTAAAATCACCGGCAACCTTCCCGTCTGTCCGAAGCGGAGCTGGGCCTGGTTCGGCGGCATCTGTGCGGCGGTAACGGCCGTGCTGATGACCATTTTTCTTCTTCTGTGAAAGGGGGCGGCTGTATCATGACGAAAAAAATCGCCCTGCTTTTCCTGCTTATCGCTTTTACGATCGGCCTTGCGGTTCCTGTGTCGGCCCGAGACCCGCGGATCGTGGATAATGCTGATCTTTTTACGGGGGAGGAGCTTTCCACCCTTGCCGGCCGGGCGGCCTTGCTTTCCGATACATATCAAATAGACACGGTCATCCTTACGGTGGATGCCCTGGACGACCAGGATATTGAGAGCTACGCCGACGACTATTACGATGGTCACGATTATGGTTACGGCGATGAAAACAGCGGCATTCTCTTCGTGCTGGCAATGGAAACCCGGGAATGGGCAATCAGCACCACGGGAGACGGCATCTATGCCCTGACGGACTACGGAATCGAATCCGTTTTTTCCGAAATGGCCGGGGATCTCTCTCAAGGGCGATACTACGACGCTTTTCTGACTTACCTGGAGGAGCTGGAAACCTACTATCAGGCATTCGCAAGCGGCTCCCCTATCGACGGCGTCACTACCCCCTATGACGGCCCCGGCACCTACGAGCCGGGTACCGCCGAGGATATCGTACACTATGAGAAGCCTATGACCGCCGGATACATCCTGAGCCGGCTGGCCATTTCCCTCGTTGTCGGCTCCGCCATCGGCGGCATTGTCCTGCTGATTATGCGCCGGGGCATGCGGACGGCCCGCGCACAATCCGGCGCAGACCCTTACATGGATGCAAGCAGCTTCCGTATGCTCAACCAGCAGAACATTCTCCTGGGATCCCACGTTTCCCGCTCCGAACGGGTGCAGAACGACTCCGGAGGAGGCGGTGGTGGCGGGGGAAGCTCCGTTCACACAAGCTCCAGCGGGACCAGTCACGGCGGCGGACACGGCACGTTTTAATCCGCGCAGCGACGCGCCATTTATTCTTTCATTCATTCAAAACTACACGAAAAAGGAGATTGCATTATGGGTCTTATCAAGGCTGCCCTCGGATCGGTCAATTCCGTTTTGGCAGATCAATGGAGAGAGTATTTCTACTGTGACAGCATGGAGCCTACCGTCATGGTAACAAAGGGCAAAAAGCGCGTTTCCGGGCGCTCCTCCAACACAAAAGGCTCGGACAACATCATTTCCAACGGCTCTGTCATCGCGGTCAACGAAGGTCAGTGCATGATGATCGTGCAGCAGGGCGCCATTGTAGAGTTCACGGCCGAACCGGGTGAATTTACCTGGGATTCCTCGACGGAGCCGACCATTTTCTACGGTGGCCTGGGGAACGGACTGAAGCAGAGCTGGGAGACGCTGAAGCGGCGCTTCACCTTTGGCGGCGACACGGCAAAGGATCAGCGCGTCTACTTCTTCAATTTGAAGGAACTGGTGGGCAACAAATTCGGCACCCCCAATCCCGTCCCCTTCCGCGTGGTAGATACCAATATTGGTCTGGATATGGACGTTTCCGTCCGCTGCAACGGCGAGTACTCCTACAAAATCTCCGACCCCATGCTGTTTTACAAAAACGTGTGCGGCAATGTGGTGGAGGACTATACCCGCGAAAAACTGGACAGCCAGCTCCGCACGGAGTTCATGAACGCCCTGCAGCCCGCATTCGCGGAGATTTCCGCCAAGGGAATCCGTTACTCCGCTCTCCCCGGGCACACGGTAGAGCTGTCGGATGCCATGAACGCTGCGCTTTCTGCCAAATGGGGCCAGCTGCGCGGCCTGGAAATTGTGTCCGTAGGCATCAATTCCATCAAAGCCTCCGAAGAAGACGAAGCCACGATCAAGGAGCTGCAAAAAACTGCGGTTTTCCGCAACGCAAACATGGCCGGAGCCGCTATGGTAGGCGCCCAGGCCGAGGCGATGAAGTCTGCGGCTGCCAATCCCAACGGCGCCATGATGGGCTTTATGGGAATGGGCATGGCCCAGCAGGCCGGCGGTATAAACGCTGCCGAGCTTTTCCGGATGGGAGCCGCGTCCGCCCCTGCTGCCGCCCCCTCCCCCAGCAGCGACGGGTGGCGGTGCAGCTGCGGCAAGGAGCATAACACCGGAAACTTCTGCTCGGAGTGCGGCGCGCCAAAGCCCTCTGACCACTGGACCTGCCCCAGCTGCGGGAAGGAAAACAGCGGCAAGTTCTGCTCCGACTGCGGCGCAAAGCGTCCGGAGGCAGCGCCCAGCTACCGCTGCAGCAAATGCGGGTGGGAACCGGAGGATCCACACAATCCTCCGAAATTCTGCCCGCAGTGCGGCGACCGTTTTGACGAGCAGGATGTAAAGTAACCTCTCCGG
>CAKTKB010000125.1 GCA_934569195.1 uncultured Oscillospiraceae bacterium
AAAGTAGCTTGCACCTTTACCGTAGCGTCCGCACGTATTCTGTGGGCGTCATGCCGGCAACCGCATGGAACTGACGGGAAAAATGCTGTTGGTTGGAAAATCCCAGGCGCTTCGCTATCTCGCCCATAGACAGCGACCCGTCACGCAGCAAGACCTTACTTTCCTCAATGCGGATTTTTGTCAGATACTTGCCAGGCGTCATGCCGAGCTGTGTCCGGAAAACGCGGTGCATGTAGGTCATGCTGATATGCGCGGAGTCAGCAAGCTGCGGCAGCGTAAGCTTGCGCCCGGCATTGCTTGAGATTGTCTGGACGAGTTGGTCGGCAATGCGCTGCTCGGTGGTGCTTGTAGATGGAAGACGCTTTGCCGGCATTTCCGTGCGTTTTTTCTCGCTGCGCAAAAGATCGATCAGCAGCAGACGCAGAAGACTTTCCACACAGTCATACGCATATTCGGGCGCATCGTATTCGCTCAGCATCTGCCGCACCAGCCCTGTCTGCTTCGCAGTCAGATTCAGCGCTCGCCCCGCCAGGGACGAGCAGGGGAACGCATCCGCACGAAAGGATATTGTCAGAAAGCTGACCGGTAAATCCGCATACTGCACATGCCACACGTTCCGGTCGATCAGCATAAGCTGCTGCTGATGCAGCAGAATGTCGGTGCCGCCCACCAAATTGTGCAGCTCACCCCGGTCAACGCAGACCAGCTCAAACGCCTCATGCTGTTCGCCGCGGAAGTAAAAATCCCGCGCGCATTCCTGAAACAGGAAGGTAAGCAGGCGGTGTACCTTGATATCCCCTGAGATATTCTGAAATTGGTTCGCCGGATGCTCCGCCACGATTCGAACCGCATCCGCGCTGCGGGTATAGAGGTCATACTGCGAGGAATCATCTAGGGTGATAACCGAAAAGTGGATACCGGGTGTTAATTCAAACACGCGATCCAGATAGTATAGGCCATAAGACGTTCCTTCATAAAGCACAAGCAGCGTCATACCGGAAACATAGTCCAGGATCACAGGCTCATCTGAGCAGCATTCCGGAACCGCCGCGCCGGAACGGATCGTTTTCCGGGCGGCAATCCCCCTATCCTCCGGGGCGGCAGGGAGAATCCGTCCGAGTGACCGCGACTGCGTTGCAGAAAGATTATTGATATACATGACAACACCCCGCTTTCTTTTTATCATATTTTGTGAAATAAGTCAATTCTTTTCCGATTTATGCACGAATTTTGTCTTATTCTACACAAACGAAGAAAAGCCATTGCCATCTGCGCAAGTATCATTTAATATGAAATGCACAAAGAGAAAACGGAGGAAACGAAAAATGAGCAGTCAAAATCCGACGCTTGTTATTATGGCGGCAGGAATGGGAAGCCGTTTCGGCGGACTGAAACAGATCGAACCCGTCGATTCCGAAGGACATATCATCATCGATTTTTCCCTGTTTGACGCATGGCGCGCGGGCTTCCGCGACGTTGTGTTCATCATCAAACGGGAGATGGATGAAGAATTCCGCAAATGCATCGGCGATCGCATGGAACAATATTTCCGCGTGTCCTATGTGTACCAGGATCTTGACCGTCTTCCGGAGGGGATTTCCATTCCGGAGGGGCGGACAAAGCCATGGGGAACCGGGCATGCACTGGCCTGCTGCAAGGGTACCGTCACCGGGCCGTTTGCGGTGATCAACGCGGACGACTTCTACGGCCGCACGGCGTTCTCGGAAATCTATGATTTCCTTGCCGCGCAGACGGACGACAGCAAATACGCCATGGTCGGCTATCGCCTGCGCAATACGGTGACGGAGTTTGGCTCGGTTGCCCGGGGCATCTGTGAGATCAAAGATGGGGTACTGCAGGGCGTGACCGAACGCACGAAGATTTTCAAGAAGGGCGAGGACGCGGGGTACACCGAGGACGGAGATCACATAATCCCGCTTGCGGGGAACACCATTGTGTCCATGAATCTCTGGGGGTTCTCCGCGGGCGTGCTGGATGCGCTTTGGGACCGTATGGGCACATTTCTGAAGGATGCCATTGTGACCGATCCCTTAAAGTGCGAGTATTTCCTTCCGTATGTTGTCAATGAGCAGCTGAAGGACAAATCCGCCAGTGTCCGGGTCCTTCCCTGTGAGGAGAGCTGGTACGGGGTCACGTACCGGGAGGATCTCCACTCTGTCAAGCAGGCGATTGCCAATATGAAACACGATGGAATCTATACGGAGAATCTTTGGAAATGAATGAGAAAATGCTTGCAATTCTGCACGGTTTCCGCATGGATGGGGAGCCGGTTTCCTGCGAACCGTATGGCAGCGGACATATCAATGTGACCTATCTTGTCGTGACCCAAAGCGGCCGGCGGTACATCCTGCAAATGATCAACCATCACACCTTCCGCGATGTCGCGGGACTTATGGAAAACATTTCCTCCGTCACCGAGCATCTCCGCAGGAAGTCCGGCGACCCGCGCAGAGCGCTGACGCTTGTCCCGACGACAAGCGGCGCCTGTTACCTCTGCGTACAGGGGGAATACTGGCGCATGTACAATTTTGTGGAGGACACGATTTGCCTCCAGCTTCCCGAAACGGATGAGGACTTTTACCAGAGCGCCGTCGGTTTCGGCACATTCCAGCGGATGCTGGCCGACTTCCCGGCCGCAAACCTTCATGAAACCATTCCGAATTTCCACAACACCCCCGACCGGTTCCGTGCCTTTATCGAGACGGTGGAGCGAGATCCCATGCACCTTGCCAAAAACGTTCAGCCTGAGATCAAATTCGCGCTGGATCGGCAGGCGGAAATGGCGACCATTCAGAATGCACTCGCCGTTGGGGAGCTTCCGTTGCGCGTGACCCATAACGATACCAAGCTGAACAACGTTCTGCTGGATGCCGCAACGCGTCAGGCGCTGTGCGTGATCGATCTGGATACGGTCATGCCCGGATCGAGCCTCTTCGACTTCGGCGACTCCATCCGCTTCGGCGCCGCCACCGCGGCCGAGGACGAGCAGGATCTTTCCAAGGTGGAAATGAGTCTGGAGCGCTTCCGCGTCTTTACCCGCGGCTATGTCCGTTCCTGCCCGGGCCTGACGGCGAAGGAACTGGAGCTGCTTCCCCTGGGTGCCAAGACCATGACGATGGAGTGCGGCATTCGCTTCTTGGCGGATTATCTGGACGGCGACCACTATTTTGCCATTCACCGCGATGGACAGAACCTTGACCGCTGCCGCACGCAGTTCAAGCTGGTGGCGGACATGGAAAAAAAGTGGGCGGAAATGCAGAAGATCGTGAAGGAGGAAACGGCGTGAAGATACTGGTAACCGGCGGCGCCGGGTATATCGGCAGCCACACCTGCGTCGAACTGATCGAAGCGGGGTATACCCCCATTGTAATCGATAATCTCAGCAATTCCAACCCCGAAAGTCTGCGCCGCATTGGGGAGATCACCGGAAA
>CAKTKB010000126.1 GCA_934569195.1 uncultured Oscillospiraceae bacterium
ATGTCGATGTGCGCCTGGATAGGATCAGAGTGGTCTTGCAGACTTACCACAATGAGATACTTCCGGAAAAGCAGCTTGACACCAAGAAAGAGCGTACTCACAGAAAAGATAAGTCTGTAAAGTAGGCTTTACTTTTAGGAATGCTTGCTGTATACTGTGAGCATGACCAATTTGTTTCGGCCTGTTGTTCTGGCGCTGAAAAATCCGTGCAGTCATGCAGTAAAATTGCAGTAAAACCCGGAAAAGTGAAGTTATAAGAAGTTGCACGGAATTATGCGAGAAAGCGTAAAAACCTTGGTATTACAGGGATTGATGGAGAGAAGATATAAGACGATTTGAGAAGATGAGCGTCAAAAATCTTCCCTCCATCGCCCTCGAAATCATGTTATTCATGCATTGAAACTGAATATTTTTCATTTGGAGATGTACCCAAGTGGTTGAAGGGTCTGCACTCGAAATGCAGTAGGGGTGTAAAAGCCCGCGAGAGTTCGAATCTCTCCATCTCCGCCAAAGCCTTGAAAGCACACGCTTTCAGGGCTTTTTCTCTTTTCGATAGCCTTGATCTTCTCAGTGAAATCTTGTTCTCAGAGACTTTCTGCCACTCCCAAAGCCAAAATGATAATTATTCAATAATATGCGAGATGGGTGCATAAATGGTTCCATTTTGGTACCATAGAACTCAAAATAACCTATAAAATGCTATATAAATGGGTACCAAAATACATAAAAACGGGGTTCCCGGAATCTGCCGGGAACCCCTCTTCGCTTATGTTTCCAACGCGGCCTCCGCTGCCAGTACCGCCTGATGATATTCGTCCAGAACCAGTTTCTTGCGGTCCATTCGGACATCTACATACTGCGCGGTAACGGATTCCAGATTGTTTGACAGCCCCAGCTGAATTCCGATTCCCTTCAAACTGTGACCGAGGATCATACTGACCGTGTAAAAATCTCCGGTCAGCTGGTGCATGTTCGTTGCCGCGGAATGACGCAGATCGTGGAAACGAATGTGCGGCATATCCAGATGGCGCAGCAACTGTCCGAAGTTTGCGGAAACACGCTCCCTCCGTTCCGGGATTCCGTTTGCCTTGGAGATCACCAGATCATTCTCATAATAAGGTGTCCCGGCGCAGAGCAAAAGCTGCTTTTGCCGTTTTTGCAAAGCCTGCTGGCGCTGGAAGAACGGCAGTGTAAATTCTGTGATCGGCAATGTGCGCTCCCCGGCTTTTACCGGAGCCATTTCCTCCACAAGGTACGATTCCCGCGGAAGGCCGAAGGGAAGCTGCTCGATCACATCAAAGCGCAGGTTTTCAAGGTCAACATTTCTCCAACGCAGCCCCAGAATTTCCGACAGCCGAAGTCCATACAGACCGCCTAAGACAACGATCAACTCCCACTGCGTTCCGGATACCTGCGCCATCAGCGTCCGCATCTGCTCCACGGTATAGGGATCCGGGGTCTTGCCCTGCTTTCCAAACTTCGTGATGGTGTCACGAGCGGGATTGCTCTCAATGTAATGGTATTTCCGGGCGTGCTCAAACGCAACGCCGAGAATGCGATGGGCATACTTCACAGAGCTGTTGGAGAGTCCCGTGGCAAACAGCTTTTGAAACAGATCGTCCAGCATGGCGGGCGTCACCTGTCCCAAGGGCACATCACCAATATAGGGGTTGATGTGATTGCGGATGTGGCTCTCATAGCTTGCTTTGGTGCTTGGGCGGAGATTGGCGTTTCCATGCCGCTCGATCCATTCCGCCAGATACTCCCGGACAGTCTCCTTCCGCTGCGGAGCCGAAGGCGGAACATAAGAGGGGCAGGATAATTTGGCTTTCATTGCAGCCTCGTGTTGCATTGCCTCCCGTTTTGTGGTAAAACCTTTCTTGGTATAAGTTTTGTAAGCGCCGTTGACCTTATATTTTATCCGCACATCAAAGACCACACCGGGGCGTCCGGTCAGTTCCCCGGTGCGACTGCGCTTGTTGGTTACAGTGCGTTCTGAGATAGACATTTTTTCACCTTTCTTTCAAATGAGGGAGCGGGAAACCCCGCTCCCATAGGACCATTATGCTGACCGTCTGAGAAGACGGACCTGCCCGCGCATATCTGCCGCCACGGCGGTCTTGTTGCGGTCGTAGTAGTCCCAAATCGCCTGCTCGGACAGCAGCCGGTGTGAACCCACCTGCAGGAACTCGATCTTGTTTTGGACCATCAAAGTCCGCAGCGTGTTTTCTCCGATGCCGGATACCTTGGCCATCTCGGCTGCTGAGAGCAGCAGCTTGCGCTGTGGGGCTTGTGCAGAAGCCGGTTTCTTAGACATTTGGGGCAACTCCTTCCTTGCTGAAGCAAACGCCGCTCACACACCAGATCGCGTTTGGAGCGCCCTGCGGCGTCTTTCTCACCCTCTTTGCTCCCAATAGCCGCTCAGCCTCCGGGTAAAACAGCAGGGAAAAGTGGTGCTGGGTCAGTATCCCGGCGCCAGCGAACTGTTGGAAAGCATCATAGCATTCCGATGTGGCGATCCAAGTGCCCTCGCAAGGCTCCAGACAGACCTGAATAAACCGCCTTATCAGATCGGCGAGGTTGTCCTCCTTGGCATAGTTCGGATTTTGGACAACGGAAGGGTCGTTCAGGGGAAAGTCTCCCGCGAATATGAAACGGTTATTTGCCAAGCGGCAGTACTCTGCACTTGCCCGGCTCGCGATCGCATCCATTTCACCCCGCAGCTGACTCAACAGCAGATCCTGCGGGAGCTGTGCTGTGCGGTCCACGGCATACCGGAACGGGATCGCCACTGCCCGGCGGAAAAAGGCCTCGTCCGGGTCTTTTGTGCGCACTGCGTGGTTGGTCACGAGCACGAACTTTGCGGCACAGCGGAACTGAATCCGGTCTTTGAATTTGACATCAGCTGAGATGGCGTCCCCGCCGGTGGCCTGCTTGATCAGGCTGGTGGCGACCGGATCCAGAGCCCCCGATTGGGCGTCGCTGGAGATGCAGAGCCTCCGGCCCTCCAGATTGGCCGGTGCGAAGTTCTGCTTCAGGTCGTGCAGATTCATGCGGCTGATCATATCGTCAGAAAAGAACTCTGCGATGAACTGCGCAAACAGGCTCTTGCCGGTGTCCGATGGCCCTTGTAGCACAAAGAATGCCTTTGCCGCCATGTCCGGGCTGAGGATCACGCCGAGCATCTGCCAGATCCGGGCGATCAGGTTCTGATCGCCGCCTGCAATTGTGTGCAGGAGCTGGTCGAAGTGCAGCGTCCTGCCGCCATTTGGCAGGTAGTGGGCGTTCAGCACATAGGTGGTAATGATTCCGGGATCATGCGGATACAGTACGCCGCTCCGCCAATCCAGCAGGCCGTTCAGGAAGGGGATGTACCGGGGATCCGACTGCACTTCACCGCGGACGATCTGGGGTTCTTGCAGG
>CAKTKB010000127.1 GCA_934569195.1 uncultured Oscillospiraceae bacterium
GTACAGGAATCGGGCGGTCAGACCACGACCACGGAAGGTGTTGTTGCTCATCAGCCCGTTCAGCACTTCCGGCTGCACTGCCAGCACCATGGTCAATGCCGGGTGGATGATGCTTTCGCTGGCTCTCCCGATGCGGTCAACCCGGATGGTATCACCGCTGTGACCTTTGAGGAATACATCGATATTCACATTGCGGCTGTACAGGCCGCTGATGATATCGAAGATACCGCCCTCTGCGGAAACCACCGCCGCACAACCGTTGTTCTCGGCCAGAACGGAAGTCAGCTTTTCAGAGGTCACATCGTCCACGAAGAGTCGGAGAGGCTTAACCGGTTCGTATTCGGCTATTTCTTTGGCCTTGTTTTTGATATCGTCCTCGGTTGCTTTGCCTTTGGATGCCCGTTCCACCAGGCTGCGCTTCTCCTTTTCCAACTTGCTCAGTTCCATTTGGCTTTTGACGATTTCCGGGCTGCGCCGTTCGTTTTCCAATTTTTCAAATACTTCCACCGGGCGGATCATCATGGACAGCACCGAGGATTTTCGCTCTGCCGGAGGAAGGATAACGACCGTGTAGGTGTTGAGAGGTTCTGCCCAGTCCGCATTGCCCCTGATGAAGTATTTTCCCTGGCTGCACAGGGACACAACGCCCAGAGCCTCCACCGCTGCCATATCCACGGTGGTCTGGGTGGACTCCGCCACCGCCAGCACATAGCGGCGAATGACCTCCGGCAATGCGTCCACGGGAAATGTGGGAAGGTCATATTCATCAAAGGGAATGGGCGTGTCCCAGACTACGGGGCCAAGGCCATTGTAAGTATCTGGTGGGATATACCCGGGCTGCTTGCAGATTTTGGCATAGAGCCGTTGCTTTCCTGCCCAGATACTTTCCAACTCCCGATCCTCCAGAGGTGGGGAGCATTGCTGGGCAGCTTGGAAAAACAGATCCTTTGCCTCCGGGGTATCGCCGTACCGTTTGATGATCCTGGCTCCGATCCGGGACATGGTGCTGTTGCGGCTACCCTCGGGAATGGCGCGCCCCATGTTGGCAAAAGCCTGTTCGTTCTCCAGGTCATCCAGAAATGCATTCAGAGTAATCGTGCCGGGGTGATAGATGACCCGGGGATCTTCCGTACCGAACAGGAACCGGGCGGCATCCATGGCGTTGGCATCGAAGAATGGAAATGCCGCCAATAGGCGCTGCTTCAGAGCCGTATAGCGGTCTGCATCCCGCTCCGGGTCAATGAGGAACACGATATGAAACCGGGGACGGGCGCTTTTCTCGCCTTTGGGCTTCATGTGATGGCGGCTGTAGTGCAGCACATAGGAAACATCGGCAAAGAGGTCTGCAATGTCCTCCGGGGTAATCCAGTCCGCCGGTTCATCGGAGTGGCCGTTGTCACAGTCCCCGGGCAGGGCGTTGGCAACCTCAAAGTTTGCGGTGTTCCGATAGTTGTTTTTGTACCGGGCGCAGACCATGTCTGTGGCAAAGGCCTGCTTCGCGGAGAATTCATCCGTGATTTTGACTTCATTGGGATACAGGCAGTTGGCTGCGTTACCGATGCACTCTGCCGTGTACACGATGATTGGTGTGTTTTCGGCCATAGTGATCACTCCTTTCTTAGTATTTCTTGTTCAGCCAATCATCCAGCGCAGAGCGTGCAATGAGCCACCGCTGTCCCACACGGCGATATGGAATGGCTCCGCTCCCCAGCAACCGCACCAGGGTGGGTACGCTGATTCCCAGGTAAGCCGCTTCCTTGAGATTGAATACGGACTTGTTAGAACTCGTTTTCATATATTTCACTCCCTTCTCTTGTGTTTGGCTATATTATCGCATATAATAGGAGCATAAATCCTTGCTCTATCGGTAAGAAACAAAACGAAATACAAAGTTCTAACGGTAAGATTCTCGGTAATAAAGGAGAGTGACGCTATGGATCTGAAACGAGAACTGACGGATTATGAGATCGGCGGCATCGGAGACATAAAAAAACACACCCTCCGGTTCCATTCATACAGAATTGGAACCGAGGATGGTAAGCTAACGATATTTGCGGAATATACCCCCGGGCAATTTCCCAAGGTATATAAGGGCTACCCTTCCGGGCAGGAGTTGCTGATTGAGCTTTGCAATCTGAACCTGGACCTTCGGAACAAGCCTCTGGAAGAGTGTGCACGGATTCTGATCCGCTGGAGTCTGGAGAATATTCATCCGTACTATCGCTATGGAGATACGGTATCCTATATCGAGTTTAACGGAGACGGTGCAGATGGGTATTGGGATATGATGGTCAATGTTCTGGAATGCTATCATGTCTGCGTGGAGGATATGGTGCAGGAACTGGAGCAGCTCTATACCGACACCATGACGGCCTTCGCCATCCGTAGTCTGATGGAGGGCAAAGCAGCCGATGCCCAGAGAATTTACGATGGTGTTTGTGTACAGGAACAAGAGAATTTGCTCCGGGAGTGGTATCGGACGGACAGCGCCCACCGTCCCCTGGTGCTGCAGCGGTTTGTCGAGAAAATATCGAAGCTGAATATGGGACTGGAATATGACCTCGCCACCGGGCAGATCCAGCTGCAACCCTCCGTCAAATCCGTGGTGGACGCAGCCTATTTCGGCCTTGCCAGATTTATGGCGGTGAATGCCAACGCTCTGGATGACTACGGCGGTAAAACCAATATTGCGTTCTGCCAGGCTTGCGGTAAGGCGTTTATCAAGCGGGGTAACCGGCAGAAATACTGCGGTACGCTGGAATGCCAGAGCGTGCGGAACAAACTCAAGTCCAAGGAGTATTACTACCGAGAGAAAGCAAAGGGTAAAACGAAATAAGTACTGCGCTCTGGCTCCAAGGGGGATCCGAATCTCTACGCCCTTTCACAGAAAGACCGGCGCAGGGTTTCACGCAAATTTTTGCGGAATTCGCAAGGGGGGATACCCCAAAAACGGGAAACGGCTGACTGTACAAGCAAATTATCGGAGTGGATATGCCAAAAGGTAGCGAAATCACACTTGGATATGTGCATGATTGGCACAGAGTTGAAAGGCGAAATGCTGCGATTTCTGTACCTGAGATTATATTATATCATCACGCGATTCCTTTGGATAGAAAAACCGCACAAATCGCTATTGAAACTACACGAACGCCAAGTTATTGGCTTGTATTTTGAGCAAAATGGGTGTACAATGTAAAATAGGGGTGGATTGCAAAAGTAACTTCCAGTTTGCACGATTAACTTCAGGGTTTCCAAAAGTCTCGTAAAATTAAATTCCGGGAAAGTAGTGCAACACGCGAAAAGCCGGAAGTAAGTTTTACAAACATTGGTCAAACCGGAATTTACTCTTGCAAAGGAATTGAATATTGCCAGCGGATGTGTTAGCATGAATATCAACAGGACACCCAC
>CAKTKB010000128.1 GCA_934569195.1 uncultured Oscillospiraceae bacterium
CCCGTATTGGGCTTGAAGATGTCCACGCCGTTAATCCTCACCCGGATCATGCCCGTTTCCTGTCCGGCGTCGTCGGTTTCCGGCAGCAGGGTAATGTCCGGCTCGCCAAACACCACAAAGAGATTGCCCTTGCCGGTCGTCTTGAGGGCCTCGCCCATGTGCAGATCCGCATTCATGCGCGCCTTGAGCACCGAAATTTTGCCCAGCTTGTAGAACTCCGCCGCACGTGCCTCGTAATTGAAGGCACAGGCAATCAGCATGTCAAAATCGGCTTCACCGGCCTCGCGCGCGGCCTGCACGAGATCCTGACGGGAAACCGTACCAAATTCAGGGCCGATGAACACACCCGCGCGGCGTTCGTTTTCCCCTTCCCTATAGCGGCCCTCGGCGCAAATCATGTGTCCCGGCCACGGCACAAGGCTGGTAAAGGTGATCCTGTCTTCCTTGTGGGCCTGCTGCACGCCCGCTACCCGCAGATTTTCCAGAATCATGGTCACAAAGTCGCGCCCGTCGCCACCTTCCCGGTCGGAAGCCGGATCAAGCAGCTCTCCGTCGGCCCCGATATTGATCATGCGATGCGGCGAGAGACTTTCCACCGTAAACGGCCCGGCCACACGCACCTTTTTCTTGTCCTCATAGGGCTTGTCGTACAGAAATTCATAATCGGCATGTGCGGCAATGGAGGCGTCGATCTCCTGCTGACGGGCTATACGGGCCTTCCACCACTGTGCATGAACGGACGCCACTTCCGCACTCCATGCCTTTTCCGCCTCGCGAGGGATTTCCCACTCTTCCCACCGCGTCCCCAGCAGCTCATTGAGCTTTGCCCGCAGCGGCTCCAGCGTGCGCTGCCACTTCTCGTAAATGACATCTATTTCCGCATTGTTGGCAATGGATTTCAGCGTGATGTGCGGCACGCGCTCATAGACGAAGCCCATCCTGATGTTATTGAAGGTGGCGGCGGTAGATGGCGCGCGGTTGTTGAGTTCCGCTTCCTTTGCCTGCCCTTCCCTGCTGTCGGCCATGAGGTAGTAGGGATAGCGCGCGCCCATGATGCGCGCACGCGCCAGCGCCAGCGCCACCCGTGAGGTGTCTATGGTTATCCAGCGGCGGCCCCACTGCTCCGCCACATAGGCCGTTGTGCCGGAACCGCAGGTGGGGTCAAGCACCAGATCGCCGGGATCGGTCGCCATGAGGATGCAGCGTTGGATGACATCAGGGAGCGTTTGTACGACATACACTTTATCAGAAGAAAAACCGGAGACTCCTGTATCCATCCAAGAATTATTAATTGGCTTTACGCCGAAATCGCAAAACATTCTTTTATAGCTAAGGGTTTTTCCTCCCCCTATAAGTCTAGCAGCTTTACGTAGTCTTTCCATGCCCATAGGATAATTAGGTTTCCAATGAGTATTGCTTGGAGGAGCATATGTTATTCCATTTACAGAAAATGGACATTTTATTTTTGAACTTCCCTGTCCAGTTAGGTTATCAACTCTCCAGACTTTTTTTTCATCAATAAACGAAAATTTTTTTTGTTCATCTTCTGTAAGACATCTATATGCTGCAATATCGGTATCGAGCATTTTGTAATTTTTATCTTCAGAATAATCTTTAGATGTAAAAAGAATGTTACATTTAATATAATTTTTGTTCCGCGTGTACCATAATATATAATCGCCTATTCTGCTAAGTGTACTTGATGAAAAACCTCCTGTCGTTCTATAAACTATAGTTGATATATAATTCTCCTCCCCAAAAATTTCATCCATCAACGCCCGAACCCGATGCACATTCTCATCGCCGATCTGCACAAAGATACTGCCGGAATCGGTCAGCAGATCGCGCGCAAGGATCAGGCGGTCGCGCAGATAGCTCAGATAGGAGTGAATGCCGTCCTTCCAGGTATCCCGAAAGGCGCATATCTGTTCCGGCTCGCGGGTCATGTTGTCGGCCTTGCCGTCCTTCACGTCCCGGCTGGTGGTGGACCACTGGAAATTGCTGTTGAACTTGATGCCGTAGGGCGGGTCCATATAGATGCACTGCACCTTGCCGCGCAGCCCCTCGCGCTCGGAAAGGCTGGCCATGACTTGCAGGGAATCCCCCAGAATCATGCGGTTTGTCCAGTTCTGGTCATGCTGATAGAAATCCGTCTTGTCCGCGCCGGGGGCTATGCCGTTGAAGTCGGCAAACAAGGAATATTGCTGCGGCGTCTGCGGTCTGCCGGATTGCGCCTGGCGCATAAGGTCCTGAATCAGGCTTTTGGGATGAATCTTTTCCTGAATGTACAGGGGCGGGGCCTGTACGGTGAGGGTATCGTCACCGTCGTACTTGCCGCGCCAGACAAGTTGCGGATCAAGATCGGGATTGCGTTTTTGCAGGCTCAGCCGCACGGGCGCAAGCTCCTCCCGCCGCATGACGGACTGATATTCCGCCGTGGGAATATTGGCGCGGCGGGCTTCTTCGTGGGTGATGGTCTCAACGGTCTTGAGCGGCAACATTTTGCGGGCCATGCCTGATATCCTTCTTTACGCGTTATCTTCAACGATGATACTCAACGGTGATGTCGCCAGCAGGCGCGGACCGCGCCCGGTTTTGACCACTGTGCCGGAGATCTCCACCAGCAATTTGTCCTTGTGGGCGGTGATGGCCTGCTGGTAATCCTCCCCGGCAAGCTGGACCTGGAGCGAACGGGGATGAGAAGTCATGACGTCCTTGATCTTGATGACCCCTGTCTCCACAGGGTTCTGAGATTCCAGCCCTGTCACCAGACCGCGCACAACCTGTTCCGGTTCCGGTTCTATGGCCTTGATGCGGGCGGATGCCTCCCGAATGAGGGGAATATACCCGGCATCCACACTGATGCGGGCAAGGGGGCACGTGTGTTGTCGATTAACGGAATAGGTAATTGAAAATTCTATATACTGGGGTTTGAGACTGTCGTACAGACCTGCAAGAGCGTCACACAAATTGGTCGTCAATCCCTGTGGTGCGGCCTGCTGAAAATGATCAAGGTTTGTATCATTGCTGGCCTGCTGCACCGCGGTATTCAGTGCTTCCAGACCGCTTTGCAGGGTAGGGATGACGCGCCTTTCATAGGGAAGCTCCTCAGGGAGATCGATCAGGGATTCCCGCGTGTGCAGTTCTGGGACAACCGGAGACAGAATTTGCAGGACAAAGCTGCCCTGTACCGTCTGCCCAAAGCGCACGCTGTCCATAAAGCGTTCCGCATCCTGCGGCTTGCGTCCGGGATAGCTGATTTTGTGCGTTGCCGCCGAACAGGCCGCCGCCAGCAGCAGATCGCGCGTCTGGGCAACAAAGTCCACGCTGCGCATGAAATTGAGCGTCCCTGCCCGGGT
>CAKTKB010000129.1 GCA_934569195.1 uncultured Oscillospiraceae bacterium
GGTATTCTCGATCACATCCAGGATAATTTTCATTGCAAGTTCTCTGGGGGTAAGTTTGTAGGTGGATAGATAATCGCTGACATCCATGAACACTTCATCAATGGAGTATACGATGATATCCTCTGGAGCAATATATTTCAGATAGATGCTGTAGATGCGTGTGCTGTACTCCATGTAGTAGGCCATACGCGGTGGTGCAATCAGATAGTCGATCTCCAGCCCCGGTGTGGCATTTAATTCAGAGAGAAAGCAAGACTTTCCAGAAAATCGATGCCCAGGCGCATCGTGAAGCCGACCACGGTTGGCCTCCTTCACCTGCTGGACCACCTCAAACAGCCGAGCACGACCTGAGATCCCATAGGCCTTTAAGGACGGCGTAACGGCAAGGCAGATGGTCTTGTCGGTACGGCTCTCGTCGGCAACCACCAAGTTGGTATCCAGAGGATCGAGACCTCTCTCCCGGCACTCGACGGAGGCATAGAAGCTCTTGAGGTCGATTGCGATATAGGACCTTTGCTTCATACTAAAACTGCCCCCTCTGGATTCTCGCTATTTAACGCCAAAACGCTGCTCGAAATTGGTTGTAACATTAATTCTCGAGTTCGTTTTCCTCAACAATACCGTAGTCAATCAGGATATTCTTGTCCGCATAAGTTGGATAAACAATTCCTGTCATCTCATAGTCGTACCTCCGAACACGGCGGAACCCCTTGACCGGCTCCGGCGCAAAAGCGGCGGTTTCATAATTTGCGTATTCAGGCGTTCCAGCCAGATCATCGGCTACCGCACGAATTAGTGCATTCGTCACTGCCTCCAGGTTCATGCCATACTCCACGGCAACCAGTTCATGTCTACGGACATCTTTATCCAGATTCCCGAAGGATCGGTACAACTTGTACTTCATGGAGAAACTCCTTCCCAGTAGAACTACCGCAAAAAATCACTTCTATGATTCACAGGCCGCAAATCGTATCCGAGTTCCGTCAGGTGCGCTATTTTTAAGGCAACCAGGTTGATATCCGTATCCATCGCCCTGGCGATTTGTTCAGCAGAATAGCGATAGGTATAGATGTAGTCCAGCAACTCCTCGTTGTCAATCAGAATTTCTGCAACAACAATGTTCGCCTCATACTCTGGCCGTGTGGTCATGTCATACAGCATGAATTCATGAAGGCTGTTTGCCTGTGCCAACTTCCGATGAAGCTGGTCGTGCCCCAGCTCATGGGCACAGACGATGCGGAGCATTCTGTCCCCCAGATCCTTGTTCAGAAAAATAAATCGATTGCGTTTGATGACGCGGTACATTCCTTTTAGAGAGCCAAAATCCTCACAAAGAAGAACAGAGATTCCCAACTCTTTCGCAATCTGGAAGGGATCGCGTGTTCCGAAGCGCCGCACCAGGGATGCGCCGACTTTGGAGAGCATTTTACCGGTCATAAGCCCACCTCCATCCTGCGGATGCTTTTCATCATTATCTCACATCTTGAGCCCCACAGAATGGACTTACTCCTCCTGCTGGCGATATTTTTTGGGCGTAAATTTCTTGTTCTTCTCCTTGGCCATCCAATAGGCATCGTTGAGGGCCCGCATTGCCCCCTCAAGCGCATCTTCGGAAAGTTGGCCGCTGGCAAACAGGCCGGTCACCTCACCGACCAGTTCATCGATGTCTCGCGCTGCTTTTGCTCCACCCTTCTGATGGGCTTCTACGGAATAGACATCTGCGCTGGTGAGAAGGTATTCTGGTGTAGTGCCAAGGACAGTAGCAATATCGCCGACCACCTTCATGTTGCCCGGTTTCCTTGAACCCATTTCGTAATTCTGAATCGTCCGCGCAGTTACAGAAACCTTTTCTGCAAGTTCAGCCTGTGTTAATCCAGCCTCAAGCCGCTTTTCTTTCAGCCGTTCTTTAAACCCCATAAAGGCACCTCTTTCTGTTTCTCTGCCATCAACACGAACACTTTTTCGCAAAACGGGATTGACACGAAAATCTGTTCTGGCTATAATGGGAGCGTAACACGAAATTCTGTTCGTGTAAATGTTAACACACGAGCAAAGATTTTGTCAATCGAAAACACGAAAAATTGTTCGTGAAGCGGGCAGAAAAACGGAGGGTATTGTAATGGAGGTACAATGCAGAAAAGAATATGTCTCTGTTAATCTTGATGTAGACCAAAACGGTGTAGTTCACCCCCGGTTCATCCGCTGGGCAAATGGCCGTATCTATCAAATTGACCAGCTGAAATACAAATGCAGAGCTGCTTCCTCCAAGGTAAGCGGAGGTGGCATCCGATATACCGTCATAATCCACGGCAAGGAAACCTTCCTGTTCAGCGAAGGGAACAAGTGGTTCGTGGAAGCAAAGGGGGCAAGTCAATGATTCTTTCTCACCACCAAATAGAGGATATCGGTGCAGCTGTAATTCAGAACTTCAACAAGTTCTTCTACTGCGGCAGCGCAGCCCTTGGGGATAAATACGTTCGCGCAACACCCATCGACCAGTTTGCTCGCGACTACCTCGGGCTAAGTGTTCGATTTGCCCGATTGTCCGTAGATGGGAGTATCTGTGGTCTGACCAGCTATGCCGATGCCGAGTACATCATCGAGGAAATGGGAACAGTTCGCACCATAGAACTCAAACAAAATCAAATTCTTCTGGACTCCAGCTTTCTTGAGGCCGGCAAGGTCAAGAAACTGTGCGGCAAGCGTCGGTTCACTCTGGCGCATGAGTGCGCACATCAAATCTTGTTTCAAATGGAGTCCGAGGAGTCCCAGCAAAAATGCCGCGAATCCTATTCGGAGCGGCGGTCCTACTCCCTCCGAGACTTGAAAAGTAGAGAGGACTGGAACGAGTGGCAGGCCAATGCCTTGGGAGCCGCTCTTCTCATGCCCCAGGCGGAGATAAAGCGGGCCATGTGGCTTTTCGCTCAATGTCGGACCCTGATTAGCTATGAAGGGAGGTTTTCATATGCGGACAAGCTGGCACTTTCACTTCTCTGTCAAGCTCTTGGCGTGTCCAAGTCTGCCGCCGTAATTCGGCTCCGGCAGCTTGGGTATCTGGAAGAACGCCCGTATGCAGAGTTTGTTGATCCACTGGAGGTGTGGGCATGTATGTGATGCTGACCTTTCTGGAGGTCAACGGTATTCGGTTGGACTGCACGAATGATGAAGTTGTCGAAGTCGGTCTTGCTGTCGCCTCCGGCGCGATGGACTATGAGGCGCTGTTGGCGTGGGTGCGGGCACACCGTGTCTGACCCAGTTTTGACCCAGAACACGAAAAAAGCAGGCAGGGCTGAACGGAAACAACGGAAAATTCGCTGAGCGAATGGCGGCAAAAAGCACAAATCG
>CAKTKB010000130.1 GCA_934569195.1 uncultured Oscillospiraceae bacterium
GAGCAACCAAGGGAATCCTCCAGATCCAGGAGCAGTCCTGCCAACTGAACCCCCTTGATTCTGCCTTTATCAATGCGCAGGTCAATGTCACTGGAATCAGTCATATCGCCGCGTGCATAGGAGCCAAAGAGATAGACCCGCTTTGCACCGTATTGCGCCGCCAGTTTGGATACGATTTCCCGAATTTCATCCTGCGTGCAGGTTTTCACAGAGGACACCCCCGATCGAACGGATTTTCTGATATTAGTATACCAAGAAAAAAGCAGATTTACAAGTGAAAGGCGTGACGCATTTTGAAAATCGGATATATCAGAGTCAGTACGCAGGAGCAAAATACCATGCGGCAGGAGGCGCTGATGGAATCCCTCGGCGTGGATGAAGTCTATATCGACCGCATGAGCGGCAAGAACACCAATCGCCCGGAATTGCAAAAGATGATGGAATACGTCCGCAGGGGTGATACCGTCATCGTGGAGTCCATCAGCCGATTTGCCCGCAACACCCGCGATCTGCTGGAACTGGTAGAGCAGCTGACTGCAAAGGGCGTGGAGTTCATCAGCAAAAAGGAGGCCATCGACACCACCACGCCAACCGGAAAATTCATGCTCACTGTATTCGGAGCCGTGGCGGAGCTGGAACGGGAATATATCTTACAACGTCAGCGGGAAGGCATTTCCATCGCCAAGGAGCAGGGAAAGTACAAGGGACGCAAACCCATCGAAGCACCGGAGCTTGAGCAGACAATAGCAAAATGGAAAAGCGGGACCATCACAGCAGCCGAGGCCATGCGGACGCTGCACATGGCGAAAACGACATTCTATCGGAAAGCCAAGATGATTTGAAGAGAAAAATTACTCCACGCAGTCACGAAATATGTTACAATGGTACTGCGAGGTGAGGAAAGCATGCTGATGGAAGTAAAAGAACTGCACCGCTCAGAAAAGAGCGTGGTCACACTGGTGATCGACCCGGATACCGGCATTCGCTATGTGCGGAAGCAGCTGCAAGGCTCCCATCCTGTCTATGCACGGCTTCAGACGCTCCCTCACCCCTATCTGCCGAATATCATTCAGGTGGAGCAGCACCCGGATTATGTTACACTGATAGAGGAATACATTGACGGTGCAAGTCTGGCAGAGATCACCCTGCCGAAAAAACAGGTCGTTGCATTGATGGAAGAACTGTGTGAGGTGCTGGTATTCCTGCATGGACACGGTATTCTTCACAGGGACATCAAACCCTCCAATCTGTTGCTGGCCCCGGATGGGCATATCCGGCTGATCGACTTTGACGCAGCCCGTGAGGAAAAGCCCAACGTGGACAGTGATACACGGCTTTTAGGCACGAATGGCTACGCCCCGCCGGAGCAGTACGGCTTTGCCCAGACCGATGCCCGTGCTGATATTTACGCCGTAGGCGTCACCATGAAGCAGCTTTTAGGCAAGCGGGCGGAGAAACGGCCCTACCGACATATCCTCCGCAAATGCACGGAGTTTGCCCCCAAGCGCCGCTACCAAACAGCAGGGGCACTCTTGCGGGCGTTGAAAACCCGAGCTATTCAGCTGTGGCTGCCATGGTTGGCTGCTGCTGCGGTGCTTTTGATTGCAGGTGCTTCTGTATGGTGGTATCACAGCCACCAGGCGGAGATCACGGAGAGCCACTATCCCGATGAACCCCTGCTGTTTTACACGACTTCCGGAGATTATATCATCGCCAAAGTTGGAGATCTGCGGCATAATGGGCAAAGTTTGTCCATGGCTTTGGATCTGGATGGTGACGGTCTGAAGGAGAACATTGAGCTATTCGGATTGGCAGATACGGTTTATGGAGATCTGACAGTGGGAACAGAGGACGGTAACTGGATGGATCTGGTGGGCTGGACGATTTCAGACACTTCCGCATGGGAACGGTTAAGCTGCGAACCGTATACTGCGGATAACTTACCGGATGATTACTATGTGCAGATCACCTGCCTTGACCTGAACCCTTACGATAAGGACGGCATGGAGATTGTCGTATCCATCGGCGATTTGAAAACCGAAACGGTCTGCGGTGTGTATCATTACACTGGGGCTGTTTATGACGACGTGGATGGGCCCAATCCTGCGGACTATATGGGCCGGATGTGGGGCGGCCCCAATTTCAAAGTGGACGCCAATTTCAACATGGATAGTGAGCTTTTGTATAACCCCTATCAGGCGCAGAACGGGTATCGGTATACATCGGACGGCGTGGTGCCGGACTGGGAAGGAGAAGTAGATTACGCGAAATACCGCTATGCCATCAGCGGTCAAATGACGCGGCGAGAGCGATACGAAGCGTTGAACGAATAAAAAGAGGGTGCTGACCTATGCGCGGTCAGCACCCTTTCCTATTCCAGCACTTCAATATTGTGGTCATATAGCAGCTCATTGGCGCCGATTATGCCCTGATGATGTCCGATGGCGTAGAGCAGCAGCGCATCCCGCGGATCTCTGGGGTACAGTTCCCGGTAGCCGGCTTGCTTCAAAAGCACCTGTACTTCCTTGTCATCCAGTTCCAGACCGAACGCCAGCGCGATCACCTTGTCCCGGGAGGGATATTTCCTGCCGAGAAAAATCTGATACACATAGGCTTTATTCAGGTTGGAACGACGCACCACATCGGCTTTGGAGCAGTTTTTCCGTTTCAGCCAGCTTTCCAGATATTCCGGCAGACTGTCCAACTGCATTTCGCTGCGGTTTTCGGCGAAGTAGTCCAGAATATTGTCTGAGCGGCTGATTTCGTGGGCCAATTCGTCTGTTGTCTTCATGGAACCATCACCTCTGAACACCATACTACGCCAATTATAGCACGAAAAGGTTAGCTGTCAGCTAACCTTTTCTATTATTTTTCGAGGTATTATTTCAGTTAGAAGACGGTACTTTCATCAAAAACAGTTTCAATACATCTTCGGCAAGCTTCAATTCCCGGTCTGTGCAGCGGGAAAGCAGCGTCTGGACGCCGGAGGTATCTCCCGGCTCATAGCCGGAACCGTTGATGATATAGTCCATAGAAAGGTGCATGGACTGAGACAGCTTTATGAGCGTATCAATGGACATCTGGGACGTGCCCACCTCCAACTGCCCATAGTAGCCTGTGCCGATGTCGGCCAATTCGGACATCTTTTCACGGGTCAGTCCCAACTCCTGCCGCCGCTGCCGCAGGCGCTGGCCAATTTCAATCAGCTGCTGCTTTTCCATTACGTTTCACCACCTCTTTTTCGTTATTGTAAAGGATGAGAAGGTGTGGTAAAATACGCTATAAGATATCTAAAATAGTTATTTATAT
>CAKTKB010000131.1 GCA_934569195.1 uncultured Oscillospiraceae bacterium
TAAGCAGCGCCCTACTACTATTACTGCTGCTGAACAGCTTCAGCCCAGAAGTATCCACCACATACACGCAGTTATTGCCGCTGTATGCCTTGCATTCAAAATAGGGGTTTAGCTGCTCCATGTTCTGCGAGATACCGTAGTAGGTGATCGTGACCGGCTCATTTCCGTCCATAACAGTGACCGGCTTTTCCAAGCGCTGGAGAAACACCATCCGCGTTTCGTCCGTAATCATGGAGTTCGATACATAGCTGATACGCTCCGGGGCAGCGGTGAGGTATTCCCGTTCTGTCAGTAAGCCCTGCCAGCCATTCTGGGTGCAGTAGCTGCCATCCTTGCTGACGGCGACCAAATTGCATTGAATGTCCGCAAGGCTTCCCAGCCGACTCTGCTCTTCCATAAAGGCAATGAGGCCGTCCGTAGTCTTGACCCTGCTTTCCTGAAAGGTGGCGCACTGTTCAGAGGTGCTGCGCCACTGATTGTTCATCACATCCTCAAGACCGGAGAACAACTGCGTCGTGACCTCCTTCATCTGATTCAGGCGCTCGGCATAGAGCGTCCAATCAATGTAGGAGTTGTAAAACCGCAAAAATACCAGCACGCCGCTCAGAATAAAAGCCAACACGATGAGTAGAGCTATGATCGTCTGCTTATTTGCTTTTTTTCTGCGTTCAGCGCCCCTCGATGCTTCTCCCATGTTTCTCCCTTACTCCCAAACAATGTCCTTCGCACTCAGAGTCTCAAACTGGCTGAAATAGGTTCTGGCCGCTCCCAGACCGAACACGCCGCTGTCCTGCAGGCCGCCGCCCTCTTCGATCACATCATCGGTGGCGCCGCAGACGGGGATGGTATAGACGGTATCATCGTCCAGCTCCATGCCGCCCCTGGTTACCAGCACATAGGGGAAGTTCTCACCGTTGCCGTAATAATCATAGCCGCCTGCTGCCAGCTCTTTAATGCGGGCTCCTGTGAGAGTCAGCGTCTGGATATTGTCCCGCCAGCCGGTGGGCAGAATGGAAACGATCTCCTCATCGGTAACGGGCATCGGGAACAGACTGCCGCTGACACCCTTGTTGTTCATGTACTTGGAGTCCAGATAATAGTGCCACTCATTGTAGGAAATGAGCGCCGCGTCCGCGCCGGTGGCCTCGCCATAGATGATACCAACCAGCTTGGCGCAGTCTGCCGTGTCGATCATCTCGCTCACCGTGGTATAGGGCGGGATCTCATCCGTAAGAAGATGCTGGTTTTCATCAAAGCACTGGATCACTTCATCCAGCGTCGCATTGCCTTTCACATAGTCGATCATCTTCTCGCCCAGCACCGCGACGATGTTCTCCCAGCCGGAATAGACATACGGTGCCGTATGGCCGGAGTTCAGATCATCCATCACATCAATGTAATAGCTGTCCTCATCCGGCGTCCAATCCTTGAAGGGCAGCAGGCGGGAACTGTTCTGTGCCGGCTCAAGCGGCTCCACGCCCTCCACAGTGGAGATGACCTCCATGATGTGCAGCGCGTCCTCCAGCTTCTGCTCATTGCCCTCTTCGGCAAGGCTCTTGTTTAGACCAACATAGCGGCTCACATTCAAAATAAAAATGTTCCGCTTGCCGTCCTCCGAAAGGTAGGGCATCAGACGGTAGGTGTCCTGTGCGTCCGTTTTGTCCAGCAGGTCGTTGCTGTTGCCCACAAGGAACAGCGTGTTGCCCTCAGCCACAAAATTCTTGGTAGCGCTGTCTTCATCCGGCGTACCGTCCGCGTTGAGCATCCCCATATCGCGCCAGCGGTCCAGCAGGCGAATGGATTCCACCATTTCCGGCGTATCCTTTACGGTCGTCTCACCGTTCAAAAATGCCTTCTGCCAGGTGAGGCCGTCCACCGTGGAGAGGAAGCCGGTGCTTGCAATATTCCCAAGATACTGGAACCCATAGCCGGGGTACTGAAGCTGGCAGCGAGAAAAGACATAGCCCGCATCCTCCACCTGCTGTTTCAGCGCTTCCAGTTCATCAAGGTTGGTGGGCAGTGTCCATCCATTCTCATCCAGCAGGGTCTTGTTGTAGGTGATGCCGAGGGCGTTATAGGCCAGCGGCAGCATATAGATGCCGCCCTCATAAACTACCTCCCGCAGGCGGGACTGCGTCCAGTTATCCGTGAAGCCGTAGGAGGACAGATCCAGGAAATCTCCCTTGTCATCATAGCGTCCCGGCGTGTAATAGGTGGTGAAGTAGATGTCGGGCAGCTGGCCGGACAGCCGCATATCCTTCATATAGGTAGAGGTGTTCTGCCCATTGTAAGGGACGATCTCCAGATTAATCTCCGGATACTTTTCCTTCACCAGATCATAGAACGCCGACATATTGCGGTATGGTGCATTCATGGTAATGACCGGATGATCGCTGTCGGATTTGGCCTCAGTGTCGCTGTCCGTGCCGGGGCCGGTCTTGCCGCAGCCTGCCAGCAGGGTTGCGGTGGCCGCCACAGCCAGCAGCAGGCTCATGATACGCTTTTTCTGCATCGTGTTTTTCTCCCTCTTTTTTCGTTTCAACAGCATAAAAGAAACCGGTCAGCGCTGCGCCGTTGGCCGCAGGTGCCACGATCTCATGTCCTGCTGCAGTTTATTGCATATTGTTAAAATTAACGAGAATTTTACATTTTAATTATATCTGTGCAGGCTGGAGTTTGCAACGGCTATCTCGCAAAACGGGCGGAAATTTGGCGGGAAAGTCAAGTTCTGTCAGGCCTGCCGCATTTCATCTGTCCCGTTTACAAAATTTTGCGATCACCGCAATGACCTTTTTGATCTCCAGCGGCTTTGCAAGGTGGGCATTCATACCCGCCGCAAGGCATTTTTCCGCATCCTCCTGGAAGGCGTTAGCGGTCATGGCGATGATAGGAATGGTCCTTGCGTCGGGGCGGTCAAGGCTGCGGATAGCTTTTGTCGCCTCATAGCCGTTCATCACCGGCATCATAATATCCATGAGGATGGCATCGAAGGTTCCGAGGGCATTGCTTCGGAACTGTTCGACTGCCTGCTGTCCGTTACGGGCCACCGTGATCTTTGCGCCCGCGTCCTCCAGAAGCATCTGTGCGATCTCGGCATTCAGCTCGTTGTCCTCCACCAGCAGCAGGTGAAGCCCTTGAACGGAGCTGTCCTCGGCGGGGGCCAAGGCAGGCGCATCAGCGGGCGGCGGTGCGATCTCGAAGGGAATGGTAACAACAAATTTGGAGCCGGCACCTTCTTTGCTGGTGATCTCGATCGTACCGCCCATCTGCTCCACCAACTGCTTGACAATGGTCATGC
>CAKTKB010000132.1 GCA_934569195.1 uncultured Oscillospiraceae bacterium
GCGATCTGCCCCGCATTGAGCTGTTCGCCCGTCAGAAAGCGGACGGCTGGGATGCTTGGGGCAACGAGGTCGCCTGCGATATTGCGCTGACGGGAGGTGAGCCGAATGTCGGATAACTGGATCGTGGAGAACTTGGAGAATGCGCTGGAAACTTGGAATGAGAAGCTGGCGGAGATATGGCAGCTGCTCACACAGTCCCCCGAAAACTTCAAGGGCGGCACGATATGGAATGTGATCAAAACTATCAACGGTACCGTGCAGGCCATCGGTTTGGCGCTGTTGGTGCTCTTTTTCGTGGTAGGCATCGTCAAGACCTGCGGTTCCTTTGCCGAGGTCAAAAAGCCGGAGATGGCGATCAAGCTGTTTGTCCGTTTCGCATTGGCGAAAGCGGTCGTGACCTATGGGCTGGAGTTGATGATGGCGCTGTTTTCCATTGTGCAGGGTGTTATTTCCACCTTAATGACGGCGGCCGGTATGGGCACGGCGCAGCAGACCGTACTACCGGCAGAGATCGTGACTGCCATTGAGGACTGCGGCTTTTGGGAAAGTATTCCTCTTTGGGCGGTGACTTTGATTGGCGGATTGTTTATCACGATCCTCTCGTTTATCATGATCCTCTCCGTTTACGGCCGCTTTTTCAAGCTCTATATTTACACGGCCATCGCGCCGGTGCCGCTGGCCACCTTTGCCGGTGAACCGAGTCAACAGGTGGGCAAGAGTTTTCTGAAATCTTACGCAGCAGTTTGCCTGGAGGGTGCGATCATTGTGCTGGCCTGTATCATCTTCTCTCTGTTCGCATCCAGTCCGCCCGTGGTCGATCCGAACGCGGCGGCGGTCACGCAGGTGTGGTCTTATGTGGGAGAGTTGATCTTCAACCTGCTTGTACTGGTGGGAACAGTGAAAATGGCAGACCGCGTAGTACGCGAAATGATGGGACTTTAATTTGGAAAGGAGAACATTCAATGATTCAAAATAATGTAATTCGCAGTGATGATCCCCAGGCGGTGGAGAAGCTGCAATCGAAGCTCGATAAGCTGACGGAACAGCACGCACGCATGAAGGAGATCAACGCCTACTTCAAGAAACACGCCACAGCGCTGGGATGCCCCGGCCTTTCGGATACTGAGGCGGCCAAGCTGGACGAACGCGTGCAAAACAGCTATTCGTGGGAAAAGCAGCCCTATCCGTCTTATATTCTCAGCGGCAATACGGCGGAAATGCGCAGACTCCGGCAGCGTATCGAGGAGGTATCCCGAACGCAAAACACGGAATATGTAGGCTGGGATTTTCCGGGCGGTCATGCCGAGGCAGACAAGGAGGATAATCGCCTGCGCCTGTATTTTGACGAAAAGCCCACAGAGGAGCAGCGGAGCAAGCTGAAATATAACGGCTTCAAATGGGCACCGTCTGTCGGCGCATGGCAGCGTCAGCTCAATGACAATGCCATCTATGCTGCCTCACGGCTGGATTTTCTCCGCCCGGAGAGCGGCGAAAGTCCCACGGCGCTCCAGCCGAAAGTACCAGCTAAAAGCACACCGGAGAGAGGATAACGACTATGGAGATCAAGATCAATCGCGAGATACGCGAGTATAAGGAGAATATGTTTTTCGGGCTGTCGCTGCGACAGCTCGTTTTTTCTGTGCTGGCCTGCGGCGTTGCCGTCGGTATTTATTTTGGCCTGAGGAATGTGCTGGGCACGGAAACGGTCAGTTGGCTGTGCATCCTCGGCGCGGCTCCCTTTGCCGCCATGGGCTTTGTAAAATACCACGGCATGACGGCGGAGAAATTTGTGATCGCATGGGTGCGCTCGGAATTTCTGATCCCCAGGCAGCTGACCTTCAAGCCGAAGAATTTATACGGCGAAGCCATGCAGGAGGCGCGAACACAAACCCGGAAAAAGAAACGCTCATTTCAAACTTGGGTGCATTTTACCCCAAGTTCAAAATGACATCCGACCACACCCGAAGGAGGCAAAAAATGCTGAAAACACTGAAAAACATCCGTCGCAGAGATACGGATAAATTTATGATCCCCCACAGCGTTCAGGAGGTGATCCCCATTCGCACGGTCTGGAAAAGCGGCATTTTCCTTGTGGGACAGAATCGCTATAGCCGCACCTGGCAGTTTTCCGACATCAACTATGCGCTGGCCGGAGAGGAAGATCAGAAATCCATGCTGCTGGGGTACAGCGCCCTGCTGAACCTCTGCGACAGCAACGCCGACACCAAGTTCAGCATCGTTACCCGAAAGCTCAACCGTCGTGATTTTGAGGAATACATCATGATCCCTTACGAAAACGACGGCCGCGATCATTATCGGAAGGAATACAATGATATGCTGCTGGAAAAGGCATCCCACGCCAGTGGCATGATCCGCGACCTGTATATCACGGTGACGATCACACGCAAGAGCTACAAGGAAGCCGAAAGCTATTTCGCCCGCGCCGGTTCGGAGTACACGCTGGCGCTTTCACGGCTCGGCTCACGCTGCACGGAGCTGGATATGATGGATCGGCTGCGTATTTTGCACGGCTTTTATCGCCACGGCGAGGAAGCCGATTTTCATTTTGACCCGAAGCTGTCCATGAAGCTGGGTCACAGCTTTAAGGACTATATCTGCCCGGACAGCTTTGAGTTTGACCGGGACTATTTCCGCCTGGGCGACCGTTACGGGCGCGTGCTGTTCCTCAAGGACTACGCCGCCTATCTGCGGGACGACATTCTTTCGGAACTGTCCGGTATTGACCGCCCGATGATCCTGTCCATTGATGTGGTGCCGATCCCCATGGACGAGGCGATCCGTGACGGAGAAAGCCGCCTGCTCGGCGTGGAGAGAAACATCGTGGACTTTTTGCGCAAGCAGCAGCAAAACAACAATTTCTCCGGTACGATCCCCTACGACATGGAAAAGCAGCGGACAGAGATGAAGGAATTTCTGGACGACCTGACCACCCGCGACCAGCGGATGCTTCTGGGCATGGTGACGCTGGTGCATACGGCGGACAGCAAGCAGCAGTTGGACGCCGACACCGATTATATCCTCACCTCCGCCACGCAGCGAATGTGCCAGATGGCCACGCTGCGCTTTCAGCAAATGGACGGTCTAAATACGGCGCTGCCCATCGGCGTGCGGAAAATTGATATTCTGCGCACCTTCACCTCGGAAGCATTGGCGGCGCTGATGCCGTTCCGTGTGCAGGAGATCATGGAGCCGGGCGGCATTTATTACGGAGAAAACGCCATCTCCGGCAATCTGCTGCTGTGCAACCG
>CAKTKB010000133.1 GCA_934569195.1 uncultured Oscillospiraceae bacterium
TGTCACCATACCGCCTGCCCGCAGCAGCTTTAATGCCTGCTGTGCATATTCTGCCCGGTGTTCCTCCGGGATGTTGACCTCTCCTAAATATTGACTCTCAATGCCCATGGCTTCAGCCCCCTTTGTGATTTCAGCTTACCACAGGGGAAGGACGCAAACATTAAACCTATGCTATAAAACAGAGGTCGGGAACGGATCGTTCCCGGCCTCTGTTATGCTATGCCGCCTGTTCCACAAGAATCTTGTCCATGGGAATGCCCCAGAGTTTGCTCAAGGCATACAGGTTATCTACACTGGGCAGATTACGGCCGCACTGCCAGTGGTAGATTGCCTGTGGATGTTCAAACCCCAAATAGGTTTGCAGGTCCTGTACTGAGTACCCTTGCTCCAATCGCAGCTGGCGGATGTGTGCACCAGTTGCCGCAAGGTCGATGGTCGGATAGGTCATGCTGATGTTTCTCATGATGCCGCCCCTATTATGCCGTGCGCTGTAAAAGCAGCATCCGGGTTTTGGAGACTAACTTGGAGCGCCGGGGGCGCGGTGTGACCTGCATGGCCACATGAAGCGCTTCCATACTGCCCACCAGAATGACCTGTTTTTTTGCCCGAGAGATTGCCGTGTACAGCAGGTTGCGGTAGAGCATTTTAGAGGCAGCCGTGCTGACCGGCAGGATCACTGTGTCATACTGGGAGCCTTGGGACTTGTGGACGGTCAGGGCATAGGCCAGTGCCAGATCCTTTGGCGGGTACTCCGTGCTCCACATCCCAACCCGATGTTCCAGAGGCAAAATTGCCGTGTCTCCCAAAAGTAGTAGGAGCCCAATGTCTCCGTTGCTGAGGTCCTGTTCTGAATCGTTCTTGAGAACAATCATACGATCCCCATTGCGAAAATTCCCCCAGGTAAGAGCTCCTTCCGTCAGCGGATTGACCAGATTCTGAATACCGCAGTTCAAATTGGCGGCTGAGAAAGCAGTCTTATAATTCGTCATGGACAACACCTGCACGCTCTCGCCAGCCAGATACCGTTTCGACGCTTCATGACAGACGATTTCGGCAATTTCCGTATCACTGGCAGGAATCAAACGGAAGCTGTCATCCCAGTGAAGCTCACTGACATCGTGGAGCTTCGGAAATTCTACCACGTTATGGCGCAGCGCCTCCGCACTTTCGCTCTGGCGATACTGCTGTTCCAGATAGGTAACGGGGATGTCCAATTCCCACAGATCTGAAAGAACATTCCCGGCGCCTACCGCAAGCAGCTGGTTGGGGTCGCCCAGCAGAACAACGCGACAATCCTTCGATACACGGTTCAGTATCCCGGCCAGCATTTCAAGACTTACCATAGATGCCTCGTCAATTATGACCAAGTGAACATATTCCCAATAGACGGGGTCCAGAAAATTCTCATCCGGAACCTTGCCCAGTGCGGAGTGGATCGTTCTGGCCTGAATACCGGTGCGCTCCGTTAAATTGCGTGCGGCCTTTCCTGTAGGTGCCGCTGCTACCACCGTATAGCGGGGGAATGGGGCTGCTTTAACCATTGCCCGAATCAGCGTAGTCTTGCCGCTTCCGGCACCGCCGAGGATCATCGAGAGGCGGCTGCTGAGAGCTGTCGCAATCGCTTTCCGCTGCTGCGAACTGAGCGTCACATCCCCGCAGGTAAGGGGATCAGGGAGATCGACGCCCCTCGTCACATTGTTGGAGAGAATATCGGCAAGATAATTTACCGCGGCGGCCTCATAGTCCCATGTGCGCTTCAGGTAAATTTTGCCGCCCTCCAGATATAGCAGTTTCTTCCGGATCAGGGCGCTTTTGTCCCGCTGATATTGTCCAGAGGTGAGTTTCGTGTTCTCTTGACAGCACGCATCAAAAAGCTGCTTATCATCAAAGAAGGTATCACCGTTTTTCTCCAACTGCCCTATAGCGGCCAGAATGTACAGCAAGGCTTTTTCGTTACGCTTTACCATCTCACCGCCCTCCTTACGCCGCCAAGTTGATGCAGAGGTCGATGCCCAGCTGTGCGGCCAGAGCATGCTGTATGGCCAGCCGGTCATACCAGTCATATACTGTGCCGATGCGCTGGAGCAGACAGGACTTGTCCAGCGGCATCATCTGCTCGCACATGGCGATGCTGCCGGTGGAAAGGCCGTAGCCCCGGAGGTACACGTGGGTGGGCAGAGTGGGCTTGCGGCGCTGGGTGGTGCAGGGGACTACCGACACGACAGGGCTGGAGGCGTTGCTCAGGTCATTGCTGACGATGACCACAGGGCGGGTGCCGTGCTGGACATGGCCGGGTACAGCAGGCAGGGATGCCAGCCAGAGCTCCATGCGGCGTACGGAGGGAAGGGGAAGGTTCTGATTTCGCTTTTCCATGATTTTGTCTCCTTTAATTGTAAATCTTAGGAAACAAAAAAGCACTGCACAGGCTATAGTAGTCCCGTGCAGTGCGGAAAATTCTCTTGCCATGGAGGAGCGAAATGGGTATAATACTCCCTGCGGTGCAGAGTTTCTGTTGCATCGGGCGGTCGTGTCGCCTGCTGCAGGCGGTAGGGTGCTGGTAACACCCTGCCGCTGCCGTGCTATTTTGTTTTCTGGTGTCATTATACCACTTGTTGATAGGCCGTGCAACCCGCATCGGGTCCATCGTGCGTATTGGGAAAGATTTTTTATTTTGCTTTGAACAGGCAGGAATGTCCAAGTTGGATATTCCTGTTTTTTCATACAATCACACCGCCAGCAGATAATGGTCTATCGTCACATCACAGCGCCAATGGGACAGATGAAAGACAGATACGGCCATGACCGCCAGACGGTCGTATCCGATTGCCAGCCCGTTTTTTTGCGCCTTGCGCCGGTTGGCGCCCCGAATCCAGTAGGTTCCCTGTACCAGCGAGTCCCGCCACAGCCAGTCATGCTGCTTTTTCGCGTTTTTCGGCGGCGTGCCGCGGTACTTCTCCCAACGCGTCTTAATCTCGGAGGCCAGTTTGTCCCGGTACTCTGGCTCCGTTTCCAGACGGTGCATGTAGTACTCGTAGGTCCGCTTGGCCACCGCGGCCCGGATGGCGTGGAGATCGATCTTATTCTCCATTTCGTCCTTCGTAAAGACGAAATCCCGGTCCGTACCGCCCGCAAAGTAGGCCCGCACGGCCTCCACATCCTCGGGCAGGACGCGTTGCAGCTGATACTTGCCGCCCTTGCCCTTGACAACCT
>CAKTKB010000134.1 GCA_934569195.1 uncultured Oscillospiraceae bacterium
GCAGGAAATACCTCGATCCCGACGGAATGAATGGGGATGCGCTTATGGATGATCGCTTTGTAATTCTGCTTCCCACCAACAATGGTCTGAATGCTTCCGGCTGACAGCCGCCGATAAGGATTCAGTTCCTCACCGGAAATGGAATCATATCTTGTAATGCTGATGCCTTCGGGAATATCAAAATTCAGGACGAAGTCATTGTGGAAATAGAAATCGTGAATTTTAATGTCAAACAGATCCTTCTGCGCATACAGCCAGTAGTGTCCGCCGCCAAGCTCCTGCGATAGCTGCCAACTGTTTCCTGCAGGGCTGAACTGCGCACAGTTCGGAATCGGCGTGAAGCTGCTTTCCGTTAAGAGTGTGTTGTATTTTTTGAGAATTTCGCTGTTCATGGTTACTCCTTGAAACGATTGGACTTTTCTATGCAACATTCAGCCAAACCAGGGCGGAAGCCGTTGCATTTGCCTACGATTTTCTGTATGATAATTTGCAGTTAGCAGCATCTAACCAAAGTATATCAAAACGCAGACGGAATGTCAATCTGCCTGCCCATCGCAAAGGAGAAATCGTTATGAATCAATCATCCGTAAAAAAGGGACTGACCGTGAAGGACCTTGTGACCGTGGGAATTTTCTCGGCGCTGTTTCTTGTTTTTGCCCTCGTAGGCGGCATTTTCTTCGCACCGAATCCCGTGCTGACCTTCTATATGCCGGTTGGCAGCGCGCTTCTCTGCGGCCCCGTGTATCTGCTCATGATGGCCAAGGTGCGCAAGCGCTGGGCAGCCACCATTCTCGGCGCAATCCTCTGCATTGTCTGGTTCGTGACCGGTATGCATTGGGCTATGGCGCTGGGCTATCTCATTATGGGCATTATTGCTGACCTCGTTGCCGGTGCGGGGCAGTATCAAAGCAAGAAGATCAACTCGCTTTCCTACATCCTGCTTTCCCTCGGCGGCACCGGCTCCTATCTCGTGTTTTTCGCCAACCCCGATGGCTGGGCCAAGACCATGCTCGGCAACGGCACGGAGCAGTCGTATATCGACACCATGCGTTCCACTGGAACGGCGTGGATCATGGTCGTTATGCTGGCGGGAACCGTTCTTGCTGCCGCGCTCAGCGCCTTTATCGGCTGCAAAATGCTCCGCAAGCAATTTGAAAAAGCCGGTATTACGAAATGAAGCTGCATCTTGACCCACGCACAAAACTGTTTCTGATCCCGCTCTGCGTCCTGAGCGCCATGTTTGCACCGAATCTGTATTTCCAGTTCGCTTTGGTGACGCTCATCGGCCTGTTGGCAGCATTCAGCGGGAAATGGCAATATGCCTTGCGCGGCATGATTGCATACGCACTGATCTGCACATTTACTGTCTGGTGCATGGGTGTGCTGACGGGTACATGGCGGACGATGTTCGTGGCGTTTCTCGGTTTGGTACATAAGGTCTATGCCTGCGGGATGCTTGCCGGGCTGGTCATCTCCACCACCAAGGTGGGCGAGTTTCTCTCCGCGATGGCGCGGCTGCGTGTGCCGAAAAAGCTGACCATTCCCATCGCCGTCATGCTTCGGTATCTGCCGACTATCCGTGAGGACTGGCATTATATCAAGGACGCCATGCGGTTGCGGGATGTGTCGCCGACCCTTTGGGGCTTTCTGAAAGCCCCAGCTATGACAATAAACTGCATCTATGTGCCGCTTTTAACGGCGGCGAGCAAGGCGGCGGACGAGCTGTCTATTGCCTCCGTGACGCGGGGCATCGAAAATCCGAAGCCACGCACCTGTCTTGTAAGCATTCGGATGCGGACGGCGGATATTATCGTATTGATTCTATTTGCGGCGTTTTTTGCTGCGGAGATCGTATGGAAGGCGGTGGGCGTATGATCGAATTTCAGAATGTGTCCTTTGCCTATCCGGATAGTGCAGACGGAGGGCTTAAGAATATTGACCTCACCATTCCGGACGGGCAGTGCGTGCTGCTGTGCGGGCGCTCCGGCTGCGGAAAGACTACTCTCACACGGCTGATAAACGGTCTGATCCCGCAATTTTTTGCGGGAAATTTAAGCGGAAAAGTTTTGCTTGACGGCGAAACCCTTGCCGACCTGCCCATGTACCGCATCGCGGAAAGGGTAGGCAGCGTGTTCCAGAATCCCCGGACGCAGTTTTTCAATGTGGACACGGACAGCGAGATCGCCTTCGGCATGGAAAACGAGGCTGTGCCGCGGGCGCAGATGGCGCAATGCGTGGCGGAAACGGCCACGGCGCTGCGCATCGAAAATCTGCTCGGGCGCAGCATTTTTGCCCTCTCCGGCGGGGAGAAGCAGAAAATCGCATTTGCATCGGTCTACGCCATGAACCCGGAGGTCTATCTGCTGGACGAGCCGTCGTCCAATCTGGATATGACCGCAATCGGCGAACTGCGGGAGCATCTGCGGCTTATCAAGTCCCAGGGCAAGACCATAATTATTGCCGAGCATCGGCTCTATTACCTCACGGATGTGGCAGACCGCATTATCTACCTTGAAAACGGAAAAATTGCAGGTGACTTTACGCCGGAGCAGTTCAGTATGCTGTCTGCGGAGGCGCGGCAGAGCATGGGACTGCGGGCCATGGACCTGCAAGAGGAAAAGCCGTTGTGCGCTGCTGTGCCGAAACGGCCACCGGTGCTGGAACTTCAAAACGTGTCGCTGGCTTACAAAAAACAGCCGGTGCTGAGCAACATCTCTCTGCAGGCTGCCCCCGGCGACATCATCGCCGTCGTAGGACACAACGGCGCGGGAAAAACGACCTTCTCCCGTGCGCTCTGCGGTTTGCACAAGGAAACGACCGGCTCGTACCTGTGGAACGGAAAGCTGCAGAAGCCCAAAGAGCGCATGAAGCGTGCTTACATGGTCATGCAGGATGTAAATTATCAGCTCTTTGCCGAAAGCGTGGAGGCGGAGTGTACATTCGGCATTAAGAATCCCGACACGGAACTTGCAGAAACAACGCTTGAAGAACTTGGGCTTGCGCCGTTTCGTGAGCGGCATCCGAACACGCTTTCGGGTGGGCAGAAACAGAGGTTGGCTGCGGCAACCTCCATGGTCTGCGGCAAGGAGCTTTTGGTGTTCGACGAGCCGACCAGCGGACTGGACTATGACAGCATGGCTCGGCTTTCGACGCTTATCC
>CAKTKB010000135.1 GCA_934569195.1 uncultured Oscillospiraceae bacterium
AAAAGGACGCCCTCAGTAAAGAGGGTGCAAAGGACCTCTTTAAGGGTATCGTCTACTCCGCACTGGCTTACATCAGTCTGATGCTGCCGGTGGCGCTGCTGGCCTATGTGCTGAATGCGTTCCTGGCACCGCTGCTGGGCGAAGGCGAGAAGAGCACCAATGCCCTGCTGTATACCGGCATCGGAATCGTCATTCTGGCGGTCATTTTCCTTCTGCACTATCTTCAGTACACCGTAACGTATTTGGGGACCTATCAGGAAAGTGAACGCCGCCGTATTACGCTGGCGGAAAAGCTGCGGACACTGCCCCTGCGTTTCTTCCAGGAGCGTGACCTCGCTGACCTGACCGGTACCACCATGGGAGATTGTGCGGGCTTTGAGCACGCCTTTTCCCACACCGTGGCCCAGTTCTGGGGTTCCATCCTTTCGACGGCCATCGTCTGCATCGCCCTTTTGATCTACGATTGGCGGATGGGTCTTGCGCTGCTCTGGGTGGCGCCGGTAGCCTTTGCCATCGTCCAGCTCTCCCGCAAGCTGCAGACGAAGCTGGGCAAGAAGCACATCGCTGCCAAGCTCACCCTGGCGGACGGCGTTCAGGAATGCCTGGAGACGGTACAGGACATCAAGGCCTGCAATCTGGAGGAGAAATACCTCCAAAAGCTGGATGCCAAAATTGATGCCGCCGAGAAGTCGCAGATTTCCTCAGAAACGGCTACCGCCAGTCTGGTCACTGCCGGACAGATGTTTCTGCGGCTGGGGCTGGCGACGGTGATCGTCGTGGGCAACACGCTGATGCTTCACGGTGAAACCTCGCTCTTTTCCTACATTCTGTTCCTCATCGCCGCCTCTCGACTCTATGATCCGCTCTCCGGCGCTATGACCAATATGGCGGAGCTCTTCAATGTGGACCTGCAAGTAGATCGACTGAAAGCCATTCAGAACTACCCGGAGGAGAACGGCAGGAAGGAGTATCGTACCGACGGCTACGACATCACCTTCGACCATGTGGGCTTCTCTTATGAACCCGGCAAGCCGGTGCTGAAGGATGTCTCCTTCACCGCCAAACAGGGGCAGGTCACGGCGCTGGTAGGCCCCTCCGGCGGCGGAAAGAGCACCATCGCCAATCTTGCCGCAGGATTTTATCCGGTAAACAGCGGCAAAATCACCCTGGGCGGCACGGACATTGCGCCCATCGACTCGACAGCCCTGATGAAGGATTTCTCCGTGGTATTCCAGAATGTCGTGCTGTTCAACAACACGGTGATGGAAAACATCCGGGTGGGCCGCAAGGACGCCACGGATGAAGATGTAATCGCAGCGGCGAAAGCCGCCAACTGCGATGCATTTATTGAGAAGCTGCCGGATGGCTACCGGACCGTCATCGGAGAAAATGGCTCTACCCTTTCCGGCGGCGAATGCCAGCGCCTGTCCATTGCCCGTGCGCTTTTGAAGGACGCCCCCGTGATCCTGCTGGATGAGGCGACGGCCTCTCTGGATGTGGACAACGAGACGGAAATCCAGGAGGCCATTACACGTCTGGTAAAAGGAAAAACTGTACTAATCATTGCCCACCGGATGCGGACGGTGGAAAACGCCGACAAGATTGTTGTCCTGGACGGCGGCACCGTTGCGGAAAGCGGAACCCATGAGGAACTGATGCAGAAGAACGGCTTGTACCACAAGTTGGTAGAACTGCAAACTGCGGCGGCGGATTGGAAGCTGCGCGTATAGAAGGGCCATTATGGCAATCCGTGCATCGGGCGAGGACTCCCCTGGAGACGATACTGATACTGCGAAAAAAGAAAGGAATGGTTCGTTCTATAGACCTTGCGCAATACATGGACGATTCAAAGCCGAGCGTCAGTTGTACTGTGAAGCAACTACAGAATGAAAATTTCCTTGCGGTCGATCAAGACGGCTATCTTTCATGGAACACGCCATCCGTGATGACGCATTCCGAAAATTGAAGAAAAAATTTCGCTTGTCCAAGCCGTAACGATGTAGCTCTAAATATTGATTGCCATCTCCATGAGCAAGTACGCTCTTTCAGATGGCAATCTTTTTATCAGCAGAATTCCATAGAACGAACTGGATGCCGGTCCACTATGGAACAAAGTATGCGGATTTTGCAATGCAAAATTCATATCTTTTTTCAAATACCTATTGACTTAGTGGGAATTAAGTGATATAACTCCTACTGCAAAGGTAGGCAATTCGGATAAGGAGGAATGTTTCGTGATGGTCTCGACAAGAGGACGCTATGCCTTGCGGGTTATGCTGGATATGGCCAAGCACGGAAATGGCGAATGGCAGTGTCTGAATGACATCGCACAGCGTCAGCAGCTCTCCAAAAAATATTTGGAAAGCATCATGGCAGCCCTGATTCGTGCCAATCTGGTTGAGAGTGCTCTGGGAAAATCAGGCGGATACCGCCTGACACGCCCTCCAGCGGACTATTCCGTAGGTGAAATCTTACGGGCGGCAGAGCGAAGTCTTTCGCCGATTTCGTGCCAATCCGATGGAGAAGCGGTCTGCGGCCGCTCATGCAACTGCGACGCGTGTTCTTTCTGGCAGGGGCTGGAAGAACAGATCAACGCATACATCGACAACCATACATTGGCGCAGCTTCTGTGTACAACTGAAAAAACACCGGCCGCCTCTGCGGTACGGGAAGAAGATAAGGTGGTTTAATTATGAGTAAAGAGCTTTTAAATATTCAGAATTTGCACGTTTGTGTGGAGGAAAAGGAAATTCTTCACGGCGTGAATCTGACTGTCGGGCAGAATGAAACCCATGTGCTCATGGGCCCCAACGGCACCGGAAAATCCACGCTGGGCTACGCCATTACCGGCAATCCGGCTTACAGCGTCACGGGTGGTTCTATCGTTTTTGAAGGCGAGGATATCACGAATCTTCCAGTGAATGAGCGGGCGAAGAAAGGCATTTTTCTGTCCTTCCAGAACCCGCTGGAGGTTCCGGGTGTTACGCTGAGCGCATTCATCCGCAGCGCGCTGGAGCAGCGGACGGGCAGCCGTCTGCGCCTGTGGGATTTCAAGAAAAAGCTCAAGGAAACCATGACGCTGCTGAATAT
>CAKTKB010000136.1 GCA_934569195.1 uncultured Oscillospiraceae bacterium
CCCTGCTCCATTCCTTCCAGAATCTCCAGCTTTGCCTGCAGGATGCCCTCCATGGAGCCAAGGTGCTCGATGTGCATCGTGCCGATGTTGATGATCACCGCAATATCCGGTCTGGCAATGGAGGTCAGGTAGGCCATTTCACGTAAATGGTTCATGCCCATCTCCAGGACGGCAATCTGCGTGTCCTCCGGCAGCGCCAGGACGGACATCGGCAGGCCAATGTCATTGTTGTGATTCACCGGGCTTTTTCCCGTCCGGAAGGTCGTCTGCAAAACGGCGGCGATCATTTCTTTCGTCGTGCTCTTGCCCACGGAGCCGGTGACGCCCACGACCTTGATTCCCAGGCGCTTGCGCTCCTGCCGGGCGATATCTCCCAGAGCCTTGCGGGGGTCCTCCACCACAATGGCCGGGTAATCCGCCTCGCAGTGGGCGCACAGAATTGCCCCCGCGCCTCTCTCGATGGCAGCCGGGATAAAGGTATGTCCGTCCCGCTCCCCTTGAAGGGCGACAAACAGCTCCCCCGGTTCCAGCTTTCTGCTGTCGTTATTTGCGCCGAAGAACGTCACATCCCCATACTTGGGATCAATTTTTCCGCCGCACCACTGAGCCGCCTGAGCCAGCGTGATTCTTCCCATATGTCTTACTCCATTTCCTTCAGGTGAGCGGCGACCTCCTCTCGCTCGTCGAGATGGCGCTTCACTCCCTGAATTTCCTGATAGGTTTCATGGCCCTTTCCGGCCAGCACCACAATGTCTCCCTGCTTTGCCATATCCATTGCCCGGCGAATCGCTGCACGGCGGTCCGGGACAATCTCCCAGTTCTCCCCGGTCAACCCTCTGCACATATCCGCAAGAATCGCCTCCGGGTCCTCGGAGCGCGGATTATCCGATGTCAAAATGGCAAAATCCGCCAGACGGACACCGATCCGCGCCATAATCGGGCGCTTCATCGGGTCCCTGTCTCCGCCGCAGCCGAAAACGGCGATCAACCGTCCCTTACAGAAGCCCCGCACCGTGGACAGGACATTCTCCAGTCCATCCGGCGTATGCGCGTAATCAATCAGCACGGTAAAGTCCTTTCCCGGCGTGGGTACGACCTCTACCCGGCCCTTGACACCCCGGGCCGTTTTCAGCGCGGCAGCCGCCGCCTCCAGGTCCACGCCCAATTCCAGCGCCAGTCCCAGAACCGTCAGGCTGTTGTACACCGAAAACCTTCCCGGAATCGGGAGGCAAACCTGCGCGCTCTGATTGCCATACACCGCGCGATAGCGCACCCCGTCCGGCAGCAGCGCAATATCCGCCGCATAAAGGCCGGCTGTAGCTTCGGCGGAGGTGGTAAGCACTTCCCCAACGGCACTTTCCTTCATCCGACCGAACCAGGGATCATCCTGATTCATGACACATTTTGCGCACCTGGAAAACAGGATGGCCTTAGCATCGCAATAAGCCTCCATGGTCTTGTGAAAATCCAGATGGTCCTCCGTCAGGTTTGTGAAAGCGCCGACACTATATTTTACACCACCTACCCGGTCCAATGCAAGTGCATGGGAAGAAACTTCCATTACCACATACTGGCATCCCGCCTGCTGCATACGGGCAAACAGGCTTTGCAGCTCATAGCTCTCCGGTGTGGTGCGCTGGGTCGGCAGCTCACACGCTCCGATCCAGTTGCTCATCGTGCCGATCAGGCCCACCTTTGCGTGCAGCACCGTCTCCAGCACATGCTTGAGCAGCAGCGTAACGGAGGTCTTTCCGTTTGTCCCGGTCACGCCCACCATGATCATCTTTTCCGCCGGATGCCCGAACCAGTTTGCGCTGATCTGAGCCAATGCCAGCCGGTCGGATGCCACCTGTACATACGGGACAGGCAGCGACGGTACGCTTGCCGTCACAATGACCGCCGCGCCCTTTTCCATTGCCATAGGGATAAAACGATTTCCGTCGGAGGCGAATCCCGCAACCGCCACAAACATGCCTCCGGGCTGCACCGCCCGGGAATCATACGCAACCGCAGCAATCTCCTGCTCTAAATCCGCATGGATCTGCACCGTGTCCACACCGTGCAGCAGCTCTCTGAGTTTCATATATGCTCCTTTTCCGTCGGATCCTTCTCAATCCGATATCCGTTTATCCGTAAAGGTCAGCCGGACCGTCGTGCCTCGGCTCACCTCCGTCCCCGGGGCAATGCTCTGCTCCAGAACGGTAATCTCCGGGTCTACGGCGTTGTTCCCCGCAATCAGCAGGTACAGCCCCAGCCCCGCCGCCGCATCCGACGCCTGCTGCCGGTTCATATTGGAAAAATCCGGCACCTGTACCGTCTCCTTCGGCGGTGTCTCTCCGCAATACAGCAGGACCTGGCTTCCTCCGGGGATTCCCTCTCCCGCCGCCGGAATTTGTGCCGTAACCGTCTCGCCGTCTCCCAGCACACGGCCGCTCAAGCCCTTCTCCTTCAGGGCAGCCTGGGCTTCCTTTACCGTCTTGCCTGTCAGGTCCTCCAGAATACACAGCTGCCCCTCCGGTGTCTCCGGGTCATAGTTCTGAGCGACCCCCAGATAGGGCAGAATGTCCGCCATCACCGCGCCGACGGTCGGCGCGGCCATAACGCCGCCGGATATGTAGATACCCGTAGAGGTGGAGGGCGTATCCAGCGCTACCAATACAATATACTGCGGATCATCCATGGGCGCAACCCCCACAAATGAAACGATTTTATCCCGAACTCTCTGACCATTCTCGTCAAAAACGTCAATTTTTTCACTGGTGCCCGTCTTTCCTCCGATAGAAAAGCCGGCAACCGCCGCGTTTTTCGCCGTCCCCTCCGTCACCACCGACTCCATCAGCGTACACATGGTGCGGGAGGTTTCGCTCCGAATCGCCTGACGCAGAATCGTCGGCTCCTGCCGCAGCACGGTATTGCCGTCGGCATCCAGAACCTCCGAAACCAGATACGGCTCCAGGACGTAGCCTCCGTTGACCACTGCGGCCACGGCCCGTACCAATTGCAGCGGAGTGATCTTAAAGGTCTGTCCAAAGGAGCCGGAGGTCAGCGAGGCAGTCCCCCATTTCTCCGTATTGGTGACCAGCGCC
>CAKTKB010000137.1 GCA_934569195.1 uncultured Oscillospiraceae bacterium
CAGCTCTACATTGCTCCGCCGAAAGGCTCTCACCGCCCGGCGCATGAACTGAAAGGCTTTCAGAAAATCGAGCTTCGCCCCGGCGAGAGCAAAACGGTTTCCTTCCGCTTGGATCGACGTGCGTTTGCCTGCTGGGATGAAGAAATCCATGATTGGTTTGTCGAGGGCGGCACTTACAGCGTAGAGATCGGACGCTCCAGCATGAATATCGCTTTGTCCGTGTCCGCAGACGTGGAGGTGGATAAAATTCCGTATCCGCTCATTACCCGCGATACAGCGATCGGTGATCTGACGGAGGAACAGATTGAGATGGTCATGTCCTCTTTCGGCAAGCGGGCGCAGGAGAAAAAGCAGGGCGACAAGTCGGTATCCTCTACGGCCATCCACGCATTGCAGGTAAATATGCCGCTGCGTTCTTTGGTGAGTTTTGGATTGATGAAAGAAGAAGGCCTGCAAGCGCTTCTGCAAATACTGAATCATCAAATTTAACCGCAAAAACAGCGCCGTCCGGTCAAATCGGACGGCGCTGCTGTGTTATACGCTATTGAAATTTTCGCGGTAATGTGACGGTGAAGGTGGAGCCTTCTCCGATTTTACTTTCTACTTCGATTTTTCCGTGGAACAGCTCCAGCACCCGGCGTACCAACGCAAGACCAAGGCCATTGCCCTCTTTGGAGTGAGAACTGTCCCCCTGATAAAACTTATCAAAAATATGGCGCAGCGTTTCGGCATCCATGCCGCAGCCGGTATCGGTGATCTTCACCATAACAGTCTCGGCATCGGAGAATTGCTGAATACGGATTTCTCCACCCGGTTCCGTGAACTTGATGGCGTTGGACAGCAGATTGTTCCATACCAGAAGAAGCATTTCCCGGTCGGCGCAGATCTCAGCCGTATCCTCCATGTCTGCATCCAGCTCCAGATTTTTCTCGTCCAGCTTATCGCTGAAACCGGCCACACAGTCACAAAGCTGGGCGCATACATCATAGCTGGCAGCATGGAGTGGAATGGTCTGATTTTCAATCTTATTCAGCCGCAAGATATTTGTGACCATCTCTGCCAGATTCCCGGAAGCGGTGCGCAGCGTTTCTAAATATTCGTGCCGCGTCTGCGGGTCTAAGTCCTCGTTTTCCACGGCGCTGGCGTAGTTTTGGATGATGGCAAGGGGCGTCTTGAACTCATGGGAAACGGTGGCGATGAAGTCATTTTTCATGGTTTCGATAGAACCAAGTTCCGTTACCATCGTATTGAAATCTTGAAACATCCGATCCACATCGTTCTGGTGCTTCGGCGGGTTCAGCGGCTTTAAGTACACAGAGAAATCGCCGGAAGCCACCTTTTTTGCTCCCTCACTGAGCATCCGCATGGGTTTGTCGAATGCCTGATACTTCTGATAGGCGGTCACAAGGCAGAAGATCAGCGCAATGGCAGCCCAATACAGAAAAAACCAGATGGCGTAATAGCCGGTTTTCAGCATCAGCTCAAAGCCGCCGAACATCAGTACCGGCAGCACGGTGAAGATAGCAAACAGGAAAAAGGAGAGAATATACTGCCACCATGAGAAATGGGTGCTAATGGGCTTGAATTTCGAGAAACCTTTCATCAGAACACCGCCTTATAGCCCACGCCCCGAACGGTGACGAGCTGAAAATCCTGACACACCGAGAGCTTGTCCCGCAGTTTGGCAATATACACATCCACCGAGCGCAGCGTTGCGTCGGTGTCCACATCCCAAAATTCCTCCATGAGCTGCGCACGGGTGAAAATTCGTTTGGGGTACGACAACAGCTTGAACAGAATGTTGAACTCTCTGGCCGTCAGCGCAATCTCCTCACCGTTACATACCGCCGTCATATCGTCGGCGTTCATCACGAAGCTGCCCACGGTCAGTTTGTTTTCACTGGCGATGTTGGCACGACGCAGCAGCGCACCGATCCGCAGCACCAGCTCATTTAAGTCAATGGGCTTGACCATGTAATCGTCGATCCCCACCTGATACCCCTTCTCCTTGGAGCCGTAGTCATCTCTGGCGGTCATAAAGAGAATGGGAATTTCACGGTTGATGCGCCGTACAGCGGCGGCAAATTCAAAGCCATCGATGTCCGGCATCATAATATCCGAAACGATCAGCGCATAGGGACGGTGGTACATCTGGTCATAGGCATCCTGCGCATTCAGGCAGCCTGTGGCCTCGTAGCCGTGGCTGTTCAAGTGATTGCACACGATGCGGTTCAGCTTCTGATCGTCCTCCACAACAAGTATTCGCAGCATATTCGGTTCCTCCTGCGTTTTTTAATATTATATCACGAAATTGGAACGATTCCAGTAGGGAATCCATCATCGCATTGCTTTATTGCGGAAATCATTCCGCTATGTTGCTGAATTGTTAAAATGGAAGTGAGATTTGCTCGACTGGTATTTCGTGTAGTTCTTTTCGCATTATGTGGGCCAGTCGGATTGTTCCCACCGTACCGCCTTTTTCGCGGCCATCGTAGACGGCAATCACACGGTCAGACTGCTCGACCATATAGCGGTTTCGTTTTGCGTACACGCTGGGACGGTAGTCCTCGGCGGCAACATATATTTCAGCGCAGAGGCCGATCAACGCCTTTGTCCGTTCAGATTTTTTCAGCGTGTCCAGTCGCTTCTGATATGGAATGGCCGCAATCAATTTGAGCGCCGGATTTTTCACAATTCTCTCTGCGACGATCCCGGCAAACAGCAGATCAGCGCCGTCGGCAAAGCCAGAGATAAAGCAAGTAAAGCCGTCACTAATCGCATGGTCAACTTCATATTCCAAAGATGTTTTTATATGGTCGATTCGCTCAGCAGGGATGTCTCGATGACCTGTGACGCAGCACGTTTTTCCTTGCATAGTTACACTCTCCTCACGGAAAGATAATTTTAATCTATCATTTTTCTTATTGTAGTAGATTTAATTCTTTACGTCAACGAAAACGCCCTTTTAATTCTATCGGTTTTGCCGCTCTCGTAAGGTACAATCTATTATGCTACGAGGAGGTGAGGCTGATGTATGAAGATTTTGTCCCGGAGCGGAT
>CAKTKB010000138.1 GCA_934569195.1 uncultured Oscillospiraceae bacterium
GCGCCCTTGGGAGAGATGAGCATGGTAATGGCCGGGAAACGCACCTCCACTTGGAAGGTGGCTGTCAGGTTCGTTCCCCCTACCGCGGCAGTCACGGTCTGCTGTCCGGTCACAGACGGGTCATACCCGCTGAGCGTCACATTCTGCGCCTCCAGACGGCTTCCATCCTTCATGAGCAGCGTGACCTGCAGGCCGGTATCGTCCAGTTCTTCGCCCATGAGATAGCTCGTTTTCCCCGGCGACGTCAGGCGCACCTCCTGCACCTGTTCCTCCAGTCCTGCCACCGTATATCCCGGAATGGGTGTCTCCACCTTGCCGACCAGCTCGGATGCCAGATAGACCAGTCCGCCGGAGACCGTGGGGAACGCCCCGGCCTCCACCGTCAGGCTGTTCAGAGAGGAATAGCCTGTCATATACACATTTTTCAGGTTCGTACAGGCGGTGAATGCGTCCTTGCGGATGCTCGTCACCGTTTTGGGGATGGAAACGCTGTCCACGCTGCCGCCTGCTCCCGCAAACGCATTGGACGCAATGCCCGTTACGGTATAGGTCACGCCGCCCACCGTCACCGTCTCCGGGATCTCCGCCAGAGAGCCGCCGGTTCCCAGCGTAGGGTCATAGGAGGAGAGGACGCACTGCGTCGTGCCCTCCACCGCCTCAAAGCGGAACGGGCCGCTGGTGATGTACTGCAAAACGGTGATGTCCAGCTCGGTGTAAACTGTCGGCTTGTCCTTCAGTGCAAAGCGCAGCTTCTTGCTGCCCGCCGTTTTGCTCAGCGTCTCGATGCCGCCGACGGAAGCTCCGTCGATCACAGAAAGCGTATATTCGTCCGCCGTCAGCAGCTGTTCGGTGTCATCCGCCAGTACCTGCTTGACGGTCAGATCGGTCATATCCAGCGCGTCGCCAAGGAAATACTGCGTTTTTACATTCGCACCCTGCTCCAGCTTCAAGGAGGCGACCGCCTTCTCCGCCGTCACCGAGAAGGGCTTGCTCAGAGCGTTATGCTGCACCGTCAGGCTTGCCGCCCCCTCTGTCAGTGTGCCGGAAATGGTAAACTCGCCGGGCAGCAGGTACCACTGCTCCTTGCCGTCCGTCACAAGGACCTGAAGGTCCGCCGGATGCACAGTATCGCCGGCATAGTACTTTTTCTGTGCGGCAGTCACCTGAACGATCTCGGTTGCCGTCCGGGCATTCGCCGTGACCGTGACGGGGTAGCTTGCGGTAAGTCCTGCATAGCGCAGGGTGACCTCCTTCGTCGCCGCAGAGGTGAACACATCCACGCTCCGCTCCAGGGCACTGGCGGGGATGAGGGCGGTGCTGCCATCTGTATAGGAGATCACCGCCTCGATGCCGCGCAGGTCCAGCTTATCTCCCACCTGATACTGCTTTTGGGCGCTGTCGGTGTTTACGCTCCAGCTTTCGATCTCTTTGCTCTTAACTGCGTAATTCTCATAGAATCGGAACTCTTTTGCTGTTGCATAGCCTGCGGGCAAGTCCATAAACTCCTTTGTCCCCACCTTCGTGGTCTTGAGTTTCACATAGCTTGCAAGGGCGGGGCGCTCAAACTCCAGACTTTTTTCCTTCGTATTGGCATCCCAATCCTTCGTGGCAGCGGCAAGCTGCCAGTTTTCTCCGTCCGTGCTGGTATAGATCTCGATGCCGCGGATCGCGCCCTCCATGTCGTGGGGCAGATAGGACATGGCGGACAGATAATGGGTCTGATCGAATTTCAAAACAAATTCATAGGTGTGCTTCGGCACCCAATTGCCGCCGCTGTCCTGCTCGAAACCGCCTGCGTAGTTATTTCCCCAATGGGTGTTGATATTACCATCAAAGGCTCCGTCCGCAGGGTTGACATCCGGATTGCTGACAATGGTGGAACTTCCTTTCAGTTTGAGATAGCTGCGCTCCGGCGTTCCCTCATTCGCAGTGAACTTCACCTCGATATGCGGACTTGCCAGCGTCGTGCCGGCAGCCTTTTTCCGCAGCCACACCGTCGTGTCGCCCGGGAAGGTGCTCTTGGCGGTCAGGGCCGACCATGTTGTTCCGCTGTCCGTGGAGTATTCCAGGCCGGATTTAATATTCAGGAACACATCCTCGTTATCGTCCGGGGTATTGGTCTTTGCATTGCTGACCGGCGCAGCGCCTCTCGTGATGTCGATGGTATGGATGTTTTTTGCGCCCAGGAAGCGGAACTGGATGTCATGCTCCTCGGTGATGGCGGCAAGCTCCTGCGCCGTAAGCTGGCGGGAGATCTCCCCCGGCTGCCGCGTCCAGGTGGTCCAGTTGGCGCCGCCGTCCAGCGAATACTGGAGTGCCGTCTCGCTGTCCTTATAGCTGGAGTTCAACGTCAGCGCGCCGCTGTCAAAGGAAAAGCTGGCCGCCTTGAGGATGCGGCCCTTCAGATACGCCGCAACATTTTTCACCTGATCCGGCTGATCCAGACCGCTGGACTGGTAATTCGCAATGGCGTCATCCAGCGTTTTACCCGCCAGCGCCACAATATCTGTTTTGGCAGATACAAAAGTGCATTTCTTTTGCAGGCAGTTGACAAGATAATCGTGCATGGGCAGCGGATACCATTTCAGCGCCTCAGCCGCTTTCTCTGCCAGCGCATAGTAGTCCTCGTCTGTTTTTCCTGCCTGCTCATACGCTCTTGCAAGTCCGTCAAAGGCGGAGAGGTTAAAGCTCTGCGCCTCCAGCGCCTGCTGATACAGCGCGATAGCATCCTCGGGTTTTCCATTTGCCAGCGCGATCTCCGCCATATAAGCAAGATTTTCTGCCTTGGCATAATTCGTACCGTGCTTGCCGCGCACAGCATCCATACCGAGGAAGATGTACGCGCCGTTATCATAGCTGGTATAGGGAAGGTCGCCCCAGCCGCTGGGGATGTGGGTATGGCCGTCATCCTTGCTGGAGCTCTGCTGGATGTGGTAGACATCATAGCCGTGCCACCACACCACCTTGCTGTTGTCCTGAGAATCCTCCGTATACCGATAATAGGTCAG
>CAKTKB010000139.1 GCA_934569195.1 uncultured Oscillospiraceae bacterium
GGACATAGGTGTTCTTCTCCTGATTGTTCATGGGCTGATACATCTCCTTGCACTTTGTCTCATTTTCGCTGAGACGATTGACTCATCACTTTTTATATGATACATTTGTCTCATTAAAAAGTCAAGGAGAAATAATGATGACACTGACAACAAAACGAATTTTGATCCTTTCAGCAATCGTCCTGATTGGCTTTCTTCTGGGACGGCTGGCGGTGCGTGCGTTGTTGAACTTGCTGCTGGGCGGCACGCTGTTCGGAGGGAACATCCTATGAGCAAGGCGAAAAGCGGAAAGAAGGTGCGGGCTGTGTCGGTTGGAGTTGGAATCTTGGCGTTTCTGCTGGCCTTTGGCGCAGGAGTTGTCAGCAAATTTGCCATTCAGCCTGGTTGGGCAAAGGAATACAGCGTAAAATGGAGCGACGAGATCGGCACCCTGAAAGAGGATTTGCCTTACGGCGACGGGGAAGCCAACAAGTTCGATCTGTACCTGCCGAAGGACAGTGGCAGGTCCCATTACGGGCTGGCTGTCTACCTCCACGCAGGCGGCTTTACCTCCGGGGATAAATCCGGCGACCGGGATATGCTGGCGTGGCTCTGCTCCAAGGGCTATGTGGCGGCGGGCATCAACTACACGCTCCGCACGGAAACCAACACCGCCAGCGTTCTGAGCCAATCTGAGGAGATCAAGGCAGCTATCCCCAAAGTCGTGGAAGCCGCAGCGGAGGCGGGCTATCCCATTGATAAAATGACCGTTGCCGGTGGCTCCGCAGGTCACGCACTGGCCATGATCTATGCCTACCGTGATGGGAAGGATGCACCTGTGCCGGTGGTGTTCACCTTTGGCGCAGTCGGCCCGTCCAGCTTCGTGGCAGAGGACTGGGGCATTTTCGGCGTGGGGCTGGACACAGAAGAATCCAGAGTTGCCGGTGCGGCGCTGTTCGGCGTGATGAGCGGGCAGGAGATCACGCCGGAGGAAATGGCGGACGGCACTTATCTTTCCAAGGTTCATTCCATTGCCGCAGCGGACTATGTTGCTGAAAACCCCGTGCCAACGGTGGTGGCCTATGGAGTCTGCGACAAAGTACAGCCCTTTCTTGCCTCCAAACGATTGGAAGCCGCCCTGCGAGAGAGCGGCGCAGACTATCGGTATTTTGTGATGGAGCACTCCGGTCATGGCTTGCAGAACGACAATCAGGTTTACGCCGATTATATGAAAGCTGTGGAAGCGTATTTAGAGAAGTACATGGGTGAGTGAAGTGAAAATTGTTTTGAAGATTCTGAAATTGGTAGGCATTGTAATTCTCGCCATTGTTCTGCTGCTGGCGATTCTGCTGTTCATTCTGTCCAAGAAGCCCTTTGTGCCGAGCAACTACATGAAAACCGTGGAGACCGGCGGCGAGCTGGAAGCAAAGTACCTTGCTATGGGGCAATATGAGGTCAAGCATACAGAAACAAATGCCCCGGATGACTGGGGAAAGTTCATTACATACTATCCCGCCGAGATGGAAACAGCAGACAAGACCTACCCCGTGGTGGTGATGGTCAACGGTACCGGTGTCTATGCATCCAAATATCCTGCACTGTTCAAGCACCTTGCTTCATGGGGCTTCATCGTTATCGGGAACGAGGACCCCAGCACTTGCTCCGGGGATTCCGCCGATGCCACGCTTGCTTATCTTCTGGAACAGAATGATGACCCCAACAGCGTATTTTATCAAAAGGTGGATACCGCTCACATCGGCATCACCGGTCACTCGCAGGGTGGTGTGGGCGTGTTCAACGCTGTGACGCAGCAGCCCCACGGAAATCTCTATACCTGCGCTGTCAGCCTGTCTCCCACGGAGATGGAGTTGGCGGATGCAATCGGTCTGCACTACGAGCCGGACAAAATGACGGTTCCTACACTGCTGCTTGCGGCAGACGCCAACGATGTGATCACGCCGGAGGGAGCACAGAAGGTCTACAATGCGATGACTATCCCCAAAGCAATGGCGCTGCGCACCGGCATGGATCACGGAAAAATGCTCTATTCTGCTGATGGTTATGTGACAGCGTGGTTTCTATGGTATTTGCAGGGAGACGGGGATGCTGCAAAGGTGTTTTCCGGTGATTCGGCTGAGTTGCTGGAAAACTCGCTCTATGACGATCCACAAATAGATATTGAGAAATAATGGAACAGCTCCGCTAATGATTTGTTTGCGGAGCTGTTCTGATTTTTATACAATTTTTCTACTCGACGTATTCTTTCATATATATAAACACTGCACCGCGTATTGAACGCAGCACAAGGCTTTTCCATTTCTGGCGATTTTGAGTGCCACATTCGATGCCCTGTACGCAGACTGCACCTTTGCCCTTCACGGAATCGGACGATAACCAGCTAAACCACAAAAGGTCACGCGAAGCCGCGCACTGGCTGCGCGACACGGTGAATCGCGGAACGATGTAATCTACACACAAGCGGTAAATACTTTATGAATCCGGCAAGCGTTGATTTTCCCTGCCTGATTTTAAGCCTGTTTTGCCTGAAAATCTCCGCAAACCTCATTCGTTTGAAAATGTTCACAGCTTTATTCGAGAAGCCGTCTTGATAATGGCGAGCGGGATTAAATTCCAATTTTCCGATTTTGACCGTCGGAGGTAGAGAACACCTACCCCCATTCCTGACTGATAGGATGGATTTGTGTACGATTTGGGGTTAAAATTCAAGGATTTTTTGCCTGTGGTCGGCGCGAAGAGAGGGGTATATGCAAAAATATCTTCTCTCGCAAGTGAGGCTTATCCTGATGAATAAACGTAGATTTCCCCTTTTATTCTGAGCCAGCAGGGTGTTGCAGTCTGTATTTTTCCATGCTATAATACCATCACAAAATGATGATGTGGTGTTTTCAAGGCATTTGATATGCTGCTTTTAACCACGCAATTGCGCAGAACAATTGCG
>CAKTKB010000140.1 GCA_934569195.1 uncultured Oscillospiraceae bacterium
CCTCTTCCGCGCTCATTCCGTGCTCCTGCAGCGCGCCGGCCAAGACCGCAATCTCCAGGCTCTGGTTTCCTGTCAGGCTGTTGGCCGGCATTTTTGCGGATGATATCGGCGCCAGCGCCGTCCCGCCGCCGGCCCCGGTTTTTCTCTGCGAAATCCATGTCCAGAACTCCTCCTCCGCGGACGGAAGCAGTTCCATCATTCCGCTCCATGCTCCGCCTGCCCGGATCGCGCGCTCCACACTCGTCCAATACTGCTCCGGCGTGATCTTTTCCGTCACAAAATCGCCGAGATTATCAATCGCCTCCGCGCCGCCAACGGTCAGCGCTCCCTTTATCACCCGGGCTGCCGGTCCCGTAATACCCAGTGCATCCAAACCGGCACCACCCAACTGGCTTAGCAGCCATAGCTTTGCCGCAGTTCCTGCAAGACCTGTGGCACCGTATAAAACCGGTTCCTTTTTCGCCGCCTGATTGACCCCAGTCTGAAATGCCTGAAATTCTTGCTTTGGTTGCTCCAAGGGTGATAACTGTGTCGTTGCATTCACCAAAGAGGTATACCCCGTTCCGTCCATAAACCCTTTGCCCAATGCATATTGCTTTGGATGCAGATTTCCGTCCAGCTTGTAGAAAAGATCCGCCCAGTATTCCGCCGCCTTGTCATCCTTTGCCTCGAGCGCCTGCCGGTATGGGGTGAAATTCCACAATGATCCGGCGCTTCCAAGTCCGCCATCCGGATGCGCCGTTTTGATCACTTCCTTGGCCTCGTTTCGCATCCCTTTCGTCAGCTTCCCCGGATAATTGGCCAGTTGTTCGATACGCGGCACATAGTCCGTCAGATTTTTCTTTGTGTACGTCTCCGGTCGCGGCATTCCCCGGTCGGCCCAGCTCAGATAGTCCAGCGTCGGCAGCTTCTGCATCAGCCGCTGCACCAGCTGCTGCGCCTCATATCGCTCCCGCTGCCGCGGCTGATCCAGCCAGCGATCCAGGTTCCCCAGCGTCGGCGAAAGCGCCCTGCCACCTGTCGTTGTCTTTGGTTCATCCGCCAGCCGTCGGAGCTTGTTCTGTTGGTATCCCAGATTCGCCATTGCCCCGCGCAGTCGCGCCACCGACGCCGCCTCACCCAAATCCGCAATGCTGCCTGGTGTGGCCGTCCGGTCATAGTCCTTCGGCTTTTCAAACATCTTCAACGTCCGTTCCCGCAGCACTTTCGCCGGCAGCCTTGCCTCAACCTCTGTCCGAACCTTTCTGTCCCAACTTTTGGACGTATCTGCCCGATCTGCCGCCGGCATCGCCCGCAGCCGCTCGAGCTCCATCTCCCGCCGAACCTCCAGCGCCTTTCGCCGCGCCGCAATTCCCGCTTCCCCTGTATATATGCCCTCTACCTGCAATTCTCTGCGCCTCCTTATAACATAAGGCCCCTCCGCTTCTGCGAAGGGGCCCCGTTTTTTATTTGCCGAGCAGCAATCTCGCCTGTGCCTGCGTCAGGCCCATGGCCTTGAGCTGCTCGCTGTTTGGCATCACGCCCGCCGCGAGCAGTGCCTGGCCGCTCTCGGCAAGCAGACTGTCGCTGTATTTTCTCGCCGTCAGCGTCGTCTGCCCCGCATAGCTTCCCGTCACCTGCCCCACCGACAGTGCAAACTCATTTTCCCATTCCCGCACCGTCTGCGCAAACTTCGCCGCCGACAAATCATATTCCGCCGCCAAGGTAGCCGAATCAATTAAAAAAGCTCCCCACCAAAGTGGGGAGCCAATTCCAATTATTTATTTCCCAAAAATCGCCTTTCTCAGTGTACCATTCTCATCATCCTCAATGATCTCAAATCGCCCGCCGGGGTGGCTTGGAACTGCGATCGGTTTTGGATTTTTCGCATTATACAAATAATCTTCATCGCTGTCATCGATCACCCGTAACATGCCAAGTTCCGAATCGTATTCCAAAACATCGTATATTTTACCATTCGTCAAACTATCCACACCAAAACTGACACCAACATATCGTACTCTCATTTTTCTATCACTTCCCACCGTCCGCCCGGGCTGCTGCCATCCAGCGGCGCAGGATTGGTCATGGAATAGAGATAATCCTCTCCGCTGTCGTCAATGACCCGGAACATTCCATCTTCCTCGATTGCCTCGTAGATTTTTCCATTTGTCAGACTGTCAATCCCAAAAGACGGCCCAATATAGCGTAATTTCACTTTAACAGCCTCATTTACCAAAAATCGCTTTTCTCAGTGTGCCATTCTCATCATCCTCAATGATCTCAAACCGCCCACCGGGATGACTAGGAACCGCAGGCGGTTTGGGATTTACCGCGTCGTATAAATAATCCTCGTCACTGTCATCAATCACTCGCAGCCAACCCATTCCTGGTTCCACGCCCAAGACCTCATAGATTTTCCCATTTGTCAAACTATCCACACCAAAGCTAACTCCAACATATCGTACTTTCATTACTTTCTCCCCTTTACCTTCATACTTTCTTCTGGAATTCCTCCGTTATTCTCATACCAATGAACCACATAGTGGAAATACTTTCCGTATGCTGTGCCGGATTTCTTTGTCCAGCCCGCCGCATCCCCATATTCAGGATATGTAAAATACAGACGTTTTACATCACGAAGCGGCGTACTGGTTCCTTCGCCCGCCATAATATAAACATTTGTCAATTCCGCGCCCATGGGAACAACGCCCTTAAATTCATCATTCACAGGCCCGATTGTATATGGCAAATACTCGTTGTCTAGAGGAATCTTCTTAGGCAACCCGGATTCTGCTTTTATCTTAGCATCGTTTTCAATAAATTTCAAGTTTTCGTCTTCTTCATAATTTAATCCCCTTTCAAAAGCAGTGTCAAATTCTTCCTCCGACAACAGATGATCCTCTTCTCGCTGTTTTCGTCCCCAACCGTT
>CAKTKB010000141.1 GCA_934569195.1 uncultured Oscillospiraceae bacterium
ATATGGGCGAGACGGGAATTGCCACAGGTCCCCATCTGCACCTGACGATTTACTACAACGGCGAAACGGTCAATCCGGCAGACTTTATTTTCTGAACCAGGCTCCCACAGTCCCTCGGGGCTGTGGGAGTGCGGTTTTTGTGGATGTGTTTGATCGAAACGGATACGAAAAGGAGATTTGTAAATGGGAAAGAAATGGATGCGCTTTCTGACGTATTGCCTGACGGCCCTTGCGGCGTCGGCTATTACGCTTACCCTTGTCAACCATTTTCCGAGCTACCGGACGGGCGGCGGTACAAAGCTGGACCGGCTGGAGAATGTGATCCAGACTTACTTTATCGGTGAGGCGGATTTGACGGCGGCAGAGGATGCGGCCGCGTCCTCTATGGTAGATGCCCTGGGTGACCGATGGAGCCATTACATTTCTGCCGATGAGTACGAAAGCTATCAAAATCAAATGAATAACGCTTATGTCGGCGTGGGTATAACCGTTGCACTGCGGGACGACGGGCAGGGGATTGCCATCCGGCAGGTTACAAAAGGCGGCCCCGCAGAGAAGGCCGGAATTCAGGCAGGGGACATTTTGACCGCGGTGAATGGGGAATCGGTACGCCAGGCCGACCTGCGCGCGGTGCGGAAGCTGGTTGTCGGTGAAGAAAACACCCAAGTGGAGCTGACGGTTGACCGGGATGGCACGGAAAAGGTGTTTCAGGTTACGCGCCGGTCCTTTGAGACACGGGTAGCGGAGGGGAAAATGCTCCCGAATCAGATCGGCTACGTCGTTATATCCAATTTCAATTCCCGCTGTGCGGAGGAAACCATTGCGGCAATAGAGGAGCTGCAGTCCCAGGGAGCCGTATCCTTTATATTTGACGTGCGGAACAATCCCGGCGGCTATAAGGATGAGCTGGTGAAGCTGCTGGACTACCTTTTGCCGGAGGGCCTGCTGTTTCGGAGCGAGGACTACACGGGGAAAATTCAGGAAGATTTCTCGGATGCGGCCTGCCTGGATATGCCTATGGTCGTTTTGGTAAACGGGGAGTCCTATTCTGCGGCAGAATTTTTTGCGGCAGCCCTGCGGGAGTACGAGGCTGCACAGGTGGTTGGGCAGCAGACCTGCGGAAAGGGCTATTATCAGATCACTCTGCCGTTGGGGGATGGGTCGGCGGTTGCCCTGTCTGTCGGCAAATACTATACGCCAAAGGGTGTCAGCCTGGCGAATGTGGGCATCACGCCGGACCAGGTGGTTGAGGTGGATGAGGACACCTTCCAGGCAATTTACACGGGAGCGCTGCCGGTGGAGGAGGATCCGCAGATACAGGCGGCCGTTGCCCTGTTGGGGCAGTCCTGACCGGCGTAATGTCCGGAAAGTGCGGAAATTTACTTGACGGATAGGAAATCATCCTCTATAATGTTTAAAGCTATGAAATTAACATGGAAAAGGAAGGCATTTCGATATGGCAAAGGAATTCAAAATTACCGGCTTGCGGCTGCGTGAGCTGACCAATGAGTTGGAGTATTTGAAGACGACCCGTGAGCGGGAGGTCGCGGCCATGATTGCAGAGGCCCGCTCTTACGGAGACTTGTCGGAGAACTCCGAATATGATGCTGCGAAGAACGAGCAGGCAAAGCTGTATGGCCGCATTGCGGAGATTGAGGACATCCTGGCCCATGCAGTGATTATCGAGGACGAAAACGAGGCGAGCGGCCGGGTGGGCCTGGGCTGCACCGTGGTCGTGCGTGATCTGCGCACCGGCGCGGAGAGCGAGTACCGTATTACCGGTTCTCAGGAGGCAAATCCCATGCAGGGGAAGCTTTCCGATGACTCCCCCTTTGGGCGCGCCATTGTAGGCAAGGCCGTTGGAGAGAATTTTACGATCAATGCACCTGCGGGCGCCTTTGAGATGAAGGTTGTCAGCATTTCGCGCGAGGGCTAAGCTATGGCAAAGAACGAAACCCAGGCACAGATGCCTTTGAGCGACCAGGTTCAGGTTCGCCGGGACAAGCTGGAAAACCTGCGGGCAGAGGGGCAGGATCCCTTCCGCCAGACAAAGTTTGACGTGACTTCGGATGCCTGCACGGTCAAGGAGCATTTTGATGAGCTGGAGGGCAAGACGGTTTCCCTGGCAGGACGTCTGATGAGCAAGCGCGGCATGGGAAAGGTCCTTTTCTGCGATTTGCAGGATGCTTCCGGCAGAGTGCAGATTTATGTAAAGATTGACGAGATGGAGGAAAGCGCCTTCAACCGCTTCCGTAAATGCGATATTGGCGATATTGTCGGTGTCACCGGCGATGTATTCCGTACGCAGCGGGGAGAGATTTCGGTGCGGGTACATGAGGCGACGCTCCTGGCAAAGGCGCTGCTGCCCCTGCCGGAGAAGTTCCACGGCCTTACGGACCGCGAGACTCGTTATCGCCAGCGTTATGTCGACCTGATTGTAAATCCCGAGGTGAAGGACACCTTCGTTAAGCGGAGCATGATCCTGCGGGAGCTGCGCCATTTCCTGGATGGAAGAGGATTCCTGGAGGTGGATACGCCCATCTTGACGCCATTTGAGATCGGCGCTTCTGCCCGCCCGTTCTATACGCACCACAATACGCTGGATCTGGATATGGTTTTGCGCATTGAGACGGAGCTGTATCTGAAGCGCCTGATTGTGGGCGGAATGGACCGGGTGTATGAGGTCGGACGGATTTTCCGGAATGAGGGTATGGACCCCACCCATAACCCGGAATTTACTACGATTGAGCTGTATCAGGCATATACGGATTTCCATGGCATGATGGATCTGGTCGAGGATATGATGAAGACCGTTGCCATGAAGGTCTGCGGTTCGCTGCAAATTTCTTACCAGGGGAAGCAGATTGATCTGAGCCACTGGGAGCGCATGACCATGGTGGAGGCCGTTAAG
>CAKTKB010000142.1 GCA_934569195.1 uncultured Oscillospiraceae bacterium
AGGAGGATGACAGCGACGGGCCGTTTGCCGGGGCCGTTTCCGTGGATACCGGCAGCGGCGGGCAGCTGATCTGGTTTGCATCCAGCTATTTCCTGGAGGAATCGTATAACGCCTATTCCTCCGGCGCAAACCTCGACCTTGCCATGAACGCGCTTTCCGCGCTGATCGGTGAGCGCGAGGCCGTCTCCATCCGCAGCAAGAGCCTTGCCTACAATTACCTGACCATTTCCGAATCGTCGGCATCCATACTCAAAGCATGGATGATCGGCGTGATACCGGCAGCCTTTGTGCTGTACGGCATATTTACCGTAATCGACAGGAGGAGAAAGCGTCATGCGTAAAGCAACAAGGCTCTATGTACTGCTGGGCGTTCTTCTTGCGGTCTGCATCGCCGCATTTGCCGTCAGCCGCCATGAGGAGAAAAAGGAGCAGATCAAAAACAGCGGTGAGGTGATACTGGAAATTCCGACAGACAGCGTGACCGCCCTTTCCTGGACGAATGACAGCGGTACCTTCTCCTTTACCCGGGACGAAAACTGGGTCTGTGACGAGGATGCCGACTTTCCCGTGGACGGGGAAAAGATCGACAGCCTGCTGGAGCAGTTCACCTGCTTTGCGGCGTCATTTGTCATTGACGATGTGGAGGACTATGCCCAGTACGGCCTTGACGAGCCGATCTGCACGATCCGCATGACGGCGGGCGAGGAAAGCTATACCGTCGAGCTTGGCGATTTCAGCAAAATGGACGAGCAGCGGTATCTTTCCACCGGGGACGGCAGGGTCTATCTTGTCAGCCACGACCCGCTGGAGGAATTTGATGCCGTTCTGCAGGACTTGATCCTGAACGATACCATCCCGGAGATTGATACGGTGGAGCAGATCGCATTCTCCGGCAGCGAAAGCTATACGATCCTCCGTGACGAGGACGGCAAAAACATCTGTACAGACGATATTTACTTTGCAGACGGACAGCCGCTGGATACGGACAATGTGGATACCTTCCTGAGCGCCATCCGTTCTCTGAGCCTGACGGACTGCGCCAGCTACCATGCGACCGATGAGGAGCTTGCAGCCTTCGGGCTGGATGACCCCGAGCTGACGATCACGCTGGCGTACGGCGCCGGGGATGACGACGCAGATTCGGAGAGCAGCGGGTCGCTGCTGCTGTGCGTCTCCCGTGACCCGGAGGAGGCGGCCGCCTATGAGGCCGCCGCAGAGGAGGGCGAGACTGCTCTTCCCGATGTCACCTGCTATGTGCGGGTCGGACAGTCGCAGATAGTTTACAAAATCTCTCAGAGCGTATATGACCAGCTGACGGCGGTATCCTATGACGCGCTGCGCCACCAGAAGCTTTTTACGGCGGATTTTGATACGGTGACGGGCATTGACGCCGCCCTGAACGGCGAGACGTACACCTTCACCTATACCCCGCCGGAGGATGGGAGCGCAGCGGGCACATGGACCTGCGGCGGCGAAGAATTTGACGTCTCCGGCCTCAAAACAGCGCTCCGTGCGATCTCGGCATCCAGCTTCACGGACGAAACGCCCACCGGGACCGGGCAGGAGGAAATTTCCCTGACGGTGCATCTGGATAACGAGGACTTCCCGACCTTCACGCTGACGCTCTACCGTCTTGACGGTACAAGCTGCGTGGCGGCTGTCAACGGAAAAACGGTCGCTCTTGTGTCCAGAAGTAAAACCGTCGATCTGATCGAGGCAGTCAACAAGCTGACGCTTGGCAGCTGACCTGTAAATGCACAGGATTTTTTGACCCCTTTCGGGGCGCGGGGCTGATGCCCGCGCCCCGTTTTTTGCGTGTACAGACCAAAACAGGAGCAATTGGCCGACAGGTCAAAAACGCTGTTCCTACAAGCCTCGGCCACAGGACGAACGCAGCACACCGTCCGATGATTTACGGCGGCTGCACAAATCGGCAATTGATTTTTCTTTTTCCGGAATGTGCCGCGGCCCTGCAAGGGTAAAGCCTTTTCATTTCGTTAACCTCTTAACGTTAAATACTTGACGTTAAACGCTTGACAAAGCGGGAAATAACAGATAAAATATTTCCGTTCAGAAGCTGAACGTTCGCTTTGCGAAATGGAATCATTTTCAAATCATTTTTGAGGAGGGAAAAACATGAAAGAGTATTTCAGTGTCAAAGGCAAGAATGCGATCGTCACCGGCGCATCCTCTGGTCTGGGCAAGCAGTTTGCGATCTGCCTTGCAGAGCAGGGCGCAAACGTCATGATCTGCGCACGCCGCGTCGAGAAGCTTGAGGAAGTCAAGAAAGAGATCGACAAGTACGGCGTAAAGTGCATTGTCGCCCCCTGCGACGTCACGAAGACCGAGCAGATCAAGGCTGCCGTTGCAACCGCCGAAAAGGAATTCGGCCGCATCGACATCCTCATCAACAATGCCGCTACGGGCATTGTTGCACCGACGGTGGATTACACCGACGAGCAGTGGGAGACCATGATGGCGACCAACGTCAACGGTCTGTTCTACTTTGCCCGTGAGGTCGGCAAGGTCATGCTCAAGCAGCACTACGGCAAGATCGTCAACATCGGCTCGTTCCACTGCACCGTGACCATGAATGGCGTACCTCGCTGCGCATACTCCACGACGAAGGGCGCAGTTCTGATGATGACCAAGGCGCTCGCCTCCGAGTGGGCCAAGGAAGGCATCACCGTCAACGTCATCGGCCCCGGCTACTTTGACAGCGAAATGTCCGCAGCCGTTACCGACGAAAAGTATGAGAGCGGCATCCGCAACGGCTGCCCGATGGGCCGCCGCGGCAAGCCCGGCGAGCTGAACGGCGCTATGCTGTACCTCGCTTCCGATGCCTCCAGCTATGTCACGGG
>CAKTKB010000143.1 GCA_934569195.1 uncultured Oscillospiraceae bacterium
CGGGCTGGGCCCCCTGACTGGCGTCATCCTGCGGGCCATACACGATGTTGCCGGTGCTGCCCGTGTCCTCCGGCAGGCTCTCCTGGCCGTCGTCCGTGGGCATATCTCCGTCCCCGCTCGTTTCCGGCGTGGTATCATCCGTCGTCATCACATCGCCGGAGAAATCCGTCGGCCGCTGATAGCTGACGGGTGCGCCCGCCTTGCAGCCGCTTGCGCTGGGATCGGCCACAAAATCGCTTGCCTCCAGTCCGGACAGGACCGGGTATCCCCCCAGCTCTGCATTATACTCGCCCAGAGAAACCTGCCGTTCCTCCAGCTTGCCGTCCGCATTGGCCACCCACATGGAGGCCGTCCGCTCCATCGTTTCCTCATCCGTATTCAGGTTGACCAGATAGGTCTGCGGGACGATCAATTCGTCTCCGATCTCGCCCCCGGAGACAACCTGTATGTACACATGCTGCCCCAGGAGCAGGCCGTCCGTATCATCCAGCTCTACATAAAACGGATAGCTGGAGGAGGTCGTCATGCCTGCGTCCGCCGTATACCCGTACATAATCCCGGAGTTTTCGGACTGCTGGCTGTTCTCCCGGTCAATTTCCGTAACCGTCCCTGTCCAGGTCTGCGTCTCATCCAGGCGGGAAATGATCTTTACGCTTGCCCCCACGGAAACGCCGCCGCGGGCGCTAAGCTCGTTAAGGGTTCCCTTGACACGGTAAGCGCCGGCCTTCTGGATGGTAATATAGGCATCGGTTCCGTTCTCGTCGATTTTGCGGATGCTGCCGTCAACCGGACTTTTCACCACCACATTTTTCAGCGTCTGCTGAACCTGCTGAATCTCCTGCTTCTTGGCGCTGATGTCGTAAGAAAGCTGCATCTTTTCATTCTTTGCGGTGTTGATTGCCAGATTGATCTGCACCTTTGTTGCTTCATCCGAAGTATTCTTCAGCTGCTTTTCCAGGTCGCTGATCTGCGTTGTCTTACTCTTGTCGTCATTCTGCATCCGCTCCAGGTCCAGCTTCAGCTTGGACTCCTCCAGCTTCAGCGCCTCGGAATCGTAAGAAAACAGCTTATCACCGGTCTTTACCTCCTGGCCCTCGGTGACATAAAGCTCCTGAATATTCTTGCCGCTGTCCCGCGTAACCTTCGTCACGTTTTCGCTGACGACCATGCCCGCATACCGGTCGGCGGCGGTGCTGGCCGCAGTAAGCATATCTGCCCGCTCCACCGGCACCTCCCGGCTGCCCGTTGCACAGGCTGCCAAGGACACAAGCACCGTTACCATCAAAAGCACGCTCAAGCATCTGCGCATACCCATAATTTTTTCCTCCGATTCTGCTCATTTGAGATATGGGTATCATACCATTATCCACCTGGAAGGTCAATGCCAGGATTATTAAGTTTTCTTAATTTCGCCATTTCCGGCCCCCAAAATGCCCGGTATTCCTACAAATACCACCCCTTGACATTTCTATTTTCTGCGCATATAATTTAGTAAAAAATGGAATTAGAGGCTGATTTTATGGAAATTACAGTTGGATTAAAGGGTACGGCTTCCGGCGTCGTGGCGCCGGAGGACACTGCCCGGGAGGTCGGCTCCGGAGATTTGATGGTCTATGCGACGCCGTGTATGGCGGCATTGATGGAGGGCGCCGCCTGCGAGGCGCTTACCGGCATCCTCCCGGAGGGAAAAACCAGCGTAGGCACAGAGCTTTCCATCCACCATCTTTCCGCAACCCCTGTGGGTCTGGAGGTACATGCCGACGCAGAGGTCACGGCTGTAGAAGGAAATACCGTTACCTTTCAGATCACCGCATACGACGAACAGGGGAAGATCGGGGAGGCCCTTCACAAGCGTGTGGTGGTGACCGCGGAGCGTTTTCTGGAAAAAACCTACCGCAAAATCTGATGCTGTCTGCCAGGCAGCCATTGACGCATCAACCAGACAATTCCCGGCGGCGTGTCCCATGGCGCACCGCCGGGAAGCTGTTTTCCGGACGCAAAAAGCCGCTGTAGAGAAGCTTCTACAGCGGCTTTTTATCTAGTTTCCCTCAGCGGATTTCCTTCAGCGGCTTGATATACTGCTCCCAGCGGCGTCCCTTTTCCTGGGAATAGAGCATATCGTTGCCGGCATGGATTTCTCTGAGATATTCGTAATGGTTCTGCAAAATGGCCTCGTTGCTTCTGGCCAGCATCATGACGGCAATGGAAGAGCACTGGTCCGACGCCCGCTCCAAGTAGGTCAGCGTCTCCATAAACACCAGTCCGGAGGCTACCGTGCAGGCGCCGCTCTTAAGACGCTTCGTATGCCGGTCCTTAAGGATCATGACCATGTCGTCGATAACCTCCTCCAGAGGCTCAATAGACTTGGCCGCCTCATTGTCTCCCGACGTAAATGCGTCCACCGTGATATTCAGAATCTCATTTACCGCCGCGCAGATCAGCTCCAGCTCCTTGCGGGCATATTCCGAAAAGCCGCCGTTTTCCGCAAAAAGCTTCATGGACAGCTCCACCAGGTTGGTCGCATAATCCCCGATCCGTTCAAAATTGGGGACCGTCTGCATCAGCATATCCAGCTGCCGGTCATCGCCTTCGTTCTCAACGGCCTTGGAAAGCCCGATCAGGAAATGATCCGCCCGATCCGCAAACTGATCCAGGCACTCCTCGTCGGCGTAAATCTCCTTACGGACGGCCTCGTTCGGCTGCTCCAGCTGGCGGCAGGCCCGCGCAAAATTATCCCGCGCAATCGCACCCATGGCTGCCACGGCCTTGGTCGCCTCGTTTACGGCAACCGCGGGAGAAATATACAGCTTCTCATCCAGGGTCGCAAGCTCCG
>CAKTKB010000144.1 GCA_934569195.1 uncultured Oscillospiraceae bacterium
CTGAAGGCAAACGGCGTTCAGCCGGGCCCCGGTCAGCAGGCATACGGCTGCGATATTCCCGATGATCTCTGCTATCAATGGGCAGAGGACTATTTCCGTGACCCCGATGCCAAGGAGGATCAGGGGGATGAGGAGAAGTTCATCCCGCAGCCTTATCGTGGAAAAACATCTCCCAAGACCGTTTCCAAGAAGAAAAAGGAAGAAAAGAAGAACGAGCCGGAGAAGAAGGAACCGCCGAAAAAAGCGGAAGCCGATGATGGACAGATCTCGCTGGGCGACCTCTCCTCCTTTGGGGAGGCAGCCTGATGTACGCTTATAAAGGCTTTGAGTCAGATCTCTCCTGTCGCGGTTATCGGTTCGTCATGGGAAAGAATGTTACCCAGGAGGCAAACTGCGCCAGCAATGGCTTTCATTGTGCAGAGGATCCGCTGGATTGCCTTACCTATTACAGCAATATGGATCGCTCCATTTACTGCCTTGTGCAGTCCGGTGGGGATATTGACGAGGACAATTATGATTCCAAAATTGCCTGTACGGAACTGACGATCCTGCGGCGTCTGACGAAGAAAGAATTCTTTCTTCATGCCCTTGCGTATATGGTGGATCACCCAGGTCGCAAGGTGAATAACAAGGTGTGGCGTGAGCGCGGTACCAGCAGCAACGGCTATGCTGTCGTTCGGGGCAAGGCACCAACTGCGTGTGGAAAACTGGGCGATATTCTCGCATTTGCCAGAGAGCAGCGTGAAACCGAAGCGATCTGCCAGATTGCGGTTGTTGAGGTAGATGGAGAAAAAATCCTGCCTGATGTATGGTATGACATTGATTTTGTGAAAAGAGAGGTGGTGCAGAAATGAAAAAAAGCAGTCTGCTGAAAATGAAAGATTTATATGCAACCGAAGAAATGCTTGCGGTTGCCCATGAGGATGTCCCGGTCAAAATTGATTATGGCTGGACAGTCCATTATCGAAGCGAGTATAGCGGTTTCGCACGGAGTGCAGTCGAGGGCGATGTTTTGAAAGTTGCCCTATACGACCATAAAGCGCTGCGCCTGGGTGGTAAGCTACCGGTCTATGAGGTTTTTATAAATCGGGAAAGGCAGCAATTCCTCACCTATGACCATGTCTGCGCTATATGGCGGACAGCCAAAATTAATAATCTGAAATGGGAACCGACTGGCGCAAGCAAGATATGGATCAGCGATGAAGACGCCGTACAAATTCTTCAGTACCTATCCTCTGATCAAGAAAATGCGTATCGAGCAATTCTGGATTTTCAGCTGACCGTGCGCGATAGAGAATTGGAGCGCCGTCATAGAAAGGAAACCGATCCCTGGGATGTGGAGCTGGCGCAGACGCCACCGCTGCCGAAGGACTGGGATCGCTGGGTCAAGAAAGTGGGTATCCGCACGAACTACATCTTCTATGACTATTGCAAGGGCGGTGCAAAGCGAGGCTACTGCACTTACTGTGAAAAGGAAGTTGCGCTGAAACGGAGGCCCTATCACAACAGAAACGGAAGATGCCCTAAATGCCGGCGCAGAATCACGTTTAAGGCAAAGGGGAAAATGGCGGAGCGTTTTTACTCCCCAACAGAATGCGTATATCTGCCGCAAAAATGCGGAGATGGCTTTGTAATTCGCCGGTTTCAGATAAACCGGCTGTATCAGAAAGCGGATGTTACTTCTTCGACCATATCCTGCACGGAACGTCAGCGCATCTTTTATCATGCGGATCTGTCTTCCCATCCGTATTATTGGGGCTGGTATAAACAGCGCCATCTTCGGTGGGTTGAGGGTATGGATGAATACTACCCAACCGCCTGGGGCTATGCGTATAACCGGTACTGCTATCAGGCGGGAAGTATTTACGGAAAAACAATTGCCAGTATTGCGTCCATCCTCGCAAGAACAGGGTTGACCGAATATGCAAAATTGTGCCAAGGCTGCGTAAGTCCCAACTGGTATTTGATTGCACGGGAAAGGTTTCCCCGCATCGAGCAGATTTGCAAGGCTGGTCTATCCAGGCTGACGGTGGAATGTATGGAAAGTGCTAACGCCGTAAAAAACTGCATTCAAAAAGAGTCTGAAACCAGTCTCGTCAAGGCGCTGGCACTCGATACACACCGGCTTGCGCGGCTTCGGACACTCAACGGCGGTGCCATTATGCTTGACTGGCTGCAGCGGGAGAAGTGCAGCGGAAAGATCATTTCGGATGATACACTTCGTTGGCTGGAGCAAGAGAACATCCATGTTTCCGATATTTCTTTCATCCTTGATCGAATGTCGGAGCAGCAGGTCTGCAACTACCTTCGGCGTCAAAAAAGCGGCACACGGGACTCCCTGCAGCAGATCATCTCCACATGGAAGGACTATCTTTCCATGGCGAATAAGTTGGGGATCAACACCAATGATGAGATCGTGTACCGCGTCAAACTGCTGCGCCAGCGCCACGATGAATTGGTGGAGCAGATGCAAAGCAGAAGAAAAGACTTGGAAGCTGCTGAGATCGCCCAGCAACATCCGAAAATCGCGGGTATCTGCCGCTTGATCAAACCGAAATATGAATATACCGGAGAAGTGTATTCCATTGTCGTTCCATCAGGTGTGCGGGATATTACGAGCGAAGGCGATGCGCTTTCGCATTGTGTTGGCAAGTCAGACCGCTATTGGGAGCGCATCGAACAGCAGGAGGCGTATATCCTTTTTCTGCGTAAGACCGCAGAGATCGACAAGCCGTACTACACCCTTGAGGTGGAGCCAAACGGCACGATACGGCAGAAACGAACCTACTTTGACCG
>CAKTKB010000145.1 GCA_934569195.1 uncultured Oscillospiraceae bacterium
TAGGCAAGGAAACTCAGGACGAGATCATCGGCCGCACGGAGATCAATTCCTGGGTCGGCGGCTGCTGCGGAAGGTAACATGTATTTTCTGATGGCACAGGCAGTAGGGGGTCTAGCGATCGTGCTGGGAACACTGTCATTCCAATGCAAGCGGACCGGAGCCCTGCTGCTGTGCCAGACGCTTGGAAACGCAGCCTTCGTCGTGCATTACTGGATGCTGCATGCATACAGCGCCTGTCTGGGACAGGTGGTCCTGATCATAAACAACCTGCTTTTGTACGACGGCCGAACTTCAAGAGTATCTGCCCTGAAATGGATCTGTGCGGCCGCAGCAATGGGTGTGAGTCTTACCGCATGGAAGGACGGCTTCAGCTTTCTTCCGGGTGCGGCGGCAGTTGTGACGATCCTGACCAACTGGACCTTCCGAGGAGGGACCATACGGCTGGGAAAACTGCTGGTATCCTGTCCCATATGGGTGGTATACGACCTGCATATGAAGTCATGGTCCGGGATCCTCTGTGAACTGATTGCCATGGCATCAGCAGCCATTTCCGTGCACCGCTACGGGTGGCGGGATCCCAAAGATTCAGAAGGGAAAAGGAGCGGCTCTGTATGAGGTTTCTGATAGCCCAGCTGGTGGGGATCGCGGCGATGGCCTTCTGCGTCAGCTGCTACATCTGCCGTGACAGCCGCCAGCTCCTGACGGTCCAGATGACGGGAAACGCACTGTTCCTGCTCCAGTACATCCTGCTGGATGCCTACACGGGCTTTGCCGGGATTGTAGTCCTGGTGTCCAGCAGTCTGGTGCAGGTCCTGCGGATGCAGGGCAAAGCATGGGCATCCCGGCGGGAGTGGAAATGGCTCTTTATCGCAGCCACCTGTGTGATCTGCAAAGTCACATGGCAGGACTGGTTCAGCCTTTTGCCCTGTATCGGCACCACCGTTTTTATCTGGAGCAACTGGACCGGGGACACCAACACGATCCGCCGCGAGAAAGCCCTGGCGGTAGGGCCCTGTTGGATGGTCTACAATCTGCACGTCGCATCCTATGCAGGCGCAGCAAGCGAATTTGCAGGCATCTGCGCTGCGGCAGGCGCGCTGCTGTATGCAAGGATTGCCAGGCAGAAAGATAAATCTGAGAAAGTAGAGGGGGAGACAAATGGAACTGCATCTCGTTGACAAGGACCGGGAGGGTATGGTGCTGCGGATCGAGCGGAGTTCCATCCACGACGGCAGCGGCTTCCGCACAGTGGTATTCCTGAAGGGCTGTCCGCTGCGCTGTCAGTGGTGCTCCACACCGGAAAGCCAATCCTTTATGCCGGAGGCCACGGCAGGCGGTGTTACCTACGGTACCCGGATGACTGTCGGGCAGGTGATGCGGGAGATCCGGAAGGATTCGCTGTTCTACTTCATCTCATCAGGCGGACTGACGCTCTCCGGCGGAGAGATTTTGGCCCAGCCGGAATTTTCCCTGGCCCTGCTGAAAAACGCGAAGCTGGAATGCTTCCACACCGCTGTGGAGACCTCCTTTTTTGCCCCCTGGCAGAAGATACAGCCTATGCTGCCTTACATCGATACGGCCTATGTGGATCTGAAAATGTTTGATCCGCAGCGCCACAAAAAATACTGCGGCGTTTCCAACGAACAGATTCTGAAAAATCTGGAACTGACGAATCTCTCAGAAAGGAAGCTCCACCTGATCGTCCGTACCCCGCTGATCCCCGGCGTCAATGACAGCGAGGAGGAATTGAGCCATATCGGCCGTTTCTGTGCCGGACTGCGGCATCTGGACCATGTGGAACTGCTTCCCTATCACAAGCTGGGAACCGCCACCTATGAAAAGCTGAAAAGGCCCTATCTGCTGGGGCACGTGGATACGCCGTCCCCGGCGCATATGGAGACATGCAGAGAGATCGTAAAACAGTATGTGCATAATGTACGGTAAAACCTGAATCCGCGAGGAGGCAAAGAACGATGAATGAAGCACTGAGTATTCAGATTTTCCATGAATGTACGGGAGAGCATACCCACGCTTACCCCCAGATCCTGGTCCCCATGCAGGAGGCCATGCTGATCCGTGCGGGGGATGAGACGTTTGAGGTCAAGCTCAAGGAGTTGTTTTTCGTCCCCGCTGGAACGCTGCACCAGTGCAACTACCGGGGGCGGTTGCTGGTGATCAACCTGCCGATGGAAGTACTGGACAACCGGGAAGTGGCGGCACTGTGCTGCCCCACGGTGGTAGCCATGCAGGGGCAGATCACCCAGCTGGTGGAGTTGATCCAGACGGAACTGCGCCAGGATCCGGGAAGCAAATCCGTCCGCTATCTTTACAATTACCTGTACAGCAAGCTGTGTGAGAACTGCGCGGCGCCTTCCATCCGGTACATTGGTCAGCATTATGACCTGCCCATCACCGTCAACCAGCTGGCGGAAATGGAACGGTACAACGTGACGTACTACAACGATTGGTTCAAGCAGCAGACTGGCTGCTCCCCCAGTCTGTACCTGCGGCACATCCGGGTGAACCGGGCCAAGGAACTGCTGGTGGAGACCAGCTTCAGCGTTATGGAGATCGCCGTTATGGTAGGCTACAGCAGCAATTCCACCTTCACCCGCGCGTTCCACAGCATTACCGGCATGACCCCAAAGGCATTTCGAGATTCTACGCCCCTGACAGAAAAATTAGGCTAAACCATCCAACCTCTTGATCTACGGCTATTTGTGTGAAACCAACTATTTTGAAGGGAGAAACGCAATGAAA
>CAKTKB010000146.1 GCA_934569195.1 uncultured Oscillospiraceae bacterium
TGCCGGGCTTGCGGAACCAGTCGTGGGTTTCACGCAAACCGTCAATGGAAAGCTGATATTTTTCACAGCCGTATTCTCTCAAGCGGCGGCAAACCTTATCGGTCAGGTGGAACGGATTGCCGAGAATCGTAAACGGAACGCTGTGCTGCTTCATCAGCCCCAGCAGCTTCCAAAAGTCCGGGTGCAGGATCGGATCGCCACCGGTAATGTAAAAATACGGCAGACGGTCATAGACCTTGCAGAAGTCCAGGCAGTTATAGAACGTGTCCTGCATTTGCTGCCAGGACATCGCATCCAGCTTCTTGTTGCAGTTTTCAGAGAAAATATAGCAGTGCTTGCACCGCTGGTCACATTCATCAGTGATATGCCACTGGAAAGAAAAATACTGTTTCATGTTATCCTCCTTATTATGCTGGGACGCATTTCCGAAAGCGTAACAGCTGTCGCCCCCTCGGAAATACGCCCCAAGTTTTTCTTGGGGTGTATCTCGTCGTCACAAGCTCCATATCATACGGTTCCGCATGAATGTGAAACCTGATTCACTCTGCTGTGACTCCTCCTCCCACAAAATTTTGCGATTTTGCGGGAACCCTGTCTTTACTGTTTGTCGCCAGCACCGCAGGCAGAGCCGCAAGCAGCAGGCTTCTCGCCGGGCTTATCACCGGCACCGCAGGCAGAGCCGCAAGCAGCGGGCTTCTCGGCAGGTTTGTCACCGGCACCGCAGGCAGAGCCGCAAGCAGCGGGCTTCTCGCCGGCACCGCAAGCCGTAGCAGGAGCGGCCTTTGCCGCCTTATGAGTCCATCCAAAGAGATTAGAAAGTGCCATAATTATTTACCTCCATAAATTTTTGTCAAACAGCTTTTCCTGTTTGCATTTTCATTGTAGAGCATCTTTGTTCTGAAAAAAAGTACGCACAAATCTATTACTGAGTCACCTTTTTGTAACCCATAGGTGAAAAAAGAGGACGGCTTCACGCCGTCCCCTTGCATGATTACTGATACAGATAACCCGCAGACATTTCCAGATAGTTTTCGCCGGTATAATCAGGGAAAGCCTCCTTCATCGCAGCCATGAAGCCGTCAGCGCTATCGTTAGACGCAAACAGTTCCTTTGCCTTTTCCACATAGCTGATTTTCTCAGTTACAGCGTCCTGACCTTCCACGCCGCCATGCGCCGTGAGAATCATATCATAGCCTGCGCTTTGATAGCTTTCCAGAGTTTCAATCATAGAATCCATGTGAGCGGTGCTAGTGAGAATGGAATGGCTGGTCTTGCCAAGCATATGGGTGTAGATTGCGTTCATGGACGGAATCTCCAGATCATAGGTTTCGCCGTGGTCGATGAGATTGAAGTCGATACCCGCAACCGTGACAGTGCCGGAAACAACCTTGTTGATACTTGCCATATCTGCGCCGGCGTGGAAATCATCTCCAAAGGTTTCATAAAGCCCCTGCGTGGTGGCATAGGTAGAACCGGAAGTGATAGAGTCCTTTGCGCCCTGCGTACCGTAAACAGTCATACCCTCCACATAGCTTGCGCCGGTCGCATGGTCGCACAGAAAAATATCATTCATTGGCTTGTCCAAGCTGGTGATGTACGCCTGCCATGTATCCAGATTTTCGGTAAAGCTGGGAAGCTCAATGCCAACCAGCGCATCCTGACCCTCCACGATATAGGCCACATCACCCAGCGCATCACCAGTGTTATAGACATGGAGCTTAGATGCGCCGAAGTCGTAGACGGTAACGCTGCCGCTATCCAGCGCCTTTTCACTCTTGGTAGCCTCCGCGGACTGTTCGGGTTCTTTCTGATTGGATGTTGTGTCTTTCTGCATACCGCAGGCAGCCAGCATGGATACCGTCATAACTGCGGAAAGCAACAGAGCAATTTTCTTTTTCATAGGTCATACCTCCATATATTGATTTTGTGCTTTGCCTTTTGCAAGTATAATGATACAGCCTGGCAATCCCATCTACAAGTACGCACAAATCTATTACTGAGTCACCAAAAGGTAACCACTTGAAAAAATACAAACAGTGCATTATAATACGAGTGTAACATTCTAAATGAAACCATTGGAGGTGCTGCTATGCTGACAAAAGAAGAAATGCCCGCTTGCCCGGTTGCTACTACCGTCCAAATGATTGGCAGCAAGTGGAAGCTGCTTATCATGCGAAACCTGCTGGCCCGTCCGTGGCGGTTCAATGAACTGAAAAAGGACTTGGAGGGGATCAGCCAAAAGGTGCTGACGGACAGCCTGCGCTCAATGGAAGCCGATGGGATCATCACCCGTACCGTTTATCCCGAAGTGCCGCCGAGGGTGGAATACGCTCTGTCCGACTTGGGCGAATCCATGCGCCCCATTATGGATGCAATGGAGATTTGGGGAACGGAATATAAAAAATCGAAGGAATAAAAAAACAGCAAGCCTGTCGAATTGCTCCGACAGGCTTGCTGTTTTTTTCGCCTTATATCATTCCGAAGTGCTGCAATGCCTCTGTAATGACTCTTTCCTTTTCCGGCTGGCATTGTGGCTGCTTTCTTTCAGCACATAATCCTTGATTTGCTCATAGGTTGTCAGTCCTCTTTTATCCTACACCATTTCTTCCTCATCCGCATCAATGTTGATATGTGTCACCGGGTTTCTCAGAACTAAGAGACATACCGTCTCCACATGAACCGTTCTGGGAAACATATCCATCAGCTTCACCCGTTCCACCTGATACCCTTCCTGCTGAAAAATCTCCAGATC
>CAKTKB010000147.1 GCA_934569195.1 uncultured Oscillospiraceae bacterium
CTTGTATGCAGTTTTTTTCTATTCTACTGTTTTTTCCCTATTTGTCAACCCCTTTTCTGCGCTGTAAAGGAATTTTTACGTTCGCAGATGTCGCCGGGATGCACAGCATCCGCACACACGCCGAAAAAATTCGTCTTTTCCCTCTTTACAAACGGGATTTAATTTGCTATAATACTTGCGCTGTTAGAAATGCGCCGGTGGCTCAATGGATAGAGCATCGGATTCCGGTTCCGAGGGTTGGGGGTTCGAGTCCCTTCCGGCGTACCAAAAAAATAATCCGAACCTGTTCTCAGTGGGAGATGGGGTTCGGATTATTTTTATCTTTGGGACTCGAACAATAAAATGCCAATGACCGGCGGACATTGGCTTGGCATCGGCTTGACGACGCCAACTCTGCGGTATAGCGAGTCCCTTCCGGCGTACCGGGTCAGAGGCTCCGGGCTTTCCTTCGGGGATGGCCCGGAGTTTTTTGCTGTCGTCCCCAGACTCCTAAACAACCGGCGTTGTCCGGGAAACCGGTTGCATATTGCCGCCGCAGAGAGACGATTTCTTGCGTGATCTACCCACAGCGCTTTTTTGCAGGACTTCTTCCTTGAATGGCTGCCTTCGCGCAGCGCAGAAAGGAGAAACGCAGTGTTCCCATGCTATAGAGGATAAAATTTTGCGGATTGCACGCAATAATATAGTTGCAAATATCAGAACCTCTGATATATAATAAAACCATCACAAATGGGCCGACAGCCCCAAGGGGACGCATCACGGGCGTTCATCCGGCTGAAAACAGAATTGCAGCCCTCTGTCCGCATATACGTCGCGGCCCGGCAGTATCGCACCGGCAAACGCAGGTATGGTATCCATTTCAGAAGGACGCGTAGCCTGCCCCTTATACACACGCAAACCAAATAAAAAAAGAGGAGAGAGAAACATGAACTGTAAGAAATGTGGCAACCAGCTCTCGGCGGATAGCCTGTTCTGTCCGTACTGCGGGGAGAAAGTCCAATCCGGGCCGTCGGAAGCCCCCGGCGAAAGCACTGCCTTCCTTGTGCAGGAAAATGTGGAGGCTGCTCCGGTGGAATCCCCCAACGCCGACGCGCAGACAGTTCCCGGCGAAAGCGCACCCGGGCCGCAGATTTCCGGCGCCGACGAGCCGAAAGACGCAATCGGCCCTGCGGGTACGGAATCCACAGGAGCCGGAACCACACAGCAAACCTCCGATGCCCCCTCGGATTCCGCGGCAGAGATGCCTGCGCCGGACTCCGGCGTGCCGGAATACTGCCCCAGATGCCACGCGAAGTCGGAGCCGGGGAGCAAATTCTGCGGACGCTGCGGCGCGGCGCTGTCGGAAATGCCTGCCCCTCAAAAGCCGCAAAAATCCAAAAAGAAGTGGCTGTGGATTGTCGCCGCGGTGGCTGTGGCAGTATGTGCCGCAGTCGGCATTTTCTTTGGCGTATCTGCGCTGAAAGGGAAGGGTACATCCCAGACGCTGACCAACGCGCTGCGCAACACCCTGAGTGCACCGTCGGTTACTGCGGAATTGTCCGTATATTCTGACGGCAGTCTGGATGATTTCTATCACATCGAGGCCGAGCTGGATCTGAAGCACAAGGACATGACTGCGCTGATCCGCAACTACGACGGCGACACGGTAGCGCTGTACAACGGTTATCTGATGGAAAGATATGGCAGCTATGTCTATAAGCAAGATATCAGCGACGAACTCATGGAGGCGTTTGACTCCTACAACGCCTACAGCGACGGCAATGTGGATATTGACAGTATGCTGGAGGAGATGGACTCATCGCTGCGCACAGAGGCAGAGAAGGTTCTGGATATCGACGTGGCAAGCGACTGCGTTCAGGATCTGAAAAAATGCCTGAATGATAAGGACTGGCTGGAGGAAAACGCCGGTTATAACGTTGTAAAGAACGGCAGCGAAACCACCTATTATGTTTCTATTTCCACACGTACGGTGGCTGCGGTGTTGGAGATTTTCAAGCCGGCCTTCCGCTCCCAGGGAGATTACTATGATCTGAAAGAGGAGCTGGTAGACGAGGTCGGAGGCTTAGCGTGTTCTTATACGACGGACGGAAAATATCTGACACGCATCACGGTGGATATCGTCACGGATTACTCCACGAATTCCGTCGTCATCGATTTCAGCAACATTGGCAGCACCCGCGTGGACGTTGATCAGCTGGCTTATTGGCTCAGCATTGCCGAGGATTGAGGAGGGAGATCATGCGTTGTCCATCTTGCGGAAAAGATCTGCCGGAAAACATAGCCTTCTGCACACAGTGCGGCACGAAATTGGACGCCGCCTGGGAAGGAACCGCCGCCAAAAGCAGTCCTGCCAATAGTGATACCGACCATGCCATAAAGGAAAAGCGTAAGGGAAAGAGGAAGCCGTCGAATAAAAAGCGGCTGTGGGTGATTGCCGGAGCACTCCTGATTGCGGTTGCTGTTGGTGCGGCAGCATTCCTGTTCTTTGCAAACAAGGACCTGAATCAGTTCAAAAGCGCCGTAAAGGGACAGGAGCTTTCTTCCGCCATACAATACTATAACGAGTTTGCCTTAGAGGACCGCATGAAGGCGAAAACCTGGCTGCGCGAATACTTACAGGCACTTGAAAACGATTATTATGCCGGAAAGTATGCTTATACCGATGCAAAATCGAGAATTGACGATCTTCGTCAGTTTGATTTCATTCAGA
>CAKTKB010000148.1 GCA_934569195.1 uncultured Oscillospiraceae bacterium
GCCCCCAGCCGCGCAATCTGCAAATTGTTCCGAATGCTGTCATGGAACAGGTGGGTCTGCTGGGTCATGGAGCTTTCCATTTCCCGCAAATTCACGGTATTGATTTCTTCAACCGAACGCCCGGATATGCAGACCCGTCCCTCCTGCGCCTGCCAGAAGCGCATAAGCAGCTTTAACAGCGTGGATTTTCCGCTGCCGCTGCGGCCGACAATGCCTATGATCCGGCGCTTGGGAAATTCCACGGACACATCCTCCAGCACCGGCTCTCCACCATAGGAAAAGCCAACATTCTGCACGGACGCTCCGTGGAACAGAATGCGGTCGCGGCCCACGATCTCCTGAACCTCCGGCGACTCGTCCAGAATATCCAGCACCCGTCTTCCGGCAGCCAGCGTGCTTTGCAGAGTAGCCCCCAGATTGGCCAGCGCTACCACCGGTCCAAAAGAGCTCATCATAGCGACCGTCGCCAGCAGCACTCCGCTGCCGGACAGCTTGCCCGACGCGCAAAGGCTGACCGCCGTCAGCAGCATAGCCAAATCAAATAGCAGAATTAGCACGTTAACAAAGGCGCCATTTCGCCCCGCAACCGCCTTCATCCGTTCCTCGCAGCTGCAAAGCTCGTCCGTCCGGCGCTCCATCTCCTTCGCGCGCCGCTCTCCCTGGCCGTATTGCTGTATTTCCGGCAATCCGCGCAGGCTATCGAGCACGAAGCCGCTGAGCGCACCGGAAGCCGTCCTATAGCGCATACCGGCATCCGCCCCGATGCGATTGGTAATCAGAGGCATGACCACCCCAACCGTTCCGTACGCCGCCAGTGCCAGCAGACCCAGGCTCCAGTGCAGTCTGCCAATATACAGGCACATGATGGCAGAAAACGACACGGCAATCAGTACCGGAGAAATGGTGTGGGCATAAAAAACCTCCAGCAGCTCTATATCCGACGTAATCAGACTGATCAGATCGCCGCGATTCTTGCCGTCCAGCTTAGCCGGGCACAGGCTGCGCAGCGCCCGGAAAACCTTATCCCGAATCAGAGCCAAAAGCTTGAAAGCAATGTAGTGATTGCTCGCCTGCTCGCCATAGCGCAGCCCGGCACGGAGAATCGCCAGCAGAATCATCCCGGCAAAGAGCACCCCGCGGCTGACCTGAACGGAAAAGCCCAGAACGCCCAGCAGCGCATAAACCGCCGCCAGAGAGATGAAAACCGCACATAAATGGCCCAGCAGGCCCATGAGAACAGCCAATATCATGCGCCCGGTCAGCGGTTTCACCAGCACAATCAAGCGCGACATAACCGCCCATCCGCTTCGCCGCTTCATTCTTCTGCGCCCTCCTTTCCCGTATAGTTCTCCAGCTCCTGCTGTGTGCGCCAGAGCTTTCCATAGAGTCCATCCCTGCAAAGCAATTCCTCATGGCTTCCCTGCTCTGCGACCGCTCCCCCATCCATTACATAGATCCGGTCCGCTTTCACCGCATTTGCAAGTCTATGGGAGATCATCACGACCGTGTGATCCTGTGCCAGCTGCAGAATCTGCTTCAGGATCATATCCTCGCTCTCCACGTCAATGTTGGATGTCGCTTCGTCAAAGATATAGATGGGAGAATTATGAAGAATCGCTCGTGCCAGAGCCAGCCGCTGGCACTGTCCGCCGGAGAAATTGGATCCGCGCTCCTGCAATACCGTTTCCAGTCCGTCCTGCTGCCGCAAAAACTGCGCCAGCTGCACCTGCTCCAGCACATGCCACAGCACGTCGTCCCCTGCCTCCGGATTGCCCATCTGCAGGTTGTCCCGCACGGTCCCGCGGAACAGGTACCCCTGATGCCCGACATATGTTATGTTTTTCAAAAGCGCCTGGTCCGAAATTTCTTCCAAAGAAACGCCGCCGATTGTAATCGCGCCTGCATAGTCCCGGTGCTTCCCCATCAGAACGGCCGCCAGCGTAGACTTTCCGCACCCGCTCTCTCCAGCAATGGCAACAAAACCGCCTGCGGGCACGGTAAGATTTACATTCTTAAGCACTTGCCGACCACCCGGCTCATAAGAGAAGGACAGCCCCTGGCAGACAATCGCCGCCTCCTTTGGGAAAGGCTCGCGCCGGGTTTTCGTCTCCGGCAAATCCAGAATGCGAAAAATCTTCTCCGAAGCCGCCATTCCGTTCATGGCGATGTGAAAGAAGCTTCCAAGCTGCCGCATGGGCAGGAAAAAGTCCGCCGCCAGCAGCAAAATCATCAGCGCCCCGTTCACACCTACCGTCCCGGCACGCAGCTGGCATATGGCGACAATCATCCCCACTGCCGCGCCGCCATAGGCAATCAGATCCATGATGGTGATGGAATTAAGCTGCATGGTCAGCACCTTCATGGTAATTCGGCGAAAGCGCTCAGCCTGCTCGTTCATCTCCTGATTCTTAAACCCGTCCGCCTGGTAAAGCTTCAGCGTCGTAAGTCCCTGCAAATTCTCCAGGAACGTATCTCCCAGCGCCGTATACTCTCCCCAATATTTTCCCAGCAATTTTTTTGCCCATGTCTGGACCGCCGCAATTGCCGCCGGAATCAGCGGGACACACAGCAGCAGCACAATCGCTGCCGGAACATTTATAAAGCAAACCAGGACAAAAAGTGTAACCGGCGCCAGCATGGCATAAAAAAACTGCGGAAGGTAGGCGCCGAAGTATGTCTCAAGC
>CAKTKB010000149.1 GCA_934569195.1 uncultured Oscillospiraceae bacterium
GGGCGTGACCTTCGGTATTAAGGTTTCCCACTCCCACAGACGTTCCAACCGTGCCTGGAAGCCCAATGTGAAGCGGGTCAAGGCTGTTGTCAACGGGACTCCGTGCCATGTGTACGCTTGTACCAGATGCCTCCGTTCCAACAAGGTTGAGCGTGCCATCTGAGTTAAGGAAAGATATAGCGGCGTTGCGGATGCAGCGCCGCTTTTCCGTGCTTTTCAGGCGGCGGTAAGGCCGTCGGGGGGAAGCGTTTGCTTTTTCCTAAAATCATGCTATAATACAACGGCGGCGCTGCCGGGAGCTTCTGATTCCGGCCTGCGCGGCAGAAAAGGAGCGTTGCCTATGTTCAGCGGCCGCATTTGGAGGCTGTTTTTAGAATCCTTCCCCAAAATCCTGCTGCCGGGATTGACTATGACCATTCCCCTGACGGTCATCTCCTTTTCCCTGGCGCTTTTGATCGCCATAGCGACGGCCTTGGTGCAGTTTGCCAATGTCCGGGGGCTGAAGCAGGCGGCCCGGTTTTACATCTGGATTTTTCGCGGGACGCCCCTGCTGGTCCAGCTGTACATTGTATTTTACGGCCTGTCCCGGGTGGGTATCGTCCTGGAGCCGTTCCCGGCGGCGGTCATTGTGCTGGCGCTGAACGAGGGCGCTTATTGTGCCGAGACGGTTCGTGCCGCGCTGGAATCGGTGCCGAAGGGACAGATGGAGGCGGGCCTCTGCGCGGGTATGTCCTACATGCAGATTATGCGCCGCATTGTTTTGCCCCAGGCCATGCGCACAGCCTTCCCGCCCTTGTCCAATTCGCTGATTGCCATGGTCAAGGATACGTCCCTGGCGGCGAACATTACCGTTACGGAAATGTTCATGGTAACCCAGCGTATCGTGGCCAGGACCTATGAGCCGCTGGTGCTGTATATGGAGGTGGGGTTGATTTATCTGATTTTCTCCACCGTTCTTACGAAGCTCCAGCGCGTGGGAGAACAGAAGCTGAATGCGCGGGGAAGCCGATAGGAGGAAAGAGCGTGCTGGAAGTTAAGGATGTACATAAGGACTTTGGCGGGCTTCAGGTGCTCAAGGGAATCGATCTGTCCGTAGAGCAGGGAGACGTCATTGCCATCATCGGCCCCAGCGGATCGGGAAAGACCACGCTGCTGCGGTGCATGAATTATCTGGAGACGGCGGATCAGGGAACCATGCTTTTCGACGGAGAATCCTTCGACATGCACAGGATCAGCCGGAAGGATGTGGCGCGGCTGCGGAAGAAAACCGGTTTTGTGTTTCAGAACTATAATTTGTTCCTGAATAAGACGGCTTTGCAGAATGTGACCGAGGGACTGATCGTCGCCCGTAAGATGCCCAAGGAGCAGGCCATAGAGCTGGCGCGCCGGGCGCTGGAAAAGGTCGGTATGCTGGACCGGTGCGATCACTATCCCTCGGAGCTTTCCGGCGGTCAGCAACAGAGAGTCGCCATAGCCCGGGCCATCGCGGCAGGGCCGGAGATTCTGTATTTTGATGAGCCGACGTCTGCGCTGGACCCGGAGCTTACCGGGGAGGTTCTGGAGGTTATGCGGCAGCTTGCCCGGGACGGAATGACCATGCTGGTGGTGACCCACGAAATGGGCTTTGCCAGGACGGTGTCCAACAAGGTGGTCTTTATGGAGGATGGCCGGGTTGTGGAATCCGGACCGTCGGAGGCGCTTTTTGCCCATCCGGTCCAGGCGCGTACCCAGGCATTTTTACGAAGTGTTCATGCCGCGATGCATTTCGCGTGATGAAAAAAGTCCATACAGGAGGTTTGATTATGAAGTGTAAGAGAGTGCTATCCGCCCTTCTGGCGGTGCTGCTGCTGAGCACCATGGCCCTTTCCGGGTGCGCGTCCAAGAAAGAGGATACGTCCGGAGATTTGCTGGAGCAGATTCGCCAGCGCGGCGAGATCGTTGTGGCCATGGAGGGAACCTGGGCGCCCTGGACCTACCATGACGAGAATGATGAGCTGGTGGGCTATGACGTGGAGATTGCCAAGCTGATCGGAGAAAAGCTGGGCGTGAAGGTCACGTTCGTAGAGGGCGAGTGGGACGGCCTGCTGGCGGGCCTGGAAACCGGCCGGTACGACATTATGGTAAACGGCGTGGATATCGACCCGGAACGGCAGGAGAAGTACGATTTCACCATCCCCTATGCCTATAACCGGACGGCGGTGATCGTGCGGGGGGATTACGACGAGATCCATACCATGGAGGACCTGGCGGGGAAGCACACCGCCAATACCATCTCCAGCACCTATGCGACCCAGGCGGAAAAGTACGGGGCCACGGTGACGGGGGTAGACGACCTGAATCAGACGCTGGAGCTGCTGCTGGCCGGACGGATTGACGCAACGCTCAATGCCGAGGTGACGTTCTACGACTACCAGAAGAGCCACCCGGAGGCGAATGTCAAGATTGCGACCCTGTCCGACGATGTGAAGCAGGTAGCCATTCCCGTGCGTAAGGGCGAGGAGACCCACACGCTGCTGGAGGCGCTGAACCAGGCGCTGACGGAGCTGAGCGAGTCCGGCAAGCTGACGGAGCTGTCCAACAAGTACTTTGGCATGGACATTTCCCAGGCGTCCTGAGGCTGTCGGAAATACGCCTGAAAAGTTATCCGGAATATAGGACTTACCCGGTTC
>CAKTKB010000150.1 GCA_934569195.1 uncultured Oscillospiraceae bacterium
TTCCGGGCCTGTATCATGAACGACCCAGATCGCTGCGCCATGCTTGATATCATGATACAGCATGTCGTATTCAAGCTGCGCTTCAAATCCGCAATCCGGACATTTCCCGACAAAGCCTTCCCCGCTGATCACCGTCTCAATGACATCCGGAGAAAAATCCGTATTCAGGCTTTCGAATATGGTCGTCTCAAATTCTTTGCCGCAGTTCGGGCAGCTTACTGAAATTCTTCTTGGAATCGACATCTCCTGTTGCCTCCTTTGTCCTTGCGAATACGAACAAACTATCGTAAAAATCATAGCATATGCTGTCCCGTTTTGCAAGGCCCTTCCCTCCGGGCCGCCGCATCTTCTTGAGGCAAAAAACTTTCGCACAGATGCTCGTTGCCCGATGGTATTCCTAACAGAAAGAAGGGGCGGCATAGCCGCCCCTTCCGGGTTTTGCTGTGTGACATTCAAGCAGAAAGTCCCGCTGCGAATCGTCACGATTTACTTTTTCAGCAGTTCGCAGAAGCGCATCAAAATCATGGCAGTCTCTGCGCGGGATGCGCTGCTCTGCGGCCGGAGCTTGCCGTTGGAGCCCTGAATGAGCCCCTGCCCAACAGCCCACTGCATCGCGGGAACAGCCCATGCGCTCACGTCAGATGCGTCCGTAAACCGGGACAGATTTTCGGCGAGCGTGACCGCGTTCATCCCGTTCTTCACGGCATAGCGGAACAGCATCGTAACCAGCTGCTCGCGCGTGATGGCAGCGGTCATCTTCGTCCCATCAGAGATCTCATGCTCCATCGCCCAGCGCTGGCCTGCGGCGTACCAAGGCGTGCCAGAGGTGCTCTGGCCGTCCATGCGAGCCAGGATCGTGACGATCATGCCGCGCGTGGTATCCGCACCCGGAGAGAATTTGCCCTCGCCCGTGCCGTTCATCAGGCCCTTGCTGACCACGTAATCAACGGCGGAGGCATACCATGCGGATGGAGAAACATCGCGGAACGCGGGCGTCAGCGGGCGGAAGCTCACGGTGATCTTCACCTTGCCGCCCGGCATGGTAAAGGTGAATTTCCCGCCGCCCTTCTCCGTAAGCGTCAGCTGATTGCCGTTCCCGTCAGACACGGTGAGATCGCCCAGCTCATAACCCGCATCCGGCTGGACGGTGATGGTCACGGTGCTGCCCTTGGAGGCGTTCTTCGGGCTGACGGTGATCGTGCCGTTCGGTGTCTGTTCCGGCGTTTCAATGGGATAGCCCGGTGCATAAGAGCCACCGGAGGTGCCGTCGGAGGGGTCGGGCTGCTTTTCTGTCTGCCGCGCCACCAACGCAAGCTGGAACGCGGAGCGATTGCCCGCGCTGTCCTGCGCACAGAGGGAGAGGACGCTGCTGTTATTCCTCTCATCCAGCGTACCGGAAATGGTAAAGCTGCCGTCGCCCGCGGCGTAGACCGGCTCGCCTCCGCCATAGAGGATCTCGCTGCCCGCATCCGCCGTGCCGGTGATCGTATACGCGCCCGTGCTGCGATTCGCGTAGAATACCGGCGCGCTGAGCGTCAGCACCGGCGCCGTCTCGTCACGGCTCACCAGCAGGAATACACTGGTCACGTCCTTATCTTTGATACCGTCGATCTTGAACATCAGGCTGCCCGTAAATTCCGGGAGCGTAAAGGTAGTTTCACCTTCATTCTGGCTGATCTCACCATTCGTGTCCATGCGTGTGACCTTGATGCTGTTGGCCTCGGCACAGGTCACGGTAAGGAGACTTTCAGCATCGCCCACATAGGCGTGGTACACGCCATTGTCGTCCGCCTCACAGGCTCTGTCGTTCACAGCAAGGGAGATGTTCAACGGCGAGTATTCCGGCAGACGTTCATCGTTGGATTCGGTTTCCGTGCTGTAATATTTGCCGCCCTCAATGGTTTTGTAGGCGCGCACGCCGACCTTATAGGTTTCGTTGGCATACAGGTTTTTGGATTCCGAAGTCTCTTCCCCACCCACGGTCAGCGCCATGTTGATGGTGGTGGTGTCCTTGTCAAGGTCATAGCCGAAACTGGTATCGACCCAACCGTTGTCACTCAGCTGATAGATCGTCACGGCATAGCCGTCCGCACCGTCGACTTTGTCCCATGTCGCCGTCATGACTTCATTTCCTGCAAACACCAGACGCACATTTTGCGGCGCATCGGGCTGGTTGGTGTTGCGATACGAAACCGGATCATTGAACTTCTGGCTGTCGATGGCCACCAGTTCGGTCTGCAACGTCCCATCTTCAAGGGTAAACTCCTTCTCCGTCATCAGGAAGGAGGTCACATAATAGCTGCCCGTCGGGGCCAGCGTGCCCTCGGCGGGAACTCTGACCTCGATTCTGCTGGTGCCGGAGAGAACCTGTTCGTCCACGAGATAGGTTTCCTCGCCCTCGGCGCTGTTCAGATAGGTGCGCAGCACATAAGACGTATTCTCTGTGGGGTACTTTACCTCTCCGGAGAGGGTATTGCCGCTCTGCATCAGCGCCAGCTTCTCAAACGGTGTAACGGCAAAATCCTTGGATTTTTCTTTTACAAGCGGAAGTGAACCCGTGTTGACCTCGTAGCTTCCGCCCTCCTTCAGACGCAGGATCGCCACACGATAACTATTTTCATCATCCTTGTTCTTGAT
>CAKTKB010000151.1 GCA_934569195.1 uncultured Oscillospiraceae bacterium
CCCGCTTCCTGTATCAAAGGTAACAGATTTCTTTTGCTATGTCAAGTCATATTTGTCAGATATATGAAAATTTATTTATATTTTCCTTTCTTCTTCGACCCGTTTTGCAGTAAGGCCGATTTTCGCTTCCCAGTCCGCCCGCCGGAGAATATTTTCCACGGATTCCATGGCCTCTCCTTCAAATTGAAATCTTTCCGTGAGCAGGGGCGTGAAGCCCAGCTTCTCCTGGAGCGCCTTTGACGGAGTATTATAGGAAAGATAACCGCAGTGTATATAGTCCGCTCCCTCTTCCCGGAAAAGATGCTCTATAACGGCGCGGACGGCTTCGGACATCAGCCCCCTGCGCCGCCAGGAGGCCGCCAGCGCAAAGGACAGGGATTTCCCTGCCTGGCCGCGCAGGACTTCCAGGTCTGCAATGCTTTCCGGCACATCGTCATAAACCGTCAGATTGCCGATCACATTGCCGGTGGACTTGTATACGATTCCATATGCCCGCTTCTCTTTGTTCAGGAACCAGTCAAATCCGAGCCGGGCATCCTCCTCGGTGCGGCAAGGACTGCGCAGCATCATACGGTCCATCTCTTTGTCCATCAGGTAATCCCGGAAGTAGGGATAGTCCTGGGGCGCGGTTTTCCGCAGCAGCAGCCGGTCGGTTTCTACAAAGGGCATAGGGATTCCTCCTGAATGGTCTGTTTGATCTGCATGACGCTCAGCGCGCCACGCAGAAATTGCACACGCCGCCTTCCTGTGCAACGGATGCGGCGGCTTCTGCATGGTTTGCCCGTTGGATTCTCTCACTGAAGTGCTTCCATAAGATGAAGCACATTTTTATACCGTTTCTTTGGATTCACCATGGTGCATTTCTGCACGATATGCCCCAGCTTTCCGCCGGCAAGCTCCTTGGACGGATGCTTCCCGGTCAGCATCAGATTCAGAAGCACGCCAAGAGAATAGATGTCCGCCCGCGCGTCCGTCTGGGCAATGCCGTATTGCTCCGGCGCGGCATAGCCGGTTGTCCCCAGAATTTGCGTATCCTGATTTGTTTCGTTCTTGAAAATGCGGGAGGCGTCAAAGTCGATGAGAACGGCTTCGCTGCCGCGGATGATTACATTTTCCGGCTTGATGTCCCGGTGTACGGCGCCCATGGAATGCAGGACCCACAGAGCCTTGCACAGCTGCAGGGTAATGTCCCGCGCCTGGCCGGGAGTCAGGCACGCGCCCTCCAGTAGAAGCGCCAGGGAATCCCCTTGTACATATTCCTCCAGAACGGCCACCATACCGTCCTGCTCGGCGGCCTCCATGATTTTCGGCAAATTGGGGCAGGAAATCGAAAGCAGCCGTCGGTACACCTGGCCGTCTCCCCGATAATGGCGAAAAATAAAGCGCGCTCCGTTCTGCCGGTGCCGCAGAAGCAAAACACAGCCCCTCGCGCTCTGTTTCATTGTCCGCAGGACTGTGTAGTCCGTCTCGATGCTGGATAACAGATATGGATAAATTGCCCTCACACCTCTCGCCATGCTGCATATATAGTGCCATTATACAGAAAAAACGCCCCTCTGTAAAGCCGTCAGCGGCCTTTGGCGGCCATTTTGAGCTTCGCGCCGCTGGCTTTCATTTGCGCCAGCGGGGAAAGGTTGGCGTAGTTCTTCGTTAAATCCGCGTCGTAAATGGCGCAATACAAAGGGCAGCAGGTCAAATGTGCATCAAACAAAATGCTTACAATGTGTCAAGAAACACGTCTGCTTCCTCTCTTGTGTGAAAAATATAGAGCTTCTTTTCTTGATACTGATCCAGTAGCTCCAGTATTTCATTCCTGTTTTGTGTATGATATTGTTCTACTTCGTAAAGCAGCCTCTCATTTATAACATTGATGGGGCAGTCCGTTCTCTCTGCGAATACCCGCTGGTGGATGCCTGCAATACACTGTTCTTTGGAATAATCCAAAAAGACAATCGTATTACATGCCTCCATTCGCATCTTATAAGTTCTGCTATAGTCTCCATCCAGTATCCATTCATCGGTTGCAAATATTTGATGCAGAGAATTATCAAATTCGTCTCGCGGGATATGAGAGCCATCCGCTTTCCACCATATATTATCAAGATGATATACGGGTATTTCCAGAATGTTGCTCAGCCGCTTTGAAAAGTAACTTTTCCCGCTGCCGGCGCAGCCAATAACAATGATTTTATTCATGGATTTCCCTGAGAGACGCCATACTTCTTCAGCAGCTGATTCACGGCATACATCCGCACGGATTTTATCAATAGACATTTTCTGCATCAGGTCAATGGCATCGTCGTTGGGGCGCTGGTGCTCCACCGCATGGGAAGCCAGCGTGTATTTTGCGTTTTCCTGAGAAACAAGCGTCATAGGGCATCCCTCCTTTGGGTTGCGTGTACCGTATTTTGGTTCCCACAGTAAGAAAGAAGAAATTGAGAAGGTCTGTTGTCCATTTGTTGTCCAAGGCGAAAACGCCCAGCACAAAACAGGCTGAAAAGTATAGAAAAACCATCGATTTCAAATGAAATCGATGGTTTTTTGGTGGAGATAAGCGGGATCGAACCGCTGACCTCTTGAATGCCATTCAAGCGCTCTCCCAGCTGAGCTATACCC
>CAKTKB010000152.1 GCA_934569195.1 uncultured Oscillospiraceae bacterium
GAAGGAACCCTTGCAGAGAGCACGGTTTATGAGGGGGATGATTATTTCGCCTCCGCGCGGCTGACCCGTCAGCAGGCAAGGGACAGCGCTATCTCTCTGCTGGAGGACGCCGCCAAGCAGGAGGACGCCGATCAGTCAGTGGCAAACCAAGCCTCCGAAAGCATTCAGGTTTTGGCCTCTTACACGCTGAAGGAGGCACAGATTGAAAATCTGGTCACGGCAAAGGGGTATCAGGACTGCGTTGCGTGTATGGGAGACGATTCTCTGAGCATTGTGGTCTCTACAAAGGATGGGGAGCTGAACGCCACGGATGTTGCGAAAATTACGGATATCGCCATGACCGAAACGGGCTATGCCGCCAACGCAATTCGAATCATGGCCGCAAATTAGCTGTTGTATTTTCCGAAAATCCATGCTAAAATAGCACATTAGATAATCAAGTATTGACTGCGGCTCACTGCCGTGTGCCAAAAGGAGAACTACAATGGCTGAAAATAAAGGTTATATGACACTTTCCGACGAAAAGGGAAGCATCCACATCTCTGAGGAGGTCATCGCGGCTATTGCCGTGGGTGCTGTCCGCGAGGTGGAGGGCGTTTCCGGCACAATGGGAACTCTCGGTTCCAGCGTTGCCGATCTTGTGACCAATAAAAAGGGCGCGCAGAAAAACGCCAAGGGCGTTAAAATCGAAATGACGGAGACCGGACTGGCACTGGACCTGTATCTGACGGTGGCCTACGGCCACGCCATCCCGGAGGTTGCTGAAAACGCGCAGAAAGCGGTGGCCTCCGCAGTCAGCGCCATGACCGGCTGCACAGTCGAAACGGTAAATATCCATGTCGGCGGTGTGACACTGGCGTAAACCCATTACAAGAGAAAAGGACGAGAAACGTTATGACACGGAATACCGCGCGGGAGATCGCCGCCCATCTTTCCTATGAGCTGAGCTTTACAGACAAGACCGTTGATGAGCTTTTGAAGGAGCGTCTGACGCCGGAGGCTTTCGCGGAGCTGGCCGGTGAGGATTCGCTGTATGCCGATGCGCCCAACGCCAAGCAGGCGACGTATATCACGCGCTTGGTAAAGGGCGTTGACGAGCATTCTGCGGAGTTGGACGGATATATCTCCAAGTATGCAAAGGGATGGAAGTTTTCCCGTATTCCGCTGGTAGCCTCGGCAATCATGCGGGTCGCCATGTATGAGATTTTATACATGGAGGATATTCCCACGGGTGCGGCTATCAATGAAGCGGTGGAGATCGCCAAAAAATATGAAACGCCGGAGACTGTTAAGTTTATGAACGGTATTCTGGGTACTTTTGCGCGTGAGGAAATTTCACAGTGACAAGCGGCGCACAAACGGCAGAGCGGATACGGCAAAAGCTGCCGTATGCTCTGCCGTTTTGATTTTACCTGACAGGAGCGGATGATGGAACGGCGCAATTACGGAATCGACCTGCTGCGGATGCTGGCCATGTGGATGGTCATCATCCTGCACATCTTGAATAAGGGCGGCGTATTGTCCGCTGCGGCGCCTCTGTCGGCAGGCTATGAAGCTGCAAAACTGCTGGAGGCGGGGGCTTACTGCGCTGTTAATTGCTATGGTCTGATCTCCGGCTACGTTGGCGTTCAGCATCGTTTTCGGTACAGCGGAGCCGTTGCGCTGTGGCTGCGGGTCACTTTTTATACGGTTAGCATTACGGCGGTATTTGCCGCTTTTCTGCCCGGCAGTGTCGATGGGAATCGGGTGCTCCGCGCATTTTTCCCGGTGCTGTTCCGGCAATATTGGTATGTGACCGCCTATTTCGGGATGTGTCTGTTCATCCCGTTTTTCAATCTGCTGCTGGACAGGCTCTCGGAGCGGCAGAGAAGGGTTCTTGCGCTTTCCCTCGTTCTCGTATTTTCTGTTTTGCCAACGCTGCGGCAAAGGGATGTTTTCCTTACGGACAACGGCTACAGTGTCCTGTGGCTGAGCTGCTTATATCTCTTGGGAGGCTGTCTGCGGCTGTCCTGTCTGGGCAAAAAGCGCGGCTCCGGAGGGTGGGTGGCGGTCTATGCAATATGCGACGTACTCACGTGGAGCGTGCATTGGGCGGCAGACCGGGTCTGGATAGCTGCGGGGTGCGGCACCTGTGATAAGGTGCTGCTGACCAGCTATACCTCGCCGACGATTTTGCTGACGGCGGCCGCGCTGGTGCTGTGCTTTGCACAGCTTTCGATTCCGCCCCGCTTTGAAAAGCTCATTAAAGGGGTAGCACCGCTGGCCTTCAGCGTATATCTTATCCACGCGCATCCTCTGATTTGGGAATATGGAATGGCGGACCGATTTTCGGTGCTGGCGGCCAAAACACCGCCGGTTATGCTGCTTTTGGTATTGGGCGCGGCGCTGGGCATCTACGTGATCTGTTCTTTGATGGATGTGCTTCGCGTGTGGATATTCCGCCTGCTCCGCATGGATGAGCTTTCACGGCGTGTAGAAGCAGGGACTTCGGCCTGCCTTGGCCGATGGCTGGATAAGGAGTGAGCAATGGAACGACATATTTTCACCGTCACAGAGGTCAATGAGCTGGTGAAGCTCCTGCTGGATCAGGAG
>CAKTKB010000153.1 GCA_934569195.1 uncultured Oscillospiraceae bacterium
GGGATGAGCTGCCGAAAGCCGTTGCATTTGCCCATGACCACGGGGTAAAGGTCCATGTCACCGTAAACACCATGCCCCGCTGCGAGGAGATCGACGCGCTGCCCGGTTATCTTGAAATGCTGGACGGCGTAGGGGTGGACGCTCTGATTCTGGCCGACCTGGGAGCCTTTACTCTGGCCGGTAAATACGCCCCCCACTGCCAGCGCCACGTTTCCACCCAGCAGTCCATCGCAAACCACGCCTGTGCAACGGCATGGTATGAGCTGGGCGCGCAGCGGGTCGTGTTGGCACGAGAGCTGAGTCTGGAGGAAATTCGTCAGATACGCTCCCGGACTCCAAAGGAGCTGGAGCTTGAGACCTTTGGGCATGGCGCGATGTGCGTCAGCTATTCCGGCCGCTGCCTGCTGTCGAATTACATGACCGGTCGGGACGCCAACCGCGGCGCATGCGCCCAGCCCTGCCGGTACCGCTACGCACTGATGGAAGAAAAACGTCCCGGAGAGTATTTCCCCATTTTTGAGGATGAAAAAGGGTCCTATATTCTCAATTCCAGAGACATGTGCATGATTGATCATCTCGACGATCTGATGGATGCCGGTGTGGACTGCATCAAGATCGAAGGACGGGCCAAATCAGCCTACTACGCCGCCGTTGTCACGGGCGCCTATCGCCATGTTCTCGATGACCTGTATGCCGGTCGTCCCATAGACCCGGTCTGGCGGGATGAGGTGGAGCGGGTATCGCACCGGGTTTACTCCACCGGGTTCTATTACGGCCAGCCCGGGCAGTATACGCAGAATTCCCGCTACATCCGCACTTGGCAGATTTGTGCCATTGTCGAAAGCTGCGACAGTGAAGGGAATGCGGTCTGTATTCTCAACAACAAATTTCAGCAGGGGGATTTGCTGGATATTGTCGGCCCGAATCTGCGCCCTTTCTCCTTCACCGCCGATGCCATGCACGGCGAGGACGGGTGCGCCATTACCCAGCCCCGCACACCGGGAATGCGCTTTTCCATAGCGCTGCCGGCCTCTGTCCCCCCCTACTCCATCATCCGGCGGCAGGTGGATCTGTCCGCCGCAGATTAACCGCCCGCACATAAGTCTCTCACACGAGAAATGCCTGCTGCAAGCAAGTCGGCTTGCAGCAGGCATTCTTTTCATTTTGTCTCTGACGGCCGCCTGAAGTGCAGGCTGTCTGCGTATCAGCGGGCGATTAAAATTTCCGTGCTGTCCTTTTTCCGCAGACTGTAAATTTCCTCCAGCTCTGCAATCACCGCATCTGTGCGGCGTACCAGCCCCTTGTAGTGGCTCACCAGCAGATACGGCGCCTTTAATTGCTTCAGAACCGCGATTTCCTGCTGAAGCAGCTGTACATCGAAAACATAGAAATCTCCTCTTGTCCGGCAATACAGCGCATCGCCGACAAAAGCATAGGACTCCCGCACCTCCAGGCCGAGGCACCCCTTGCAATGACTGGAGGGCAAAGGAAAAATGCGCAGCTCCCCGACCCTTGTATCTGATTCCACCACGGTTCCGGCATGAACGTGCCGTTTTGTTTCAGCAGATACGTACAGCTCCCGCGCCCGGATTTTCCCGAGATTTCCCGTGTGATCCGGGTGGAAATGGGACAGCACCACGCGACACCCATCCGGGAGCTTTGGTATGGCCCTCTTGTCGCATCCGACGTCATACAGCCAGGCAGTCTCTCCGTCCTGCACCATTCCTATTTCCGCTGACAGGGGATCACTGGATCCCGGAATGTACCAGATTCCCTCACAAATCGGGATTTTTTCCATTCACCTTTCGCCTCCACCCATTCTATATTCCGCTGCCCTCCGGCCGTCACAGCCCTCCCAGAAACCTGTCGGCTTCCTCTCTGCTGCCAAATATATGAATGTCCTTATGCGAATACCTTCCCAGCAAGTCCAGTACCTCTGCCCTGCCCCTGGTGGGATATTCTCTTACGAAGTTGAGAAAGGCCGCGTCCGCCTCTTCCTCTACCCAGGGCATATCCTCCCGCGCCTTTCCGCTTCTTTCTGCAATCCCCCTCAGGCAAACCTCCAAAGGATAATCCAGGAAGAAAACCGTATCGCACGCCTGCAATCTCATTTCCATGGTGGAACCATAATTGCCGTCTATAATCCATGCGTCCTTCCGGATAATGTGCTGCAGGCGTTCCCGAAAAATCGACTTCTCTACAGTGGTTTTATCCGAATTCCAATTCAGCCTGTCCAAATAGAAAAGTGGGATACCGGTCTTTGCGTGCAGCGCCCTTGAAAATGTGCTTTTGCCGCTCCCCGGACATCCGATTACCATAATTTTTCTCATATTCTCTGCGCTTTCCAATCAAAGGATGGCAGCATTATATCATGTCGCCGAAAATTGCGCAAGAAAAATGCCCGAAGGACGGCATCATCTCCCGGGGCAGGTACTACGAATATGGGTAAACGAAAACCCCTTCCCAACTGGGAAGGGGCTCAAATCGTTCCAAATCTGGTGGAGACAACAGGACTCGAACCTGTGACCTCATGCGTGTGAAGCATGCGCTCTAACCAGCTGAGCTATGCCTCCATACC
>CAKTKB010000154.1 GCA_934569195.1 uncultured Oscillospiraceae bacterium
CTCTGTCCGTGGTTCCACCTGAATTCGCAGCAGACGCATGCGCACTCTTCTTCCGATAACGGGGAAACCCGGCGCGGCATTTCCGCCGCACAGCTCAAAGGCGCCATCCTGTTTCCCCGCAAGAGTTTTCACCAACCACTCTCTCGCTGAAGCGGGAAAAAGGACCTCCTCATCAAAGCCTGTAAACCTTATGATAGCGGTAGTCTATCATTTTCCACACACCTTGTCAAGTTTGACACAAACTCTCTGACATGCTAAAATTATTTTTATACAGGAAGGAGGCTTTCTATGCTCAAGATTTCAAAGAAAAAGCTGCTGTGGTCCAAACTGTTGATCTTCAGCGGGATATCCTTTGCATGCACCGGGATTTTTTTCTACCCGCTCATCTTCTTGGGTGCTCTTTTGTCACTGTCGGGAGCATTTATGAAAGATACGCTCTATCGCTGTCCAAAATGCGGCAATTCCCTGTATCCAAACGGTTCACGGCTCAATGCTTTGTTTGGTTCGGGCTGTGCCGAATATTGCTCCAAATGTGGGCAAAAAATTGAACTCACAATCGAATGACCCGCGGAAAAAAGCTCGCGGCTATCACACCTACGCTTTTTGTCCCTCCCACTTTTTCCCAGTCACACAGTGAAAAACGGCCCAGACTTTAAATGGTCTGGGCCGTTTTTTAACGTGTATCCGTCCGAGCTTTCAGCTCTGGTAGCTTTCCCAGTCCGGAGAGCTGCGCAGCGCGGTCCATCTCTCGTGAACCTCCCCCTTGTAGGCAAATACGTGGCTAGTGGTCGCCTCCTGCACCGCCAAATAATACCAAGTATTGGGCTGATTATCCGGCCAGACGTTCATACCGTCCAAAAGATCACCTTCATTTTCTGGAATGCGGCATAAAATGCGGTTGATCATCGTTATCGCCTCGGCACGGGCAATGGATTCATCTGGGCGGAAGGTGCCGTCCGGATAGCCTCTGATCCACCCCAGTGACGCAGCCCGTTCGATCTCAGCCTCTGCCCAATGCCCGGAAATATCGGCAAAGTCACTCTCTCCCTCTGTCAAGCCAGTATCAAACCGGGCGCAGACAACCGCAAACTCTGCACGCGTGATTGGCGCATCCGGATCGAAGAGACCTGCTGCCCGCCCTTTCACAACTCCCAACGAAGCCAGAGTGGAGACCGCTGTATTGCACCACATTTTCTCTTTGATATCCTGAAATTCGTTTGCAGTCGTCAGGTGCTCCTCCCGCACTTCTTCTTTCAGCAGACGGAAAAAGATCGCTGCCGCCTCGGCACGACTGATATTGTCAAGCGGCCGAACCGTTCCATCTGCATATCCGATAATATAGGCAAAGTGATCCTCACCGTTGAGCAAAGCCGGCACGGTTGCGTCCCGCCAACCGGCATAGACCGTTCTGGGCCTGTCCATGGTAACACTGCTCACCTGCTCTGTCAGCGCTTCATCGATGTACCATCCTGCAAAAACACAGCCCTCCCGTGCAGGCACTTTGTCCAATCTGACACGGGTGCCGGAGGAATACCATTCCTCTTTGTACTTGGTTCCGCCGTTGGACTCATAGCGCAGCGTGTAATAGCTTTCCTCTTCCTCTCCGCCGCCTGTTTCGGTCCACTTGGCATAAAGAGTGAAATCTGCTGTCACCGGAAGGGAAAAATCATAGGGAAGCGTGCAATTTTCATCCGTATACCAACCGCCGAAAATCCACCCCGCCTCTGTTGGGTCTGCCGGTTTTGCAACCGGTTCTCCGGATCTTACCTCCACAGGAGCGATCGCTCCACCATGCGCTTGCAAAGAAAACGTGACCGTATATGTGAGGACATGGTATACTGTCGCCCAGTTGACTACCGTTCCCTCCAGGGCCGCGGCAGAAATCGTGTTTCCATCAATTTTCAGTGCATTATTCTCAAGCGCATAGGAAAACGTTTTGCTGACATCGCCAGGCAGTGTCAGATATCCGTTCGCACTGCCTGGCGCAGTGGAATCATTCACAATCAGATAAGCTCCGCTACTGCTGTACTGGACAGGACCGCTTTCAGCCGTTGTCACGTTCAACAATGCGGGTTGGGCGTCATCTTGCGTCTGTGCCCAGAGGGTGATCGTATCTGCCAAAATCAAAGAATTTGGATTTTCTCCACTGTAATAAGCACCCACACCGATGGCCTGTGCCTTGCTGCCCGCATAGGCCCTGACTGTGGCTGTGTCGGAAATGGTGATCTGACCAGATCCGTTTTCTCTATAGGGGTCAAATCCCGCGCCGATTCCCGCGCCACCACAAACTCCGCCATAGGCAGTCACACTGGCATTCCCCTGAATTGTGATACTTTCACTGGCTCCGCCGTTGCCGCCACCGATTCCTGCGGCGGCACCGCCGCCCTTTGCAGTAACCGTTGCCTCGCCGCGAAGCGTAATAGAAGAGCCGCCGCCATTGTCGCCGCCGCCGATCCCTGCGCCGCCAAACTCACTTGACGCGCTCTCGCTGCCGCCAATTGCCGTGATGGTACCGCCGGAAATGTCAATCTCGCCATGGGCGCCGTTTGTACTGCCG
>CAKTKB010000155.1 GCA_934569195.1 uncultured Oscillospiraceae bacterium
ACCTATTCTGATGTCGAGCCGGAGGAAACGGAATCGTTTCTGTCCAAGGTCTACGGCGGCAGTGTGGGAATGATGGTCTCGAATCTGGTCGGGCGCGGCGCGCTGAGTGAACAGGAGATTCAGGAGTTGAAAGCCATTTTGGACGCAGCAGAAAAACAGGAGGAATCCTCATGCTGAAAGAAGTTTTGACGATTTCTGCGCTGATTGTGGCCCTGCTGCTGGTGCGGGCGATGTTCAAAAACCGCGTGCCGAAGCGGATGATCTATGCGCTCTGGCTGGTCGTGCTTTTGAAGCTCTGCTTGCCGGGAACGCTATTTTCTCTGCCGGTTCTTCCGGCAGGGGACGCGGCTGCTTCTGCGAAAAGCGCAGAGCTGCCTGCGCAGATTACGCCGGTGATCCAGCAACCCGCACAAACCGTGACACAGCCGCAAACACTCGCGCAGCAGCCGGTTTCCCCGGTACAAGAAACTGCGAAGCTGACTGCAAAGCCGCTGACGACTGCGCAGATTTTTCAGATTGTCTGGTTCAGCGGCAGCGCGCTGCTTGGACTATGGCTTTTGGGTGCGTGGCTGGTGTTTACGGTTCGGCTGCACCGAAGCCGGCGTTTTCTCGGCAAACGCGGCAGGACACGCATTTATGGTTCCGACGCGGTCAAATCGCCGTGTCTGGCCGGACTCATTCCGGCGGTCTATTTGACGGAGGACGTGCTGCAAACAGATGCGGCGGAATTGATTCTGTCCCATGAACTGACGCATCTGCGACATTTGGATTTTCTATGGTCGCTCTGCCGCGCAGTGGCCGTGAGCGTCTATTGGTGGAATCCGTTCATCTGGATTGCCGCAATTTGCTCCAAGCGCGACGCGGAGCTGGCGTGCGATGAGGCGGTCGCCGCAAAACTACCAGAACAGGAGCGTCTTGCCTACGCCCGCGCAATTTTGGCACAAGCGCCGCGCAAAACGGCGGCGCTGAGTTTGGCTGGGCCTCCGGTCAAGGAGCGGATCTTGTTCCTCACGAAAAAGCGGCGTACCAGCGTATTGTGCGTGATTCTGGCTTTGCTGCTCGTCGTATCTGCGACCGGCTGCTCGTTTGCGGAGCTGACGCAGCAGAAATCGAAAGACGTCACAATGCTGGAGGACACGGAAGCCGCGCATCAGGAGGCGCTGAAAGACGAGCTGAAAACCGCGACGCCGCTGACACAGGAACAGATCGACGCGGTCAACGCGGTCTTTGCCGACTATGAGCGGTCGACCGACGATACGCTCGGACATTTCGCGGTCAACGGCTTTTTTACCTCAACCTATGACGATGTGCGCGAGCTGAATCTGAACAACTTCCTTACTTACTTCGGAGAGTGCGGTGGACATGATATTTCAGAGGAAGAATTTGCCCAACTGAACGCCAAATGGGGATTCCGCGTCGACAGCGTGGCGGATTTCCCGCTGCCCATCCACCGCTATCCGGCATCTGCGGTTGAGGGCGTCCTGCGGCGCTTTGCCGGCATTGGCCTTGCCGATCTGAAAGACATCCAGGAGCCGTTTTCGGACTATACCTATCTGGAAGAAACCGACGCATTTTACAACACCACCAGCGACTACAGTCCCGGCTATTTCATTTGCTCTGGCGGAGAGATAGAGCCGGGCGGAGACTATGCATTGCTCTATGGCAGTGCAGTGGGGCGCCTTTCTGGTGATGCCGTTTTGAGTCTGACAAAGGATGGTGAAAACTGGTACATTCATTCGTTTTCTGTCACGCCAGCGATGGAATCAGCCACGAAGGAAACAGGGATTCCGCCCCTGCCGACCCTTCAGACCGTGACCATCCAGCAGGTACGCGATGATTCTATTACGGTCGAACACATTGTCCTTCTAAACTCATATCTTGAGGAAGATCTGCAAACACTCAAAGACCTGAACATCCCACCGGAGGAATATCAATACGGATATTATCGAAAAGACTCCGGCGAAATTTACACCTACGATGTAGACCCAGGCACACCCGTCACGATTTACGACATCTCTCAGGAATACGGCGCGGGAGAAGACCGGCTGTATACGTTTGAAACATGGCAGGAATTTGTTTCGGCTGTTCAGGCCAACGAAAGACTGCTCATCCAACCTTATACGCTGACCATACAGGACGGCGTTGTAACCAAAATCGCAGAAAAGTTCTACAATTAACCACGCTACCGATCAAGGAGAACACTATGTCAAAGCAACGGAAACCATCTGCTGCCGTTTGCCTGCTGGCGATCTTTCAGGTGCTTCTTTGTGTATTGACGGCATGCAGCGCGGAAGAACGAGATACAGATAAGGACAAGACAAACTATGAATCTGTGACGGAAGCTGCCGCAGCCCCCGAACCGCAGGAGCAGCCCTCCGTCCAGGAACAGGCAGAGGAGTCGTCGGAGCTTGCTCAGACTGATATAGAATATGACGATGTAAAGACCTGGAGCTGGGCGCCGTATGACACACTCTATCGGACGGAGGGCACCCGCATGGGTTTGGTGCGGGGGCGATGGGACACGGCACATCGG
>CAKTKB010000156.1 GCA_934569195.1 uncultured Oscillospiraceae bacterium
AGCCTTCCGACTGCAGTCATCCACTCCTGAGAGAGGAAGAGAGTCGCCCAAAGGTGATCCGACAACATAAAAGCCATGGCAAGAATGTGCAGAGCCGCCGTGCTCAAATCAAAGGAACGCTTCATAACACTCTCCGTCAGATGTCAAAAACGCCCAGCATTACAATACCGATTACCACCAGAAGGATCATGGCATAGTGCTTCCAGGAGAGCTTTTCTTTCAAGAAAATGCGGCTCCAAAGCACGGAAGCGACGCAGTAAGCGGAGATGATGGGAGCGGAAATGGCTGCATGAGCCGTATCGGAGAGAGCGAAGATGTACGCAAACTGTCCTGCCGTCTCGCAGACAGCACCCAGGTATTTCGGGCCCTCCTGCTTGGGGAGGAACTTGTCCCGTTTGACGAACTTCACATAGAGGAAGCTCAAGATCGCCACTAGGAAGAAGGTCAGCTCATAGGCGGTGTTTGCGGAAGAAGCAGCGTAGGAGGCGCATTCATCCGCCGTGGCGAAAAGCCCCGCCATCTCTGCCTCCGATGCCAACCGATCCAGCACCAGCGTATCCCCGAAGGTCCCCGCCGCATCCAGCAGGCAGTAGGCCACCGGCAGGCAGATGGCAAGCCACGACTTCGCATACTTGTAGTTGGAAGCCGCCTGACGGGCCTGACGCAGCTCGTCGTCCTCCCGGGATTCCACAACACCCAGACCGATAACGCCGATGCAGACCAGCGCCACGGCGCCCATGACCGCCAGCTTCATCCCGCCCTGAATGCTGTCGTCCAATGTCCCGGTCAGGAAGCAAAGCACCGCCACCAATGCGCCGGAAGAGTTGCAGATGGGGGAGGAAATGGAGAGCTCGATGTACCGAAGCCCCACATAGCCTAAAGTCATGGAAACGATGTAAAGCAAAGACACCGGCAGGTAGGTCAGCACAACGTGCCAGCTGACGGTCACACCGCCGAAAAGGAGGCTGTATGCTGCGTGCAGGCCCATGACGGTGCCCACCGCCACCAGCATCTTTAGATGGGCGTTCTTATCGTCGCCCCGGCAGCCGATCTTGGAAAATACATCCGAGCCGCTCCAGCATAAGAGGGTAATCAACGCCAAACTAAACCACATAAATTCAATCTGTCCTTTCGTTTGTCAAAAAATTCTTTTGTTTTTCAATTGCCAGCTTCGTGCCCGCCAGCCGGGACCGTCTGCGTCCGTTTTTCATCCGGAAACCTCAAATAGTAAAAATCGTTTCCTTCCATCGCAGACGTTTTGCGAAACCCATGCTGGATATAAAACCGTTCCGCGCCGATGTTGTCCTTATGCACTCCGAGAGCGATCGGGCGCACGCCAGATTCGGCATAGACCTTTTCGATCGCCTTTTCCAGCACATAACCGCCGATCCCGCCGTTTCTGTACCGCTTATCAATAACAAAGCCCATGAGGCGATAAAAGGAAACGCCCTTCATTTCTTCCGGATCCGTATCCCATTCGAGGGCTTCTCCGAGCAGGATCACACCGATGCATTCATCTGCCCGTTTGACCGCATATGTGTGCCCTTTGCAATGATGGTCGATCCCATATTGGTTGAGCTTTATGATCGTGTCAGCGGTATCGACGAATGCTTCACAGATGTCGTCGCGCTGTATCCTGCGGACCCCTTCCATGTTGGAATCGGAAAGGGCCTCCAAAGTGATCAAGTCCATGGGTTACTCCTTATATAATGAGGTGAGATCTTCTGCATTGCTGCCACCTGTCATTATCCTATCTGTTGAGACAATGGCAGGTTGTTCCACTTCTACAGAATTATCGATTTTGGTTGCAGATGGACTATGGATAGCCAATTTTATTCCTCCTAACAAAGCCTCTATCCCACACAGCAAATTTTCCCAATCAGCTTCCTACCTTTCTCATAGGAACTCCAACAAATTCTTCTCCATGCAGAATTCATATCCCATCTTCTTTATTCCAGCCTTGTCAAACCGAACAACTATTGAAGCACCTTCAATGGATGTAATCTCACCAAATCCAAACGCCTTATGTTTCACCAGCTTTCCAACAATATCGGTTGGTATTTCTATTTGCAGTTTTGGCTCTGGTTTCGAAACAATCGAAGCAATAACTACAGGCTTCTTTTCTCCTTTTTTCTGAGCAGACATTATTTTTATGTACTCAGCATCAACGCTCTTACCACGATTTTCGTAGTCATCCATATCCTTAAACACGAACATTTGTGGTTTCTTTACATCGTTATCTGGTACAGGCCTTATTGGGAACAAACATAAGTATGCCTCCGATTCTTAACATCTTTTCCGCTATCTGAAATCTTGACATCTAATCCAAGGTTATAACCTGAAATTCTTAGATAAATCCCATTCGAGCAAAAATGTATGCGTTGAGCATTCAGACTGGATGTTCCAAATTCAAAAAAGCACTCATTCTAAGCCTTTTTCAGCCGCTCTTGACATCAATAC
>CAKTKB010000157.1 GCA_934569195.1 uncultured Oscillospiraceae bacterium
GCTCAGTATCTTCCTGACCGCCTGTGCGCAGGAGCCTTCCCCGGCTCCTGCCAGCGGTCTGGAGCGCGGCGTTTCCGCGATTGAGGATGCAATGACAATGCCAAGTGAAAACAATACGGTGATTTCCGATCCCATCGACGACCTGCGCGACGGTTCTTCGGAGGACACCACGCCCACGCCGGACGATTTTCCAGAGGCATATAACTATGGAAGCGGCAAAATTGCAGACTATTCCCGCACCGCCATGCTGCAAAAGCTGCCGGAGCCTGACAGCAACGAAACGGTTCTGAATACAGCGGCAGACCCGGCAAATATTCAGGTGCTCTATCTCTGGGAAGAAGGCAATATCCCCGCCAAAACGAAATTCACACAAGACATGACCGGCTATTTCGACAGCTATGACTTCCGCCCCTATGTCACCGCCATTCCCGTTTGGGAGGGCGTAGAGCCGAAAGGCGCGGTGGTGCTGATGGCAGGCGGGGCCTATCAGTTCCGGGGCAACTACACCGATTCCCTCCCCACCGCCGCAGCGCTGCGGGAGCTGGGCTTTCAGACCTTCATCGTGGACTATCGTCTGTCTCCCTATACACAGGAGGAAGGGGCGCTGGATGTGGCGAGAGCCGTCCGCTTTGTCCGCAAAAATGCAGATATTTATGGCATTGACCCGGACGATATTGCCGTCATGGGCTTTTCCGCAGGCGGGATTCAGGCCGGAGAATTTCTGATGCACTACGACGAGGACGTGAACGGTACGGCGCTGGACAGCGCCTATGTGCCGGACGAGCTGGACGCCATTCCGGCGCACGCCTCTGCCGCCGGGATGATCTATTCGTTCTATGGCCGTCTCAGCGTGGGCAATATGGATGCAAGCTGGCTGTCCGAGGGCGATTTGCCGCCGACGTTCTACGTCTACGGCACGGAAGACCCGTTCTACCGCCAGTTCCAGCAGCAGTATGACGTGATCTCCGGCATGGGCATTCCAACCGGGCGCATCGTGCTGAACGGCTGGCCCCACGGCTTCGGCGCAGACGGTGGCTGGGTCAAGGACTATGCAGCGTGGCTGGAAGCAATTTTCTCAAACGCAGATAAAGGATAACGGCATGAAACCGACGATGAAATGCAAGCTCGCGGTCGATGCCGCAATGACTGTGGCGCTGCTGCTTTTGATGGCATACGGCCTTGTGGGCGAGGCGGCGCATGAGTGGCTGGGCATGGGAATGTTCGTCCTGTTTCTCACGCACCATGCACTCAACCGGAAATGGCTGCTGGCAATCGGAAAGGGCAGATACACGCCCCTCCGCATGATCCAGACAGCGCTGGCCGGGATCATCCTTCTTTGCATGCTCGGATCGATGGTCAGCGGCATCCTCCTGTCGCGGTATGTATTTACGTTTCTGCCGAAGCACGGCGGCTATGAAGCGGCGCAAAAAACGCATATTCTCTGTGCCTACTGGGGCCTCGTCTGCATGAGCCTGCATCTGGGGCTTCACTGGAGCATGATGCTGGCGATGGCTCGCAAGCACTGGCAGCCCTCGCCTTTGCGGACATGGAGCCTGCGCCTTGCCGGCTGGCTCTGGGCGCTGTATGGCGCATTTGCATTTCACCGCAGAGGCGTCGGCCTCTATCTGCTGCTCAAGAGTCATTTCGTGTTCTACGACTATTCCGAGCCCGTGATCTTCTTCCTGATTGACTATCTTTCCATCATGGTGCTGTTCGTTCTGGTTGGGTATTATCTGTCCCGCTTGCTGCACCAGCACCGGAAAAAGCTGTGACGGCTGCTAGACTACCTTAATAACCGACAATACCTTTCTCGCGTTTTCTGTCAAAACAGTGCTAAGCTTTTGCCCGAGTCCCTTTGCAGGAAACATTTTGTGTTGTATCATCGATTTGGAAGTGATTTGTTTTACTGGAAGGGAGGAATTATGCAGAATATCAATAGCGAACTTTACAGGACAAATATTTTTTACCGCGACCTCGTTGATAAAATGCTAGCCAATGAAAAAGAGCTGCAAATACGGCAATTGGAATTGGAACAGCAGATCAGGCAGCGGCAAACAGAACGTGATCGGCTGCAAGCGGAGTTAGACTTCCGGAGGAGAAGAGTGTTTGGCTACGCGAATCAGATTCCGTATCAAAGTATGACGCCGATCAGCCAGACGCAATACAAGACCTCTTTTACGGATATGCAAAACAACTTTGTTCGCTATTGGTCTGCACCCGTCCAGAAGCCGCCAGCGAAACCGCAGTTGACCGCCGAACAGCAGGAGCAGATTCGCCGCGTATTTCATTCGGCGGTAAGTGCCGCGGCACATTTCAGCAAACCGAGCGCCCCAATCATCTCGCTTGTCTTTGATGGGCTTGGCATCATGACGGCAGGCAATCTGCTGGATGCCGCAAAAACTGCCGCATCGATTGCGGATACCATCGA
>CAKTKB010000158.1 GCA_934569195.1 uncultured Oscillospiraceae bacterium
TTATTGCCCAGGTCGCATCCAATCAATACGGCGGCCAGTCCATCAGCCTGACCCACCTGGCGCCCTTTGTCCAGGTCAGCCGCGAGAAAATTCGCCGGAATGTGGAGCGGGAGCTGGAGGCCTTCGGTGTCCGTCCTCAGGAGGAGACTGTCTCCCGGGTCGTCGAGGAGCGGCTGCGGGACGAGGTCCGGCGCGGCGTACAGACGATCCAGTATCAGGTCGTCACCCTGATGACCACCAACGGACAGGCACCCTTTATTACCGTGTTTATGTACCTCAACGAGGCCCGCTCTCCCCAGGAGAAGAAGGACCTGGCCATGATCATCGAGGAAACCCTGCGCCAGCGTTATGAGGGCGTCAAGAACGAGAAGGGCGTGTGGATCACCCCCGCCTTCCCCAAGCTGATTTATGTGCTGGAGGACGACAACGTGGACGCCGATTCTCCCTACTTCTATCTGACCCGGCTGGCCGCGGAATGCACCGCCAAGCGCATGGTTCCCGACTACATCAGCGAAAAGAAAATGCTGGAGCTGAAGGTCGACAAAAACGGGCAGGGGCACTGCTACACCTGCATGGGCTGCCGCTCCTTCCTGACCCCCTATGTGGACGAAAACGGGCAGCCCAAGTATTACGGCCGGTTCAACCAGGGCGTCGTCACCATCAACCTGGTGGACGTGGCCCTCTCCTCCGGAAAGGATATGGACAAGTTCTGGCAGATCTTCGATCAGCGCCTGGAGCTGTGTCACCGGGGACTGATGTGCCGCCATGAGCGCCTGAAGGGCACCCTGTCCGACGCCGCCCCCATTCTGTGGCAGTATGGCGCGCTGGCCCGTCTGCAAAAGGGCGAACCCATTGACAAGCTTCTCTACGGCGGCTACTCCACCATTTCCCTGGGATACGCCGGCCTGTATGAGTGCGTAAAATATATGACCGGCCGCTCCCACACCGATCCCCAGGCAAAGCCCTTCGCGCTGCAGGTCATGCAGCATATGAATGATGCCTGCAAAAAGTGGAAAGCCATGCACAACATTGACTTCTCCCTGTACGGCACGCCCCTGGAATCCACCACCTATAAATTTGCCAAGTGCCTGCAAAAGCGCTTCGGCCTGATCCCCGGCATCACGGATAAGAGCTATATCACCAACTCCTACCACGTCCATGTATCCGAGCCGATCGACGCCTTTACCAAGCTGGCCTTTGAGTCCGAATTCCAGCAGCTCTCCCCCGGCGGCGCCATCAGCTATGTAGAAGTCCCCAATATGCAGGACAACATCGACGCCGTTCTGGAGGTCATGCGCTTTATTTACGACAACATTATGTATGCCGAGCTGAACACCAAGTCCGACTACTGCCAGGTTTGCGGCTACGACGGCGAAATTGAGATTCAGGACGACGACGGAAAGCTGGTGTGGGTCTGCCCCCAGTGCGGCAACCGGGATCAAAGCAAAATGAATGTGGCCCGCCGGACCTGCGGCTACATCGGCACCCAGTACTGGAACCAGGGCCGCACCCAGGAAATCAAGGATCGGGTCCTCCACCTGTGATATCTGCGGCACCTCCCCGCCAAACAATTGCCCCGGTCGGACGAATGTCCGGCCGGGGATTTTATATGCGTGTTGAAAATCAGAATGCCCAGTTGCCGTTGCGGAACACCGGCACCACACGGCCGTCCCGCGTGGTTGCATCAATGTTCATCGTGTCGCAGCCGATCATAAAGTCCTCATGGATCATGGAATCGTTCACGCCCAGAGCGCGGCACTCCTCCAGGGTCTTGTTGTGGAAGTCGTTGATCGTATCGGCAAAGCCCATACCCAGCGCCAGGTGGCAGGCCGCATTCTCGTCAAAGAGCGTGTTGTAGAACAGCAGGCCGCTCTCGGCAATGGGGCTTGCCTGCGGGACGAGGGCACACTCTCCCAGGTAGGCCGAGCCTTCGTCCATGCCGATCATCGTCTTGAGCAGCTCCTCGCCCTTTTCCGCGTGGACCTCCACAGCCTTACCGCCCTCAAAGCGGATGGAGAAGCCCTCGATCAGCTGACCCTGGTAGGACAGGGGCTTCGTTGCGTAGACGATTCCCTCCGCCTTGCCCCGCATGGGAGAAATGAAGCACTCCTCCGTAGGAATGTTGGGATTGAAGAAGATCCCCTTCAGGCTGGTCTCGCCGCCGCCGCAGAAGTGGGAATCCGGAATCAGTCCGACAGTGAAGTCGGTACCGTTGGCCGCGGTATAGTGCAGAGAGTCGATTCCCAGACCATTCAGATAATCGCAGCGCGCCTTCAGGTCGGCGTTATGCTCCTCCCACGCCTTGATCGGGTCCTCGTTCACCCGGGAGGTGAACAGGATGGCCTCCCACAGCTTCTCCACCGCCTGGTTCTTGGACAGGCCGGGGAATACCTTCTTTGCCCATGCCACACCGGGCACGGC
>CAKTKB010000159.1 GCA_934569195.1 uncultured Oscillospiraceae bacterium
AAAGAAGGGCAAAACAGAAAAGTCTATTATGTTCTGTGCGCATATGGACGAGGTGGGGATGATGGTCACGGCTGTTGAGGAGGATGGAAAGATTCGACTGTCTGCCATCGGCGGCATCGATCCCCGGGCGTTCCTCTACCAGAAGGCAACAATCCAAGGGACGAATAAGCTCCCAGGATTTATCTGCATGACTGCACCCCGGGGGGAGACATTACCCTCCACCTCGGCGCCAAAGGTCGAGGATCTCTATGTGGACACAGGGCTTTCGCCCAAGCGAGTCAAAGAGCTGGTTCGGCCCGGCAACATTGTCACCACGGATCGCACGATCCGTGATCTGCAGGGGAGCCGCATAACGGGCAAAGCGCTTGACGACAGGGCTGGTGTGGCTGCGCTCTATGCGTGCGCACAGAATCTCGGACGCTATGATCACGACCATACAGTGTATTTTGTGGCCTCTGTACAGGAGGAGGTCGGTTGCCGGGGTGCCGGTGTAGCAACACGAGCCATCCATCCGGATATTGGCATTGCCGTGGATGTGGGCTTTGCCAAAAACCCAGATTTTCCGACAGTGGATGTGGAGATGGGGAAGGGTCCCATTATTGCAGTGGGACCCAATTGCAATTATAACTTGGTCAAAAAGCTCCGTGAAGTGAGTGTAAAGTACGCGATTGCCTGCCAGACGATGACGCTTCCGGTACCCAAAGGCACAGATGCGTCCGTTATGCAGATTCAAAACGATGGTGTATTCACCGGCGTGATCACCATTCCACTGATGTATATGCACACTCCTGCGGAGACCATTACCATGAGTGATCTGGAGAAAACGGGGCGGCTCCTCTCATCTCTGGTGATAGACTTGGATGGCAAAGAATTTGTTGGCTACTGAGCCAATTGCTGACGGGAGGGACAGGATGGAGCTTTTAAAGAAACTGACTGATGCGTATGGTATGCCCGGTTGGGAAGGGGAAATACGCGCAGTCATTGAGGAGGAATTATCCGGGATTGCCGACGTCATCAGTGTTGACAGATTGGGCAATTTGATCGCCGTAAAGAATCCGGATTCAAAGGGAAAGCATGTGGTTTTGTCTTCTCACATGGACGAACCGGGATTGATGGTAAAGAGCATTGACAGCGGCGGCTTTATTCGCTTTATGTCCTGGGATCTGGATAAGCGGATGCTGCCTGCCAAGCTTGTTCGAGTAGGCGAGAAGAAGACATTGGGCATCATTGGCATCAAGCCCGTACACACGCTGAAACCGGATGAAAAGCAAAGCTATCTGGAAACAACGCAACTTTATATCGACATCGGTGCCAATTCCAAGGAGGAGGCAGCCAAACTGGTATCGGTTGGGGAATATGTGGGCTTAGAGGTGGAATTTGCACCATTTGGAGAGGAAAAGGTAGTCGGACGGGCACTTGAGTCGCGCGTGGGCTGCGCCGCCATTCTACATGCGCTACAGAGCGAGGAATGCACGGCAGGAAAAAAGATTACTGCTGTCTTTTGCGCACAGAAGCTAACGGGGATGCGTGGTTCTACCGTGGTGGCCAACGACTTACGAGCGGATATCGTCATCAATGTCGACGGCGTCTGCTGTGAGGACAATGACGCTCGTCCAGGGGCGATTTCCGCCGGGAGAGGCCCGGCTATCGTGCGAAAGGACCTGTCTGCTATCTATCCGAAGGCCTATTCTGAGGCGGCGCAAAATGTGGCCATTCAGAAGAAAATCCCGTGGCAGATGCTTGTAGGAAGCTCAGAAAAGTCAGATAGCGGCAGCTTCCAGACCGGCGGCATCGGTATTCCGGTTGTGGGGATTTCGGTGCCGATAAAGTATGCACGTACCCCTGCGGCAATGCTGGAAATGTCGGACTATAAGAACACAGTGAATTTGCTGAAGGAATATCTTGCACAGATGTAGTTTGAGATCGATAGGAGGACCGTGTATATGAATACAGAATTGCTGAAGCGGCTGTGCTCTGCCAGCGGCGTATGCGGATATGAAGCACCAGTGGCAAAAATTTTGGCCGAGGAGATCCAATCTCTGGTGGACGAGTGGTATATCGACCCAATCGGTAATCTGGTTGCCCACAAGAAAGGAAATGGGAAAAAGCTGATGGCAGCGGCGCATATGGATCAGATTGGAATGATCGTAACTGCCATTGAGGAAACAGGCGAAATCCGTTTTGCTAAGATGGGAGGATTGAATCATCTGAATCTGCTTTCCGACCGCGTTATATTTGCCAATGGCACCATTGGCACCGTTGGCTGTGAGCTCCTGAACGATCCAACAGAGTTTGACTTTGATAAGCTCTTTATTGACATCGGGTCGACCAAAAGAGATGATACGGAAAAGGTCGTCTCAGTGGGTGATGAATGTACATTTTTCGCAGAGTGTATCATTGATTCCACCAAGGTCATCA
>CAKTKB010000160.1 GCA_934569195.1 uncultured Oscillospiraceae bacterium
CGACAACCTAGTTGGAGAAAGCAGCGGACTGCTCATACCACTCCAGGACCTTGCCGTCGCCGTTGTTGTCGGAGGAGTAGGGGTTGCCGCCCATGCCGTAGTCTTCCTTCAGCTCGCGCTTGGTGCCCTTGAAGGCGGTATCCACGATGCCGCCGTCCACATCAATGGTAATGTTGGGCTGGATCGCGTCGTTCAGAGCGGCGACAATCTTGCCGTCCACCATAACCGCGCAGGCAAAATCTGTGTACATCTTCACGGTGCCGTCCTGGTCAGCCGTAGCAGCAGTGGACTCGGCAGCGGTGGTCTTGGCAGCCACACCCAGGGTGAAGTCCTTAGCGGTCTTGAAGCTCATGCCCTGCTCATCCCGGCAGGCCTTCACAACCGCGTTCTTGAAATCGTCGATCTGGATGGTGCAGCCGGCAGACAGCAGCGCGTCGTCCGTGGAAATCTGGTGGCCGTTGACCTCCTGGGTGGTCATAGCCTCAATCTCATCGGCGGTCTTGCCCACGGCGTAGCTCTCAAAGGCCTTTGCCTGCTCATCCCACTCCAGGACCTTGCCGTCGCCGTTGTTGTCGGAGGAATAGGGATTGCCGCCCATGCCATAATCGGAGCCAAGCTCCATCTTGGTCTTGAAGGTCTGTGCGGTATCCACTGCGCCGTCCGTCACGTTCATCTTGTTCTGCGCCACATCCAGGCGGCAGGCAACGATCTTACCGGAGGCATCGGTCACAACCGCTGCAACGGTAGCGTCCACCTGAGCGTTTCCCTGAGCGGAGCTGGCCATGCTGACGGCAACGCCCATACCCAGCTTGTACTCGGTCTCCTTCTCGCCGCAAGCGGCCAGGGCAACCACCATGCATACGCACAGCAGCATGGCAAGAATTTTCTTCACATTCATTGCTTCTCTCTCCTCAATACATTATAATGATCGGGTCCTTCGGATGCCGTTTTCCAATGTGATAGGCATCCCTAACAACCTAATTGGTATTCTACCAACCCCCCTCCGTAAAGTCAAGCCAGCTCCCCCGCCCCATGCCATAGCATTTTTACATGGGGCTATGCAAAATCTGCACACTTTCAGGCGGGCACCTCCGGGGGCTACCCGCGCACCTTTCCCCGGCCTCCCGGACATTTGCAGACCGAAAACAGAGACGTCCGCATCCTCCCATGCAATCTGCGCGGTGCCGCTTACAGGCTTCCCCTCCGGAAGGACACGGTATTCCAAAACCATCGCCCATACTCCGCCCGCAGCCGTTGTCCTTCTCAAGCCGACAGCCGAATGGCCGGCCGGCAAACGCCTCCGTTACCCGTCCTGCATCCTTTTTCTTCGCCATGCAGGAGCCTCTGCTCCGTCTCGGCTTTATCCCATTCCGGATTGGAATGGGACCATTCCGTTTTAGATTGTCATTCTCCCTTTTCTGACACGGTTCTTCGTTCCGTCTCCCGGATGAAATTCCATGCACGGGATCGCGTGGCCCGCCCGGGTTCCTGCCAAGCCGTTCGTCCCGGATTTTTTATCTCATCTTCTCCTCTTTCCCGGCACCATGCAGAATTTGGAATCGGCATATGCGGGATTTCAATTTCCCTTTTCCATTCAGATCTGTTATAGTATATGCACAGGTCGGATGTCCGACACGGGTGTCTCCGTGCGATCCTGCCGGGAAAACAGCGTCCTGCGCCCCACTCCTCCACCATCCCCCCTATCCACCCGGAGGCCCTTCCCCATGGATAGAGAGAAAGGACAAATCGAATGCTATTCAAAACGCCCCCTTCCCTGCACATTCAGCACCTCTGGTCCGCCAGCGTGCGCTTTCACGGCAAAGCCTGCTCTCTGCTGGCTTTGGGCGTCCGGGTCTGCCACACCGCCCTGGACAAGCTGGGCCTGTCCGATCCGGAGCGGGATCGCCTTGTCTGCGTCACGGAGCACGACGGCTGCTGCGTGGATGCCATACAGGTCATTCTGCACTGCACCTCCGGCGGAAAGCATTTGCTCTATTACAAGACCGGACGGTTGGTTTTCACGGTCTACGACCTGGCTGCCGGTACCTCCGTGCGAATCTGCGTCCGTCCGGAGCTTGCGGACAAGCTCCCCTCCCTGTCCGTTTCCCAGGTCCTGGCTGCGCCGGAGGAGACGCTTTTCTACTTTGAGGAGGCCCATCCCCTCACCCAGCGTACCCTGGACAAGGTCCGCCGGGCCTGCAACGCTCCTGCGGAAGAGATTCCCATCCGGGATTCCGGTCTCCAGGACAGCCCCGATTCCTTTCAGAAATTCGATCTGCCGGACGACGGCCCACGCCGAAGCGCCCGGCGGCGTCTATAGTCAAAACCTCCGGCTAAGCCGGAGGCTTGATTAAGCCCTAAAAGGGCATTTTACAGACGCTTGCCCCTAAAGG
>CAKTKB010000161.1 GCA_934569195.1 uncultured Oscillospiraceae bacterium
CCCTCCAGCAGGGGCAGAATCGCCGCACCGTAAACGCTGACGGTACGAATGAAACGAAATTCTGCCGCCGCATCCAGTGCATCGGTCAGACGCTGCTTCCATGCATCGTTCCTGCTCCGGTACAGCGCAATGGCGGTAAGAACATTCAGATGGATGCCGTCGATGTGCCGTGCGCAGTTGCGGATATACGGCTCCATCGGTGCAAGGGTCAGCAAGGCCGTGTCTGGCTTGCCGTCTGCGATCTCTACCATAGCCTGCGTGAAGTATTGATACCGTTTCATCACATTCAGGTTGACGGGATCACGGGGTGCCTGCGTGCGATACCATTCGTCCGCCCGATCCAGATGATCGGAGTGCAGATCGATCCGGCAGAGCATGGCGTCCATATTGGGCAAAAAGCGTGTCAAGCCGCGCTCAGCAAACTGTTCTCGCAGCGATAGCAATGTGCGGCGGGCATCCTCGCTCTGACCGCCCGCCAGCTGACTTCGCACCAGCAGACCGACTGCGGCAAACTCAAGATCCGGTGTTCCTTTCTGACGGATCTCGTTCATGCGTGGGATCAGCGCCAGCATCCGTGCAGAAATATTTTCTCCCTTTTCGAATTTGCTCTCAGCGATGGCGCAGTCTGCAAGTCCAACGCCGTCGCGTCCCAAAACAGCTTCTACTGGGATACGCAGCGTCTGGTAGAGCAGATCGTCCCGCTTGCTCCACGGGGAAAAATCCTTGCCGCCATTCATGATACTGGGTAAAGCGCTGGTCACGGAAAACGGCGGAAGCGACACTTCTTTATTAGTGGTCAATCGGAAAGCGGCGGGGATCGTATCTGTCAGCCCCTCCACGCCTCGTTGGGGAAGGGAGATGTCCAGCCATGCCAGGCGGCTGCGCGCCTGCTTTCCTGCTCCGTCCTGCTTGCTGCACCGGCTGGCAAACTTCTGCAATTCCTGATACCATCGCTCGGAACCCTCATAGTCTGCCGCCAGCGCACAGAGCATACTCATGCCCTGCATCAGCGAAGGGGAGGCCAATATCTCGGATTCCGGCAGACTGCGGTAGTATTTCTCCATCTCGGCATAATGTCCCATGCCGGGGTGCAGCTCCGCATTGCGGATCAACAGCTCGGAGACCTTGGCATGGTCACCGCCCCTGGTGTAGCAATCCAATGCGTGGGCGTAGTCTTCTTTTAATTCATAATAGAGTCCGCCGCGGCTGAAAAGCGCCCGGCGCTTTTCCTCGCTGTATTCCCGCTCCATCTCCCAAAGGAGAAATGCACGAAACTGCGGCCAAAAGTGAAAATGCTGTACATCGTCATAACGGAGCATAGTGGTATGGCTCAAAAGCCAGTCCAGCCGCTCGCCTGTATGGGGATCGCCGCTGACCATCCGTGCCATCTCCAGGTCAAAGCGTTCAAAGGGAGCGAGCTCCAGCAAAAAACGGCGGATCGGCAGATCGAAGCGGTGGTAGATGTTGGCCTCGAAATAGGAAAACACCTGTCGGAATGCCTGTGCTATGATCTCCGGACGAAGGGATTTTCCGCCAGACATACACTGCATAGTGATTACGACACCCAATGGATAACCGATGGATTCCTTCAGAATGCCACTGATCTCGCTGTCTGTTACGGCGACCTCATGGGCGGAAAAGAATTTTCGGATATCGTCACGGTCAAAGAGCAGATCGTCCGCACTCAGAACTGACATCAGCCCCGTATATTGAAAGGCCATCAGATAGCCGGGTGGCGCACCGCGGGAGAGCAGTACGAACCGCTGCGCTGGACTTGAGCGGATCAGTTCACAGAGCGTCTGCGCGTCGGTCTCCTCCTGCATAAACTGGAAATCATCGATCAGCAGGATATCCCACCCATCGGCAAGCTCAGAAAGAGAAAAATCTGCCGCACTGGCATTCAGGCGCAGCACATTCAAATCAGAAAGCAGCGCATTTGCCAGTGTGCTTTTTCCAAAGCCGCAGGGCGCACTGAAAAAGAGGACACGCCCGCCACTCATGAACCTGTCAAATTTTCGCTGGATCGAGGGTTTTATGATAATTGATCCGGACATCTCTTCCCCCATTAAATGAAACAGAGTGAAATTGTCCCGTAGGGTTCCCCTACGGGACAAGGGGGCGCGCCCCCTTGTCATAAGTCTTTCGATACCATGTTAACTCTATTATATATGGCCACCCGAAAATGTAAATCGTTCCAAAGTATGAGTCCATCAGAGCAGAAATCGGTAAGATTCAAAAGAAGCTTAGGGTAGCGGCAAGCAATCTGTTATGGCGGACTATGTTACTCTTTGTGTATTGTCTATAAAAGCAGAAGCGGAGTGGTGCCAATC
>CAKTKB010000162.1 GCA_934569195.1 uncultured Oscillospiraceae bacterium
ATGCGCACCGACGCGCTCGCCACCACAGCGGCCTCCGGCGTAAAGAGGCCGGAAATAAAGTCCCGGAAGCAAACGATCGTAAAAATCGGAACCGAACTGCAAAGCAGCGACAGCCCCAGGCAGAGCCAGAGAATTTTTCTGCACCGTTCGTGCTTCCCTGCGGCGTGGTTCTGGCTGGTGAAGGTCGTTGCCGTCTGCCCGAAGGAGGTGATGATGTAGTAGGTGAAATATTCAAAGTTCATGGCGATGGTGCTGCCCGCGATTGCCGTCTCCTCAAAGCGGTTCACAGAGGCCTGCACAAAAATATTTGCAAAGCAGAACACCGCGCCCTGCACAGCGGAAGGAATCCCCGTTTTCAGAATTTCTCCCGCCAGATGCTTGGAAAGCCGCAACCCGACGCGCGCCGACTGTATCTGCCCGTCTTTTTTTAGGCGTCGCACCACCAGAAACGCCGACAACAGCGTAGAAAGGTCAGTTGCTATAGCAACGCCAGAGACCCCCAGCCCAAGCGCAATCACAAAGAACAAATTAAGCCCCACGTTTGCAGCGCCGGAGAGCACCAGCGCAAAAAACGGATACCGGCTGTCTCCCCGCGCCCGAAGGATTGCGGAGGCAAAATCATACAGCAAAAGTCCCAGGTAGCCCAGCAGATAAATGCGCAGGTATCCTTCTGCCGCGCGGAAAATACGCGCAAGCGTCCGGATCAGGCGAAGAAGCGGCGCTGCGGCGATCTGCCCCAGAAGCATCCCCGCAAGGCCGATGAGACCGGACAGCAAAATCGCCGTCTGCGCCGTCTCCTGCACGCCGCGCGTCTCACCCCGCCCGAGCTGATTGGCGGCAAGCACATTGGCGCCGATGGCAAGGCCGGAGGAAACCGTGACGATGAGCGCAATGATCTCCGTATTTGTTCCAACTGACGCCAGCGCATCCGCGCTGTCAAAATAACCGACAACCGCGGTATCCGCGGCATTGAACAGATGCTGGATGATGCTGCTCAGCGCAATGGGAAGTGTAAAAAGCAGCAGCTTCCCCGCCAGCTTTCCATGCAACATATCCAGATCCATGGTTCTTTTTTTCATATCTACCCGCTCCTGTTTGATTCTTGCAATAGTATACAAGATGCGTTAGAATATGAAAAACGAATTTTATAGATGAATTAAATCGAAGATTGGAATAGATAGCATATGGAAAATCCGTTACTGAAATATCTGGCTTTTGTCAGAACCGTGGAAACCGGGAGCTTCACGCGCGCAGCGCAGACGCTCGGCTACGCGCAGTCGTCCGTCAGCAAAATGGTTGCCGATCTGGAGCAGGACTGGGGCATGACGCTTCTGGAGCGGAACAAGGCCGGCGTCTGCTTGACCTCTGCCGGAGAGCAGGTGATGCCGTTTCTGCGCAAGGTTCTACAGGATCATCAGCTGCTGGAGGGGCAGATTCTCCAGATGAACGGGATTGAAACCGGCGTTGTGCGCATTGGAACCTTCGCCAGCGTGGCCATCCACTGGCTGCCGAATATTTTTTCTGCCCTGCAGGCCGACTATCCCGGAATTGTGTATGAGCTGCTGCTGGGCGACTATGACGAGGTAGAGCGCTGGATTGACGAAGGCCGGGTAGACTGCGGTTTTCTGCGGCTTCCGACGCTCGCTAAATTTGATACGCTGCTTCTCAAACAGGACGAATACAAAGTTGTTCTGCCGCTCGATCACCCGCTCGCGCAGAAAGAGGTCATCGCGCCGGAGGATCTGAACGACCAGCCGTTTCTGCTTCTCGAGCACGGCGGAAAGACCGAGGTTTCTAACCTGCTCGAGTGCAGCAGCGTCCATCCCGACATCCGCTTTACAACCTGGGAGGACTTTGCCATCATGGCGATGGCCGAGAAGGGGCTCGGCATCGGCATTCTGCCCGAGCTCATCTTGCAGCGCCTGGCCTACCGGATTGCCATACGGCCGCTGCAAGAGCCATATTAAAGCAATCCGCCGCGTGCTGGAAGAAGCTGCGATTCTGAGAGGAAAGCGAGCCGCCCTGCACCAACGCACAGCTTTCGATGATGACCATCTCGCCAGATGCATGGCAGTTTTCCTTCGAGCAGCACAGAACATCATAGATGGTCATCGCCGCATTGTAATCCGCCGGATGAACGGTTTTGGAATCCGTGTCTTCCCAGCTTACCGTGCCGGTATGTCGGTCGATCCGGTATTCGCGCCCGACAAAGCAGATGTACAAAAAGTCTGCATCATGCTTGAGCGAAAATTTTTCGATCATCGCCTCCTGGTCGTAGCGCAGAAACGCGCCAGCCATCTGGT
>CAKTKB010000163.1 GCA_934569195.1 uncultured Oscillospiraceae bacterium
CCTCTGGCCCGTTCCATTAACCTGATGTTCTTTCTCCCGCCTGCCTTCCTTGCGTCCGTTCTAAGGTACCGGCAGGGAAAATGGGACTGGCGGATTCTCCTCCCGGCAGCGGCTGCCGGGTGCGTCTGCGCCGGATTGGGGTCATGGCTCAGTCAACGGATAGACCCGTCCCTGCTGAAGAAGCTGTTCGGTTTCCTGCTCCTTGCCGCCGGAGGCAGAGAATTGTTCTACCGCCCTAAGAAGCCCAGGTAGCCCTCCAGAATCAGGGACGCAGCCACCGCATCCACGGTATTTTTCCGCTTTTTCCCATGATAGTTGTGCTCCGATAGGATTCTGTGAGCCTCCACCGTCGTCCGGCGTTCATCCCACATTTCAACCGGCAGCCCGGTGGCGCGAGCCACCTCCTGGGCGAAGGCTCTGCACACCTCGGCCCGCGGCCCTTCCGTTCCATCCATGTTCCGCGGAAGCCCCACCACAATCTGTCCCACATTCTGTTCTGCCGCAATCGCCGCAATCTGTGCAATTGCCGCCTCCCGGTTACGGCTCGGAACGACCGTCGTCGAGCCGACAATGGTACACAGCAAATCCGAAACGGCCACGCCGGTGCGGGCGTCCCCATAATCGATCCCCATAATCTTCCGCATAAATTCTGTCTCCCCTCTTGATCTGCATCCATTGTACTACAAAATCCAGGAAATAGGAAGAAAAAAATAGTTGACTTTTAGGGGAAACATGTGGTAGTATAAGAATACCTGTGAAAAGGGGGCTTGTGCGCCTTTTTCAGCTCCGGGGTGGTTATGTAGTTGACCGCCTTCTAAATTTTAACTATAGCCGGGGTGACACAGGGAGGCAAATTTAAGGAGGTGCCGTTATGCGCGTGAAAGTCACTTTGAGATGCTCCGAGTGCAAGCAGAGAAACTACAACACCATGAAGAACAAGAAGAACGACCCTGACCGTCTCGAGATGAAGAAGTACTGCAGATTCTGCAGAAAGCACACGGTTCACAACGAGACCAAATAAGGAGGGCTGGAACATCATGGCAGAAGTCAAAAAGGAAAACTGGTTCAAAAGAACCTGGAGCAAAGTCTGCAAATACTTCCGTGAGCTTCGCAGCGAGCTGAAGAAGGTTGTCTGGCCCACCCCTCAGCAGGTCATGAAGAACACCCTGATCGTACTGGCATGCGTGCTTGTCGTGGGTGTGTTCATCTGGGTGTTTGACTTTGTTGCTGGAGCAGGCATCAGCGGATTGATCGGATTGTGCCAGCGCGCCTTCCAGTAAGGGAATCGCCATGGCAGAAGCTGCAAAATGGTATGTTGTCCATACCTACAGTGGATATGAAAACACTGTAAAGGCCACTATCGAAAAAACTGTAGAGAGCCGCCAGCTCCAGAATCAGATTCTGGCTGTCTCCATCCCTCTGGAAACCGTTACGGAAATTACGGAATCCGGTGTGAGCAAGACCTATGACCGGAAGGTATTTCCGGGCTATGTGCTGGTGAAGATGATCTACAGTGATGATACCTGGCACGTGATTATGGATGTCAGAGGCGTAACCGGCTTCGTGGGTACATCCAGCAACGACCCCACTCCCCTGTCTGATGAAGAGGTCTACGCCATGGGCGTGGAAAAGAAGGAGATTGTCATCAACTATGCCGTAGGTGACACGGTTCGCATTCTTGACGGTCCGCTTACCTCCTTCACCGGCACCGTGGAGAGTATCGAGGTTGAAAAGAACAAGGTCATTGTGGAGGTATCCATGTTTGGCCGCGAGACTTCCGTTGATTTTGAATTGGATCAAGTAGAAGTCGTATCCCAGTAAACGCACCGGGCCGCACCAATCGGCCGGAACGTGGGAGGGGCATTGCCCCGCAAAATATGCGCAGCGCGCATCATTACCACATCTTATTCAGGAGGTGCTTATCATGGCACAGAAAGTCACTGGTATTATCAAGCTTCAGATTAACGCCGCCAAGGCGACCGCTTCCCCCCCTGTGGGTCCCGCCCTCGGCCAGCATGGCGTGAATATCGCCGCATTTATCAAGGAATTCAATGCCCGTACCAAGGATATGGAGGGCTATAAGATTCCTGTCGTCATCACTGTGTACGCAGACCGCTCCTTCACCTTCATCACCAAGACTCCCCCTACCCCCTTGCTGGTTTTGAAGGCCATCGGTCTGGAAAAGGGCTCCGGTGTTCCCAACAAGAACAAGGTTGGCACCATCACCCGCGCTCAGATTTCCGAAATTGCCAAGACCAAGTTGCCTGACCTCAATGTGAC
>CAKTKB010000164.1 GCA_934569195.1 uncultured Oscillospiraceae bacterium
CTTATATGAAGGGACGATGTATCAATGAGTGTTTATGAAGTAGATGCCAAGGTAAAAGAACTGCGGGAGCTGCGCAATATGGAAGCGGAGGTAAAGTCCGCCATTACCGCGATTGAGGATTCTTTAAAAGCGGAAATGCTGGCAAAAAATACGGAGGTTCTGGCTGGCAAGGATTACCTGATTACATGGAAAACCATCATTACCAACCGCTTTGACAGCGCGGCCTTCAAGCTGACCCATGCAGACCTGTTTGCACAGTTCAGCCGCAGTACGACCACACGGCGGTTTGTGATCGCGTAAGGGGGGATCGTCCATGCAGGTAGTAATTGTGGAACCCCAGAAGAAACCCATGGTGCAGAACATTGATGATGGCCTCGAAGCCATGCAGAAAATTGTAGGCGGAACCATTCAGGCCATCTATCCTTTTGCAGAGCCGATTGCGCTGATCTGCAACGATGAAGGCAAGTTCCTGAATCTGCCGCTGAACCGGGCCCTGCGGGACAGCATGGGAAATGTCTACGATATTGTAGCAGGGACGTTCTTCCTCTGCGCGGCTCCTGCTGACAAAGACAATTTCGCAAGTCTGACGGAGGAGCAGGTACAGACCTGCCTGAAACGCTTTGCCGTTCCGGAGCAGTTCATTCAGGTGGGTGACGCCGTGTTTGTCCTTCCGGCTCTGTAAAGTGTACCGTTAGGGCGTACCCTAACGGCACAGCAAAAAAGAGTCCCATTAGAGTCACTTTCCGACTTTTGGTACGCACCATCTGCGGAGAGGACTCTAATGGGACTTTCACTTATTGCTGCGAGGCGATGATCGTCTCACAATATTTTTTCAGAACGGGAATGTCATCCGTGATGATCTCCCAAGTGGTTTCTGGGTCAACGGTACCATAACTGTGCGCTACGATATTCCGCATGGCTTTGATCTGCCGCCAGGGAACAGCGGTGTGCTGCGCCCGAAACTCGTCTGTCAGCTTGCCTACCAGTTCACCGATTTGCAGGATACAGAGAGCGGCAGCGTTGCGGTAGATGGGGTCATTCTGAAAAGTCTCGGCGCTGTTGCCGAATCGCTCCACAGTCTGCTCAATCTGCTGACAGTAGGAAACGATATGCTCCAGCACACTGATATTTCGGTCAAGAGGCTTCATACAGCAGCACCTCGTCATCCCGGATGGAATCCAAAAAGCGTTGGTCAAGGCTGGTGGTAGGCACTAAGTCCACGGAGCACCCAAGGGAATCCTCCAGATCCAGGAGCAGTCCCGCCAGTTGAAAGCCCTTGATGCTTCCTTTATCAATGCGCAGGTCAATGTCACTGGAATCAGTCATGTCGCCGCGTGCATAGGAACCAAAGAGATAGACCCGCTTTGCACCGTATTGCGCAGCCAGTTTGGATACGATCTCCCGGATTTCATCCAGCGTGTAGATTCTCACAGAGGACACCCCCAATCGAACGAATTTTCTGATATTAGTATACCAAGAAAAAAGCAGATTTACAAGCGAAAGGCGTGACGCATTTTGAAAATCGGATATATCAGGGTCAGCACCCAGGAGCAGAATACTTTGCGGCAGGAGGTGCTGATGGAATCTCTCGGCGTGGATGAAGTCTATATCGACCGAATGAGCGGCAAGAACACCAACCGCCCGGAATTGCAGAAAATGATGGAATACGTTCGCAAGGGAGATACCGTCATTGTGGAGTCCATCAGCCGGTTTGCTCGCAATACCCGCGATCTACTGGAACTAGTGGAGCAGCTGACGGCAAAGGGCGTGGAGTTCGTCAGCAGGAAAGAGGCTATCGACACCACTACACCCACTGGGAAGTTCATGCTCACCGTGTTCGGGGCTGTGGCGGAGCTGGAGCGAGAATATATTTTGCAGCGCCAGCGGGAAGGAATTGCCATTGCGAAGGAACAGAGAAAGTACAAAGGCCGCAAGCCCATTGACGCACCGGAATTTGAACAGGTCACAGCAAAATGGAGAAGCGGGGCCATCACAGCAGTCGAGGCCATGCGGACACTGAACATGACAAAAACGACTTTTTACCGGAAAATAAAAAGACTCCGCTGATCAACGCAGAGCCTTTTCTTCATTGCTGTTCATGGCGGCTACAAAGATTTTCAGCAGTTGCTCGGCGTAAGTGCGCTCACGCTTTGAACAGTTTTCCAGTACCATCATAACGGAATCAGGATTTTCCTGTTCCGTTTTTCCATAAAGGATGTAATCGGTGGACAACCGAAGCACTTTGGAAATTCGGCAAAGCGTA
>CAKTKB010000165.1 GCA_934569195.1 uncultured Oscillospiraceae bacterium
CGGCGTAGCTCGCCTTCGGCGGCATCAGGCAGTTGGTGGTAAACAGCACCGGCGCGGGAATATCCGCAAATTCCTTCTGCTGATTCTGCCACGCCGTGCCGAAATTGCCCTTGAGGTGGGAATACTTTTTCAGTTCGGGATAGCCATGGGCGGGAAGCATCTCGCCATGGGTGTAAACGTTCACGCCCTTACCCTCGGTCTGCTCCAGCAGCCGCTTCAGGTCATGGAGATCGTGGCCGGAAATCACGATAAACGGCCCCTTCTCCACAGTCAGCGGAACGGTAACGGGTACCGGCATCCCATAGCTTTCGGTATTTGCCTTGTCCAGGAGCGCCATGCACTTCAGGTTTTTCTCTCCAACCTCCATGACGATGGGCAGCAGCTCCTCCATGCCCCAATCCTCGCCCACGGCAAAGAGCGCTTTGGCAAAGAACCGGTTCACTTCCTCATCTGCATAACCCATCGCCATGGCATGATGGGCGTAAGCCGCCATACCCCGGACGCCGAAAAGAATCAGGGATTTGAGACTGCGGATATCCTCCTGCCCATTCCAGACCGCTTCCATATCGTAATCGTCGGTTCGTCCGCAGGGGGCGGCGCAGCAGGAGCAGCCCGGCATTAGTCTCGCCTTTTCTCCATGCACCCGGTCAATCAGCTCCCGAATGGTTTTCTCGTTGAAATTCACATTGGTAACCGTGGTAAACAGGCCCTGAATCATCAGCTTCCATGTGCCTTCATTCGCATCCGCGGCGTTATCCGCAGCACGCGCCAGGCCGATCAATGCGCCGGTCAGCTCGTCCTGGAGCTTCGCCACGTCAGCGGTCTTTCCGCATACGCCTGTTTTCCCGGTGCAGCCTGTGCATCCGGCCGTCTGCTCACACTGAAAGCAAAACATTCTATGGTCCATTTTGAATTCTCCTTTATTTCAGTCCAGTATACGGCCATTCACGGAAATCGTTACGACCTGCCAGGGGATAAACTTCCCGCTTCTCTGCAATGCCGTCTTGGCCGCATATTCCAAGCCGCCGCAGCAGGGAACCTCCATCCGCACGACGGTCACGCTTTTGATATCGTTGCTGCGAATAATTTCCGTAAGCTTTTCGGAATAGTCCACGCTGTCCAGCTTGGGACAGCCAACCAGCGTGATATGGCCCTTGATAAACCGCTCGTGAAAAGCGGCGTAGGCGTAAGCCGTGCAGTCGGCGGCAATGAGCAGCTTTGCACCGTCAAAATACGGCGCATTCACAGGAACAAGCTTGATCTGCACCGGCCACTGGGAAAGCCGGCTTTGCACCGCAGCCGGTGCAGACTCCGTCTCGGGGGACTCTCCGCGCCGGAAGCTCTGCATCCGTGCTCCGGGGCAGCCGCCGGGAAGGTGCATTCCTTCCCGCTGCATTTTCTTCTGTTTATTTTCCAGGACTGCCTGTTCGTCATAAGCGGCAGCCTCGCGTTCCACAAAGGAAATCGCCCCGGTAGGACAAGCGGGCAAGCAGTCTCCCAGTCCATCGCAATAGTCATCCCGCATAAGCTGCGCTTTTCCGTCCACCATAGCGATGGCGCCTTCGTGGCAAGCCGCGGCACAGGCGCCGCAGCCATTGCATTTATCTCGGTCAATTTCAATGATTCTTCTTTTCATAACCCTGCCTCCTTGCTTTTCTGCCCTGATTATAGTAGAATCTACTGAACAAGTCGGTTGATTTTTCAACGAAAGAGGTATCTATGAAAGATTTTTTTCCTGTGCTTTGTTCTTCTCCCCTTTTCTCCGGCATTTCTCGGGAGGAGCTGAGCGCCATACTTGCCTGCCTCAAAGCCGAGAAAAAAGACTTCCCAAAGGAAGCCTTCGTACTGCGCGCCGGCGATACGGCCGAATCGATTGGCCTTGTCCTGTCGGGAAGCGTCCTAATCATACAGGAGGATGTATGGGGAAACCGTAACATACTCTCCAAGTCAGGACCGGGGCAGACCTTCGCCGCCGCATTTGCCTGTGCGCCCGGCTCCCGCCTGAATGTAAGCGTCACAACAGAGGCACCCGTCACCGCGCTGTTTCTGAATGTGAAGCGCATTCTGGAGGTATGTCCCGCCGCCTGCGCGCACCACAACCGGATCATCCGAAATCTGCTTGGCGAGCTTGCCGAAAAAAATCTGCGCTTCAGTGAAAAGCTCACCCACATGGGCCAGCGCAGCACACGGAGCAAGCTCATGTCCTATTTCTCCGCCGAAGCGCAGCGATTCGGGA
>CAKTKB010000166.1 GCA_934569195.1 uncultured Oscillospiraceae bacterium
TCCACACATTGACAAAGCACAGAAGCGTCAGGACAACTGCGGTAAATGCCGCCATGGCCGCGCCGATAAAGCACCAGCGCATTTTCTTCAGCATGGCAGCTCCTCCAGTGCATAGCCCGCCCCGCGGATCGTCCGAATTTCGAGCCCGGCCCCGATCTGCCGCAGCTTTCTGCGCAGAAAGCCGATATAGGTCCAGACCACATCCATCTCCGCCTCGCTGTCAAGGCCCCACACCTTTTCCATCAGGTGCTCTGAAGAAAACACCTGCCGGGGATGGCGGAAAAACAGTTCCATCAGCTGATATTCCTTGTTGTTCAGCCGCACCTCTCCCAAAGAGGTTTTCAGCAGATACTGGCCGCGGTCCAACGTGGTGTTTCCAAAACAGAGCGTGGACGATGCATAAGAGCTGCTGCGCCGGGTAAGGGCGCGGACGCGGGCAAGAAATTCGCTGGCCGCAAAGGGCTTCGGCAGGTAATCGTCCGCACCGGCATCCAGCCCGGCTACTCGGTCGGCCACCTCTGCCTTCGCCGTCAGAAACAGCGTCGGCGTGGTGTTCCCCGCTGCACGGACGGCCTTCAGCACCTCGATCCCGTCCTTCCCCGGCATCATGATATCCAATACCAGTGCGTCGTAGGCTGCCGCCTGAATATAGTCCAGCGCGTCGTTCCCGTTGTGCACCACATCTACGGCGTATTTGTTCTTTTCCAGCATGACCTTCAGCGCCCGGGCAATGGTCACCTCGTCTTCTGCGATCAGAATGCGCATAGCTGCTCCCTCCCATCTGCGCCTATTCTTGCACGTCAAGTCAAAATAAGCCTGAAATCTTTTTCTATTATAGCAGCAAATCCGGGCCGGATAAAGCGTCAGAAGCTTTGAAAAGCGCAGAAATCTTTTTGCAGAGCGGCGCGGTTTTCAGGCCCGTTTCAGGTCGTCTTTGTAAAATAGCGCGTATGACCACGGCAAAAACGGAAAGGAGCATCACAATGGAGCTTACCGGAAGCTACCGGCATGAGCTGAAATATCAGATCAGTCCTGCCGACTACCATGCGCTGCGGCAGCGGCTGAGGACCGTTATGAAGCGTGACCCGCACACAGGTGCGGACGGACTTTACACCATACGAAGCGTTTATTATGATAATTACAGGGACAAGGCGCTGCGGGAGAAGGCGGACGGCGTGCAGCGGCGCGAAAAATTCCGCATCCGCTATTATAACGACGACTTCTCTTTCATCACGCTGGAAAAGAAGATCAAGCACAATGATCTGTGCATGAAGATCGACGCCCCGCTGACAGCCGAGGAGTACCGAAGGCTTCTTCAGGCGCCGGGACCGTGGATGCTGGCGCATCCGCAGCCTCTTGTCCGCGAGCTTTACTGCAAAATGAAAACGCAGCAGCTTCGCCCCCGCGTGCTGGTGTCCTATGTGCGGGAGCCGTACATTTATCCTGCCGGAAATGTCCGCGTGACCTTCGATTCCCATATTCGGACAAGCCTGTTCCAAAGAGATTTTTCAGATGGCGCCGTTTCGGATATCAGCGCAGCGGATACCCCCGGCGACATTATTTTAGAGGTAAAATTTGACGCCTTTCTGCCGGAGGTCATCCGCTGCCTGCTGCAATCAGAGGAGCTTCGCCAACAGGCGTTTTCCAAATACGGCGCGTGCCGCCGGTTCGGCTGATCATTCATCAATTATCAATCAGTAAGGAGAAAGAAACATGAGCTTCAACGACATTTTCAAATCCAGCTTTCTGGAAAGCGTTTCCGAGTTTTCCATCCTCGATACCATCATCGGCCTGGCCTTTGCGCTGGTGATCGGCCTGTTTATTTTTATCATCTACAAGAAAACGCTGACCGGGGTAATGTACTCCAGCGGTTTTGCCTTGACGCTGGTCGGGCTGTCCCTTGTCACTACGCTGGTCATTATGGCGGTCACATCCAATGTGGTGCTGTCGCTGGGCATGGTGGGCGCGCTTTCCATCGTCCGGTTCCGTGCCGCCATCAAGGAGCCGGTGGAGATCGTGTTTCTGTTCTGGTCGCTGGCGGTGGGCATTGTCATCGGTGCGGGCATGATCCCGCTGGCCGTCATCGGCTCGGCCATCATCGGCGTGATCCTTCTGCTGTTCGCCAACCGCAAAATTCACAACAATCCCTACATTCTTGTGATGAACTGCACGAATGAGAAAGCGGAAAACGCTGTGCTGGACATTCTCGG
>CAKTKB010000167.1 GCA_934569195.1 uncultured Oscillospiraceae bacterium
TCCTCTTTCCGGGCATACTGGGGAAAGTCCTCCCGGATGCGATCCTGAAAGTCGGCAGGCTCCACCGTGTTGATGGAGAGAATGGTGGGAAAGCGCAGCTGGCAGATGACCTCGTGGGTCAGCGTTTTTTCGTAATGGGTACGGGGACGGTTGGAAAACAGCATGAAAACCACTCCTTTGCATGGGCTTTTGATGCGCCTATTGTAATCCTGCAAAGGGAAAAAGTCAATGTTCCAGGGAGTGGGGGAGAGGAAGCAGGGAGAGACTGCCAGGTTCTCCAGATTTTGAGGGTTGTTTCCTGCCGCTGGATTCCGCTACAATCAGGTTACAAAACGGTAACAAACCGGAAAGGACGGATCAACCATGAAACGACGAATGGGAAAGGCCCTTCTGGCGGCGCTGCTGTGCTGGGCCCTGACGGTTCCCGCCGGGGCAGAGGTTCTGCTGGATCTCAACGGCAAATCCCTGGACCTCGGCTCCTATGCCCTGCTGGTGGAGGGGGCGCTGACCCTTCAGAACAGCAGCGGCCGCGCGGAGGACGGCAAGATCACCTCGGAAAACAGCATTGCCACCATTCAGTGCCGCGGCGGACGCTTTGAAATGGGCAGCGACGTTGTAGTGGAGAACACGGGCAGCGGAAAGATGGTCCTGGAGCTTTCTGACACGGAGACCGGGCTGAACTGATGCGGACACAAAGCCCTATGAAAGCGTTTTTCCGAAGGCTTTCTGAAAAACGCATGCCCCGGACGGTAATGGCCGCCCTGACTGCGGCGGTCTTCACGGCGCTGGCCGCCTCCGGCGCGCTGCTGCCTGTGAGCAACCTCGCTTCCGATTTCTTTTACCAGAAGCCGTCCCCCGCCGATGGGGAGATCGTCATCATCGGTATGGACCGCTATGCGCTGGACACGCTGGGGCCCATGCCCTGGCCCCGCTCCGTCATGGCGGAGGTCATCGACGCCCTCAATGCAGACCCCGGTACTGCCCCCGCCGTCATCGGCATCGACGTGCTGTACGTGGGGGAGAGCGACGATGCGGCAGGGGACGCCGCCCTGGTGGACGCCGCCGGGCGGAGCGGCAATGTGGTGACGGCGGCAGCCGCCACCTTCGGCAGCACCCTTGTGACCCAGGGGGACCAGTTTTATATGGACACGCAGGCAGTACAGGCATGGGACGGTCCCTTTGCCGCCCTGGCCGCCGTGACCGATACCGGCCATATCAACGCCATGCTGGACAGCGACGGCGTCCTGCGCCATGCCCTTGCCTATGTGGATGTGCCGGATGTGGGACGGGTGGACTCTTTCAGCCGTGTGGTCTATGAAAAATACTGCGCGGCAAAGGGTATGACCCGGCGGAGCGTCCCGGCGGCCAGTGGCCGTGGATTTTTCTACCTGCCCTATACCGCCGCTCCCGGCGGGTACTATGATGGCGTGTCCGTGGCGGATGTGCTGGAGGGTGCGGTGGACCCGGCCTACTATGCGGGAAAGATCGTGCTCATCGGCCCCTACGCGGCGGGCATGCAAGACGAATACGTCACCGCTGTGGACCACGCCTCCCGGATGTACGGCATCGAGGTGCAGGCCAACCAGATCGACGCGCTGCGGCGGGGCTTTCTGCCCCGTGAGGTGCCGCGGCTCTTGCAGCTGGCAGCCCTGTTCACGGCGGTCTTTCTGCTGGCCGCTCTGAAAAACCGGAAGCTGCGCTGGGCGGCAGCCGCCTGGGCCTGCGCGTGCGTGGGCTGGGGCCTGCTCTGCCAGGCAGTCTATCACTTCGGCTGGATACTGGATGTTATCTGGGTCCCCCTGGCCGCCTCCGTGCTGCTGATCTGGACCGTGGCGGACCACTATATCCAGGCGGCCCGGGAAAAGCAGCGGATCACCGCCACCTTTGGCCGCTATGTGGATCACGCCATTCTGGACAAGCTGCTGGAGCGGGGCGGCGCGGCAGAGGATCTGGGCGGGAAGCTGTTTGAGGTCGCCGTGCTGTTTGTGGACATCCGGGGCTTTACCACCATGAGCGAATCGCTGGACCCGGCTACGGTGGTGGAGATCCTGAACCGCTACCTGACGCTGACCACGGACTGCATCATGCGCTATCACGGGACCCTGGACAAATTCGTGGGAGACTGCACCATGGCCTTCTGGAACGCGCCGCTGCCCCAGGAGGACGCGGTGTATCTGGCCTGCCGTGCCGCCATGGAC
>CAKTKB010000168.1 GCA_934569195.1 uncultured Oscillospiraceae bacterium
CCCATACCGAATACCATACCGACTGCCATAAACATCAAGAAAACCGGCATCGCCAAAGATACTGCCGCTACCTGATAGGCATCGTGTGTCTGTCCCACAAAGAAAGTATCCGCTAAATTATAAATCAGCATCATCAGCATCGCTGCCATAGCTGGCAGGGCGCTCTTAAATACTGCCTGCGATACAGGCGCCTTTTCAAACAATTCCGTTGCTTTTGATTCTTGCATCATGGTTTCCTCCAAGTTATAAGCATGCTATTAAAAGCACGCTGTTAATTTAGCTTTGATAAATGCCTGCTAAAAAGCAGGCGCTTATCAAAGTAGTCCCGATTCGTTGTCACAAATTTTATCAAGCAATTCCAGAAAAACAGTTCGTTCCACCTCAGTAAGTGGCGCAAGGAGCTTTTTTTCGGTTTCTTCCATGTCCTTGTCTGCCTGTAAACAGCAGGCTTCACCCGTTGGTGTAATACGAACAACTTTAATACGGCGATCTACCGGGTCGCCAAAACTTTCTACAAATCCCTTTTGTTCCAAGCGGACTACAATTCCAGCAGTCGTAGACTGTGCCACATGAAGAATACGCTCCAGCTCTTTTAGAGACATTTGTTTTTCCGGGCTATGATATAACTCAAGCAGCAGCCCGACCTGTGCCATCGTTAAATCTTTTGCGCGAAGAACATTGTTCACGTTTCTTTCCAGCGCATCGTGGAGCTGCTTGATCATGGTTCCGCATACTTTTTTCTGCATCGACTCCCTCCTTTGCAGAAAATAATAGCACGCTTTTGATATAATGTCAATAGCTTGCTTTTAATTTTGCAAATTGATAAAATTAGGTCTTTCACGCCCTCTTGCAATTCTAATGTCATTAGGATATAATATTCCTAACGCCATTAGGAAGAAGGAGATTGCTTGATTCATAAAGGGTTGAGCAAAGAGATACTGATTAAAGCCTCGAAGGAATTGATCGAAGAAATCGGCATTGCCGCATTTTCCATGCGGGCGCTGGCGGAGCGGCTGGGCGTCAAAACAGCGTCGCTCTATGCGCACATTGAAAGCATGGATGCGCTGTTCACCGAGGTCGGCTTGTCTGCTCTGAACGATCAGAAGGCGGCGCAGCTTGCCGCGATTGAGGGGAAAGACGGCGATGCAGCAGTTTTTGCGTTGGCAGAGAGTTATCGTGCATTTGCCAAAACCCATGCCGCGCTCTACCAGCTCATCATGCAGATGCCGATGGGCAAGGACGAAACGCTGCGCGCTGCCGCAGCTATGACCGCAGAGCCGTCCATGCAGGTATTGCAGGGTTATTCCATTGGTGAGGATCGCCGGATGCACTGGCAGCGGGTCTTGCGCGGCGTGATGCACGGGTTCGTGTCGCAGGAGGCATCCGGGTATTTCTCGCACTACCCTGTGGACTTGGAAGAAAGCTACCGCCTTGCCATCCAGTGTGTCATCGACGGTCTGCACAAGGAGGCGGCACAGGATGAACGCTGAACGAACAGCCCTTTTCTCCGACGCACCGGTGCGAAAAGCCGTGCTGACGCTGGCAATCCCCACGGTCATCAGCCAGCTCATCACCGTGGTCTACAACATGGCAGACACGTTCTTTATTGGGAAGCTGAACGACCCGCTGCAAGTAGCGGCAGCAACGATTGTTATGCCGTGCTTCATGCTTCTGACCGGCTTTGCCAATCTTTTTGGCTTGGGCGGCTCCAGTCTGATCTCCCGCTGCCTTGGCTCGGATAATCAGGATCGGGCGCGGCATTGCGCGTCATTCTGCATCTGGACTGGCGCAGCAGTCGCGCTGCTCTACGGAATTGCCGTTGTCCTGCTGGAACCGTTGCTGTTCCCGATTTTAGGAGCCAGCGCAGACACATGGGAGTATTGCCGCCAGTATGCTTTCTGGACGATAGGGATTGGAGCGTTGCCAACTGTGATGAACGCGGAACTGGCGCACCTCATCCGTGCCGAGGGCTATTCCAAACCGGCAGGGTTTGGTGTGGCGTTCGGCGGCATCCTGAATATTATTCTTGACCCAATCTTCATTTTTGTATTCCGGCTGAATATTCAGGGCGCGGCAATCGCAACCATGCTTTCCAACCTGATCGCAATGGGATATTTCCTCGGCTTTCTCTATCACATCCGCAGGAACTCCGTCATCACACCGAATCCCAAGGCATTCTCTGTCGGGG
>CAKTKB010000169.1 GCA_934569195.1 uncultured Oscillospiraceae bacterium
TACACAGGCATTCCCACCGCTTCTGTCCCAGGTCCCGCAGAAGGAGAATCTCCACCGCGCCGCCGGTAGGCCGATGCCCCAGCAGCCGCGCCGGAAGCACGCGGGAATCATTCATTACCAGACAGTCTCCGGGATGGAGGTAATCCACCAGATCATAAAAATGGCGATGGGTAATCTCACCGGTCTCCCGGTCCAGAACCATCAGGCGAGATGCATCCCGCTGCTGCAGCGGCGTCTGCGCGATCAGTTCTTCCGGAAGATCGTACCAAAAATCGTGGGTTTTCATCGTTTCATTCCCTCTTTTCAAAAAAGCCCCTATAGTATATCGCATTTTCTCCTTTTTTGCAACAGACAAATTCGATGTACGCAGCATAAGATAGGCGCAGGAGGGATCATATATGAAGGAACCATTTTTTACCGGAACCTGTACCGCCCTGGTAACACCCTTTCTGGATGGGAAGGTAAACTACCCTATGATGGAGCAGCTCCTGCGCAGGCAAATGGACTCCGGCATTCACGCCGTGGTTCTGGCCGGGACCACCGGAGAGGGCGCCACGCTGACGGATACCGAAAAGCTGGAAATGGTCCGCCGGGCCAAAAATTATGTGGCGGACCGGTGCAAAATCATCGCCGGAACCGGGTCCAATGACACCGCTCATGCAGTCGCTCTGAGCCGGGCTGCCCAAGAGGTCGGGGCGGACGCGCTTCTCGTCGTCACCCCGTACTACAACAAAGCCACCCCGGACGGTCTGTACGCCCATTATGCCGCAATTGCCTCTCAGGTTGACGTACCGGTCATTCTCTACAACGTTCCCTCGCGTACCGGCGTAGATTTGCCCGTCTCGGTATGTCAGCGTCTGAGCAGGCTCTCCAACATAGCCGGACTGAAGGAAGCCTCCGCCGACATGGGCAAAGTTGCACAGCTGCTGTGGACCTGCGGCGAGGCGCTCCCGGTCTGGTCCGGAAGCGACGAATTGACGCTTCCGGCCATGGCGTTGGGTGCCTCCGGCGTTATCTCCGTCACTTCTAATGTGTTTCCGAAAGAAACCGCCGACATGGTCAATGCCGCGCTGTCCGGAGATTTTGCCTCTGCCGCTGCCATTGGACGGATGCTTTACCCATTGACCCGCCTGCTGTTCTGCGAAGTCAATCCGATTCCGGTAAAAGCCGCCCTTGCAGCCATCGGCTTTGACTGTGGCGGATGCCGTCTCCCTCTGACGCGCCTATCGGAAGAACACGCCGCGCGCCTGCATAAATTTCTCAAAGGATTTCCCCCGGCGGCGCTTACCATGAATGTAAACTGACGGAAACCTCCTCCCCCGGCAAAGAAAAGTGCCCGAAAAAGCAACCGCTTTTTCGGGCATCTTCTCTGCTTATGTATCGCTTAAACTGTTTTTCAATCTGGCATGCCGTGCGGAAAATCCGCTCTGCTGCCATGACCGTCCGGCACATAAAGCCGAAAAAGGCTTCAGGGCCTATCCTTTTCTATCCCTCGCCGTCCTTACGCAGCCTGCGCTTCTCTTTTTTGCTCTCTATGACGTGCCGAATCGCTATAACCGGGTGATACAGGATCATCCGCGGCCCGGAAAATCCCATCACCTCACGAATTTTTTCCCGCATCTGCGGCTTATAGCAGTGTACGCGGCAATTTGAGCAAAATGTCTTTGTCTCCATGAACGGGCACCGGTCGCTTCTCTGCCTGGCGTATGCCTCCAGTGCCGCGCATTCCGCGCACAGGCTCCCTTTTACGGCAGGCTTGTGCTTCTTTCGGCAATAGAGCGCAATCATCTGACTGACCAGCTCCTTTTCCCGTTCCCGCTTCTCCTGCGTCTGCATCAGCTTAATCTCCCCCGGTCTACCCGGTATACCTGATCCGCAATCCGCACGGTGGAGGCCCGATGAGAAACCAGCACAACCGTCTTATCCGATGCTTCCTCCTTCAGCGCCCGCAGGATAACCGCCTCGTTCAGACTGTCCAGGTTACTGGTCGGTTCGTCCAGCAGCATAAGCGGGGCATCGTGGAGGAAGGCTCTGGCCAGGCCAAGCCGCTGCCGCTCTCCACCGGAAAGCGTATCGCCCAATTCGCCCACAGGCGTATCGTACCCCTTCGGCAGGGTCATGATGAAATCATGAATGGACGCCTTCCTGCAGGCAGCTTCCAGTTCCTCCTGCGTCGCCCCCAGC
>CAKTKB010000170.1 GCA_934569195.1 uncultured Oscillospiraceae bacterium
CGGAATGAGCGCCAGAGAATATTCCGGCAACAATTTCAAGGGGTATGATCCCGAGCAGCTGCCGACGATCTCCGAACAATCCCCTCACAAGGCTGCCACACTATCTATCTTTGCTTCAAACAAAAAGCAGAGATAATACCAAAAAGCATGGGATGCCATATCAATATAAATCCATTATTGACAACAAAAAGTCAAATTAGGTTAATTATTTGGTCAAACGTGGTAATTCCCTTTTTTGAAGCGATATGCTACAATAAAGTTAAGCAGTCGGGCTTCGATATTCCCGATCTGCAAGATGCATCTGATAGCGCGAATTCTATCTTTTAGGAGGAATCAGCATGAAACTTTCCCGCTTTAAAAAGTTATTTGCCCTGTTGCTGGCTTCGGTCATGGCCGGAACCGCTATGGCTGGATGCTCCAATAGTGGAAGCTCCTCTACTCCCGCCGGCAGCAGTCCGTCTTCTGCAGAAGAATCCAAAACATCCGGCCCCAAGGAAAAGGTCCTGTTCTGGTATCTGTGGAGCGGCGATACCATTCAGCGCATCGACGATCTGGTCGCTACCTACAATGCGCAAAGTGACAAATACGAAGTCGAAGCCGTTTCGACTCCTGACTCTCAGAAGATCCTGGCAGCTATCGCAGCACAGAACGGTCCTGACGTTTCGGACGACTTCAGCGGAAATGTCGGAAAATATTCCGGCACCGGCATTCTGGAGCCCCTGGATTCTTATATCGAGAAAAGCGGCTTTGATCTGAGCAATGTGGTCCCCGCAGCTCTGACTTCCTGCCAGTTTGACGGAACGACCTATGCGCTGCCCTGCAATATCAACTTCAGCGCCCTGTACTACAACAAAACGCTGCTGGCAGACGCCGGATACACCGAGCCCCCCAAGACTCTGGAAGAAATGTACGAGATGGCCGTGAACACCACGAAAGTTGCCGACGACGGCAGCCTGGAAGTTCTTGGCTTCCCGGATTTCCCCGGCGTGTATTACGCGGATAACATCGCCATCGCAGCAGGCGGCGGCTTCCGCAACGGAGACGGGACCCCCGCTTCCGCAGACAATTCCGGCAATAAGCTCATGCTCAAGCTGGCCCGGGATTACCGCGAGAAGTTCGGCTTGGACAATGTGCAGAAATTCACCGGCGGCGGAAAATATCTGGATCCTACCGACCCCTTCCTTCTGGGCAAACAGACCTTCCGGATCGACGGTCCCTGGATGGGCCGCAGCATCAAGGATGAGTTCAAGGTCGACGTGGACTACGGTGTGACCTACATTCCTTATGCGGAAGGTCATGCAGATCAGGAAGGCCGGGCGCTGGTATCGAGCTCCATGCTGTACGTTCCTGCAAGCGCAGCCAACAAAGAGGGCGGATTTGACTTTGCCGCTTACTTCTGTGGCGAAGAGGGACAGAAAGCCATTACGGTTGCCGGCGGCGACTTCCCCTGCCTGCTCACCCTGACGGATACGGTTCAGGGCTATGACACCGACTTCTATTCGAAACTTGCGAAGAGCGCAAATCTGGTCAGCATTCCCAGCGATGCCAGAGCCGGTGAATATGATACCTATGTTTCCGATCAGGTCGAGCTTTGCCTGAACCTGAAGCAGGATATCGACACCACCTTGCAGAACATTGCAAACAAGGGTGCTGAGGTATTCAAATAATCGATCGGCCTTATCGATGGCAGGCAGCCATACTGTGGCTGCCTGCCATTTCTTTAAAACCCGGAGGTGGTTGTTCCAATGAAAGGAAGGCCTCTTATTATGAAAAAAACGCAATCGATCGCTCGTCCCCGAAACCTGAAGCACGTTCAGCGCCGGGACGAATTGGCAGGCTGGCTGTTTGCCACGCCATGGATCATCGGATTTCTGATCTTCAGCCTATATCCCATCGTCATCTCCATTTACTACAGCCTGACGGAATTCAACATTTTCCAATCGCCCAAATGGGTGGGGCTGCAGAATTTTATCAACCTCTTCCATGACGATAAATTCTACAAAAGCCTTGGAAACACGTTTTATATGGTGATCATTGCCACCCCCATCGGCCTGGTGGTCGCCCTGCTGCTGGCTGTGCTGCTGAATCAGAAGATGGTGGGACGTCCCATTTTCCGCACGGTCTTCTATTTGCCCAGTATTGTCCCGGCCGTTGCATCTTCACTCCTCTGGGTATGGATCTTA
>CAKTKB010000171.1 GCA_934569195.1 uncultured Oscillospiraceae bacterium
TCTCATAGTATCCGCTCCTTTCGTTTGTTCCTACTTCCAGGGGATCTCTCCCCGTGCTCGTATAATACCACAACTTGCACAATTTATCAAGCAAAATCACATTAGTTTTCGTGAACTTTGTGTGAACCCTGCTTGACGAAACTATGAAAAAGTCGTTTTAGAGAATTTTAGTGATGAATTCCTCCATGCCCATGCCGAAATAATGGGATAAAATCATAACATTTCTTGTGCTGATATTTTTCTGTTTTCCGGTCATGATGTTGCGAATCGTTCCGGCATTGACCTCCGTCCGTCTGGACAGCTCTGCAGCACTGATTCCCTGCTCCTCCATGAGCGCGCTGAGTACCTCTGCCGCATGTTCAAAATTCTTCATTCTCTGCCCTCCGCCTCGTCCAGGAGCTCCGTCATCACCAGCTGGAAGATTTGCTCCGCCCGTTTTCCGAACGCGCGGGCCAGCGCGCGGGCCTGCGTCTGCGTCGGCGCCATCAGCTCCAGCGTCATCAGGTTGCTTTTTTCGTCATCGAGCCCCATCACCACAGAAAAATCGCCGCCTTCGCGTGGAATCACCTCGGTGCGCACCATGCTCTGCCGTTTGATTTCCCGGTTGAACCGTTCCACCGCAGCCTGGGCCCGCTGCATCACCGGATAGGCGATCGCATCGCTTGTGACTTCTTCCTGCTCCCGGCCCTTGTCGGTGATCACATAGGCGTCATCCGCCACCTTCTCCAGATGGCCGCTTTCCACCATCTGCGGCACCGCCACGCTTACGTCAAAATAACTCAGGCAATCATCCTGGAAGCAAAGCTCATAGATCTTCTGTAAACTCAGCGGATAGAGTGCCTTCGACGCCACAAACAAAATAAGCACCTTCACGTCAAGCATATCGTGGATAAACCCATGCTGCTGCATACCCTTCACCTCATTGGCAATCATTTCTGCGCTTGTTTTCAGTATAGCAAAAAACGCGCGAAAACACAAGCTTTTCCACGCATTCCGTCCCCTTCCGGAAGGATTTACCGCTTGCAATCCGGCAAAAGCTGGGGTAAAACGGAGAAGAAGGAGGGATTCCCAATGAAAAGAAAAATTTGTACAACCCTGAGCGCGCTGGCAATCCTTACAGCCCTCGCGTTCCCGGCCTCTGCCGCCCGCTGGCAGTGCATCACGCTGCCCTCCGGCTGCGGTCTGCCGGTCAGCTGTTGGCAGCAATGCCCGGAGCATGCCTGTCCGGACTGGACGCCTCCTGACACTGACTGCTCCGGCGGCTCCTGCACCGAACAGCCCACGCAGCCGGATACGCCCAGCACGCCGGAGCAGCCTTCCGAGCCGGAGACGCCCGAAACGCCGGAACGTCCTTCCCAGCCGGAGGGCAGCTCTGTCCTCGCTGAAGAGAGTGCCGTTGTCTCACTCGTCAATGAGATTCGTGCACAGTACGGTCTGTCTGCGCTGACGCTTGATGAGAACCTTTGCCGCTACGCCCGCGTCAAATCGCAGGACATGCAGCAAAAAGGCTACTTCTCGCATGAGAGCCCGACCTACGGCTCTCCGTTTGACATGATGCGTGCGTTTGGCATCTCCTACGCCTACGCTGGAGAGAACATCGCCATGGGCTAGTCCTCGGCACAATCCGTCGTGGATGCCTGGATGAATTCCGCAAGCCATCGGGCAAATATCCTCTCCGCGAACTTCACGTCCATCGGCGTCGGCTATGTTGCAAACGGCGGTTACTGGACGCAATGGTTCCTCGGCTGACCGGATTTGACTGATCTACATACAGAGAATAAAACTTTCTCCTCCCCGCCGTCCCTCGGCGGGTTCTTTTTTTCGTCGCATTGGTTGCAGGGGCGGCCATCGGTCGTCCGCCTCTCTTCTTCCCGCCGCAGCGGATAGGCTCTTCTTGATTGCATCAAGGGGAGCTGGCGCGGCTTGCCGCGGCTGTGGGGATTAAGGCCATCAATTTTTCGCTGCACCAAAATAGACGCCGTAGGGGCCGCCAATGGTTGCCCTCTTTTTGCACCCCCATTCTTTTCCTTCTCTTTATAGAGAAAGAAAAAGGAAGCCCCAAAACCGGAAGTGCTCCCCGTCTCCCCAAACTGTGACCCAGCGCGGCGGTCGCAGTTTGGAAGAAGGAGGCAGCGGATATGGAGCTTTCGCCGCCCCGGCGGAAGCGCAATGCAGCT
>CAKTKB010000172.1 GCA_934569195.1 uncultured Oscillospiraceae bacterium
TTGCCGACGCCTCCTTTGTTTAATTGATGTCGAGTATAAAATCAAAGCAGGGCTGCGTCCAATGTCATTCAGTTAAGGGCTTTGTCATTGCGAGCCAGTCCGCAGACTGGCGCGGCAATCCGTCTTTTCCAACGTTTTAGCTACGGATTCCCACGGCAGTGACATCGGCCACCACCTCGGAATGACTGGTTTTTGAACTGAATGACATTAGGGCTACGTCAGGCGTCTTTGTTTGGACAGACGATTTCAAACGCCGGTCAGCGACCCAGATATCGAGTCAGGGTAGCCAGCACAGCTCCAGGCGCGGCTATCATATCCCGCATCATCTGACTGATCTTTTCAGACAGCCCAACCTGGCACAAATCCACACCGAATAAATTGGTGTTTGATAAGATCGGCGCCAATGTTTTATCACCTGCGCTGCTTGGCACGCCAAATTTGACGCAGGACAACTGAGCTTGTAGAGCGGGAAGCATGGGGTCTTCGCTGCATTTCATAGGTTTCCCACCATCGTCAACGGCCAAGAGATAGCGCAGCCAACCGGCAATGACCAGAGGAATATATGTCAGGTCGGCGGGATTCAAATCATCGCGCTCCATATAACTTTTAATGGTTTCACCAAATCGGATGGCTACCTTCTGACTGGTATCGGTGGCAATCCGCTGGGGGGTGTCCGGCATAAAGGGGTTTGGAAGACGCCGCTCTATTACCTCATGAATAAAATTTATTGGGCTTAGAATCTTTGGATCAACGACCACAGGAATTCCCTCAGAATATCCGATTTTTTCTACAAGATTTTTCAGTAGGGGATTTTTCATTTCATCCGCAATAGAGGTATACCCAAGAAGGCAACCATAAACCGCAAGAGCTGTATGTAATGGGTTGAGACAGGTAGTAACCTTCATTTTTTCGGTTTTTTCTACGGTTTTGCGGTCAGTCATATACACTCCAGCTTTTTCCAACGGAGGCCTGCCGTTGGGGAACTGATCTTCAATAACCAGATACTGGGGCTTTTCAGCATTAACAAAAGGTGCAATAAAAGTGTTCTTTTTTGTGACGATGGGAGCCATGTCCTCAAGACCGGAAGCGGTGAGAGCATCCTCTACAGCTTTTGCTGGACGGGGAGTGATCTTGTCGATCATGGACCAGGGGAAGGATACACGGCCTTCATCCTGTACCCATGAGACAAAGTCTTGGGTAACAAACCCACGCTGAAGCCACTGATGAACCACAGTCATCACGCTGGAACGGAGTTTTTCTCCGTTGCGGGAGCAGTTATCCATGCTTACCATGGCAATGGGGGTGCCTCCCGCACAAAAACGCTCCCAAAGGAGCGCGGCGGTTATGCTCATGGCGTGGCGGCAGGCGGCAGGCCCCTGCTCGAAATCGGACTGAACAACAGGGAAAAATTCACCTTTGAGATTGGATAGAGCGTATCCCTTCTCTGTAATGGTAAAGCTGACCATCTGCAGGGAAGAATTGCGAAAAATGGCCTTCAGCCGTTCCATGTCAGAGGAATTCTGCGGGTCGGCACACAGTGCCTGTGCCACCGATGCGACGACCTCCTTTTCCAGACTTCCATCAGGAAGCAAGCTGACCATCAGCGTCATATTATCAAAGGGCTTATATATCTTATCAATGATGTCAAAATCAAAGGTATCGGCGGCGATGATTCCCCGGTCAACACTGCCTTGTTCCAGAAGGGTATTCTGCAGGCGGGCAATAAAACCGCGGAAAATATTGCCGGCGCCGAAATGAAGCCAGATGGGAGCATGAATTGTTTCGGAACACATCTCATCCCAGGAGAAACTGGGGAGTTTTATCTTGGCTTCGAACCATGCTCTTTGATTCTGCAGGCCTACATGTGATAATTTCATAAGGTCTCCTCCTTCTCGGTAGACTTTTCAATCGCTTCCCACAAACCATTAAGGTACGTTGCGCCCAGGGCGCGATCATATAATCCATAGCCAGGGCGGCCTATCTCCCCCTGTCCCAGCAGGAGCTGAGGGCCATGCTGGCCGAAATGGCCCAGCAGGGGCTGGTACGGGTCAGCCGCGGCCGGGGCGGCAGCCAGCTGACACCGGAGGGTCGAAAACTGGCGGAAAATGGTTGATGCATATCCTTTTTTGACCAATTGCATTTATC
>CAKTKB010000173.1 GCA_934569195.1 uncultured Oscillospiraceae bacterium
GTTGTAGCCCGGGTCCATGACGAGAAATACCAGCTCAAAGGGAACATCGCTGTGGCGATGCAGCTCCTGCATCAGCTTGGCCATCAGCATGGAGTCCTTCCCGCCGGAGATACATACAGCGATCTTATCACCCGCCTGAATCAGCTCGTATTTTTTTACCGCGTAAATGAAGGGCTTCCATAGCTCGTCCCGGTATTTTTTGATGATGCTTCGTTCGATTGCCTGATAGGTTTCTAAGGTTCTTGGCATAATCGGCGCTCCTCTTGTGTGGTATGTTCCGCAGGGGCCTGACGGCTTATTTGTCAGGCGGAAGAATTGCCTGTGGCCGGAGATGGACGGCGTGCTTACGGCGTCAGCTCCCGATAGCAGCGGTCAAAGATTTGCAGAAATGCCGCAATTTCCGCTTCCGTTGTCAGGTGACTGAGACTGATGCGCCACGAGGAAAGGGCGTTTTTTCGGTCGCGGCTCACCGCATACACCGCCTTGGACGGCGTGCCCTCCACGGAACAGGCGGATTTCACGGATACACAGACGCCATGCTTCCCCAGTGCCTGCTGAAAGACCGTGCCCTTAACGCCGCGGACGCTCAGGTTCAGGATGTGGGGCACGGCGTTTTCCGGGGTGTTGAAGCGGACTGCCGGATATTTTGCAAGTCCGGCGCGCAGAAGGCTGTTCAGCGTCGCAACGCGGGCGATCCGCTGCGCCTGCTGCTCCAGCGCCAGATGCAGCGCTTTTTCAACGGAAACCGCCAGGCCCAGTGCGGGAGTTCCGCTGCGGTAGGGGGTGGTGCTGCCACCGCCGTGAATTTGCGGTTCCAGGATGACGTCCGCCTTTTTTATCAGCAGCCCGGAGCCGTTGAGTCCGTAGAATTTATGGGGTGCGATGCTCATGGTGTCCACGCCGTCGAGCACGAGGTCGGTTTTTCCCACGGCCTGCGTGGCGTCCACATGGAGACGGCAGTTGGGGTAATCCTTCAAAATGGCTGCAATTTCCCGGAGGGGCTGCAGGGTACCCAGTTCGCTGTCGACAGCGCAGACGGAAAGAAGCACCGTGTCTGTCCGCAGCAGCTCCCGCAGGTGCTCCAGGTCTATCCGGCCGTCTCGCCCAATGTCCACCAGGTCAATCTCATAGCCCTGCTGCTGGAGCGCCGACAGGGCGCCGCCCACAGAGGAATGCTCCAGCGCCGTGGAGAGAATGTGCTTTCCAATGTGCCGGGACGCCTGCGCAATGCCCTTGAGTGCAAGGTTGTTGGATTCGCTGGCGCCGGAGGTGTAAATGATTTCCTCCGGCAGGACGCCCAACAGCTGCGCAATGCTGCCGGTCACCCGGCGCATCTCCGCCTGCGCTGCCTGCCCGGCGGGATGGGTGGAATTTGGGTTTCCGATGCAGCCTCGCTCCGCCTGACAAAAAGCCTCCAGCACGGCGGGATCTGCCGGTGTGTTGGCAGAGTAGTCCAGATAGATCATAAGGCTTCCTTGCCTGCGGCCAGGTCCTTCACCACCTCGCCCGCAAGAATCAGCCCGGCCACGGCGGGTACAAAGGCGTTGCTGCCGGGAACCTGCCGCCGCTGCGTACACTTCCGCGCGGTTCCCGGGGGACAGATGCAATGCGTCCGGCAGCTGATGGACATATCGTCCAGCGGCGTCATGGGCGGTTCCTTGGAATAAACGACCTTCAGCTTTCGGATGCCGCGCTTTTTCAGCTCCCGCCGCATGACCCGAGCCAGCGGACACACCGAGGTCTTGTAGATGTCTGCTACCTCAAACGCGGACGCATCCATCTTATTTCCGGCGCCCATGCTGCTGATGATCGGGACATTTGCCCTGTGTGCCTGTTCGACCAGCTCCAGCTTCCCCGTGACGGTGTCAATGGCGTCTACAATGTAGTCGTACTGGGTAAAGTCAAACTGCTCCGCCGTCTGCGGAGCATAAAAGGTCTTGTAAGTGTGAACCACTGCGTTCGGGTTGATTTCCAGGATGCGTGCCTCCGCAACATCCACCTTGTACTGGCCGACCGTCTTGCGCGTGGCAAAAATCTGACGGTTCAGGTTCGTCAGGCACACCCGGTCGTCGTCAATAAGGTCCAGCGTGCCGACACCGCTGCGGGCCAGCGCCTCCACGGTGTAGCCG
>CAKTKB010000174.1 GCA_934569195.1 uncultured Oscillospiraceae bacterium
TAGGCATTGTAGTCCACGCCCGCGATCAGAATGCCCTTCTCACCGGTGGTAACAGCTTCCAGCGCCGCCTTGTTGGCACCGGGGACGGTCAGACCGTTGTCTGCCCAGCTCTGCATAATGGCTTCACCGTTATCGGTGCCGGTCACAAGACCTGCCAGAAAGTCCTTGCAGGCGCCGGACTTTTCGGGGTCAGGGATGGCGATCATATCTTTGTACTGGGCGTCCGCCAGCTCGGACCAGTCGGCGCTCAGTTCTGGAACAACGGTGGTATTGTAGATGACGCCCACAGCGGAAGCACTGTAACCGAACAAAGTGTTGTCATTGTCAATCCAGCCTGCGTTAACCTTATCGGCATTGGCTGGGGTGTAGCTTTCCAGCTGGCCGTCGGCCTTCATGCTCAGACCATCGGACCAAGAGGCGAGGATGACTACGTCAGCCACAGGATTGGCCTGCTCCGCTTCCAGACGGGCGAGAATCTCGCCGGTGGTACCCTGGAACTGCTCGACCTCAACACCGGTCTTTTCTGTGAACGCGGCAGCCAACTTGTCGGCAAGACCGGCGGGGCTGGGCATATAGACCGTTACTTTGCCGGAGAGCTGCGGCTCGGTATTGTCCGAAGTGGACTGCTCATTTCCGGCGGGATTGGAATCATCCTGAGACGGCTGACTGCCGCAGGCTGCCAAGCCAAGGCAAAGGCACAGGGCAAGCAGAAGACATACGATACTTCTTTTCATGCAGATAAAACCTCTTTCTTTTGAAAAGTAATCACTTGATCGGGATCTATGTAAATGGGCAAAACTTCGCCGGGCTTTATCTTCTGGCCGCTGTGAAGTGTCCATATTACTGATTGATAGGGAACTGTGACCTCATAGGCGCTTCCCAGATACTGCACGCTCTGAACGGGAAGTTCAAAGTGCAGCGCCCCTTTTATCGGTGTTTGCACGGCGGCTTCCGGGCGGAACATCTCCGTTTCGCTGAGCCAGTTGGACTTCCCTACAAAGCGCGCCACAAACTCGCTGGCGGGATCATGGTAGATGGTTTCCGGCGCGGCATATTGCTCCACATAGCCGCCGTTCAGGACAGCAATACGGTCACTCATACTCATGGCCTCCGTCTGGTCGTGGGTCACGAAAACAGAAGTGATGCCAAGAGCGGAGGTCAGTTCTGTCAGCTCGTGCCGCATTTCTTCCCGCAGCAGGGCATCCAATGCGGAAAGCGGTTCGTCAAACAGAATGCACCCCGGCTGGACGGCAATGGCACGGGCAAAGGCCACACGCTGCTGCTGGCCGCCGGAGAGCTGGTGAGGATAGCGTTTTTCAAAGTCCTCCAGATGTACAGTGCGCAGCGCGTTGCGGACTCTATTCTGCAAGTCTGTCGTATCTTTTCTCGCTCTCAAGCCGAAGGCAACATTCTCAAATACCGTCATATGGGGCCAGAGAGCAAAATCCTGAAACACAAAGCCGAGATTCCGCTTCTCCGGCGGCAGGTTGATTTTGCGTTTCTTGGAAAAAACGCAGGTATCGTCCAGCCAGATTTCGCCGTCATCCGGCGTTTCCAGTCCGGCAATCATCCGCAGCAGCGTCGTCTTGCCGCATCCAGAGGGACCCAGCAGCGTTGTGAAGCTGCCGTTCTGGATGGTCAGCGTCGTGGGATGGATGACCTGCCTCTTATCAAAGCTCTTTGCAATCTGTTCCAGTCGAATTTCCATAGCAGTCCTCTTTTCTACGTTCATAGTTAAGTATAAAGACGGAATGTAAATTGTGCGACCCGAACTGCGTAAAATAAAAGTAAAATCAGAGCAGATAAAAATTCCGGTGCATCCACGCAGAGATGTACCGGAATTTTCCAAATTATTGCTATTTAGGAAAACGCGATAGAGTCCACCTGCTTTTAAAAAATACAGGTGGACTCTATCTATGTTGTGGTAACGCTGCACACCCGAATCCATCGGCTAACAGTAGTAAGTTGAATTAGTTCCTTATCACTGTTAATCCAACAATTTCAGGGGGATTTTGGTCCGAGTGTAATTATAGGATTTCAGAAAACACAGATATATCAACGGTTTGCTGGCAGTCGGCAAGAGGTATTTATTCTAAAAATTCAAAATGACGAGAACAACGCCGC
>CAKTKB010000175.1 GCA_934569195.1 uncultured Oscillospiraceae bacterium
GCCGAGGAAGCCGGGTACATGAAGCTGTTTATCCCCTGCGGCGGTGCGGACGATCCCCGTCCCGTGAAGCTGCGCCAGCGCGGCAGCGACGGCAAGTGGTTCCTGTGGGAGCAGTATCTGCTTACCGGCGTGCGTACCCCGAAGGCCGCCGACCCGTGGGCATAACGGGAGGGCAGGACTATGGAACTGATAGGAAAATGGAAGATCAAAAAGGTATTCTGCATTACGCCGGACGGCATGGAACTGATCGCACCCGCCGACATTCCGCAGGGTGAGGACTATGACGAGTACCGCCGGATGAGCCGGGCGATCTTCGACTTCCGCTCGGACGGCATCGCCTATATGCTGCTTCCGCCGGAGGACTTCAAGCAAATGGACACCGGCGAAGAATTGCGGCTCCTTGACGGCATGGCCATTGTGGAGCAGCACCCGTGGAAAGAGGAAAACGGTGCGTATTTCTACCACACCGGCATGGAGGGGGACGCGGGCGGCGTGCCCGTTGACCCCTATGAACAGCTCACACCCGATGAGGACGGGTGCCTGTCCATGTCGGCCGGTTTGCTCCTGATCGAAAAGGTCTGAGTATTTCCTATACGAAAGGGCTTGCTGCGGCAAGCTCCTTTCCGAAAGGCGGTCGCCCGAAACGACCGTTTTTCGGAAGGGATAGAAAGCGGTGAACCATATGCATAAAAAAGATAGAAAGCAGCCCGTATCCGGGCAGAACCGCATCTTTGATGCGATTCGTGCGGATGATCTTGCCGGGGTCAAAGCGATTCTTGCGGAGGATTCCTCCGCCGTCAACGCCATTGCGCCCAAGCGACCGCTGGATACACGGGGAATGTCACCGCTTCAAGTGTCGCTCTGCACCGGGCGGCACAAGGAGATCGCCTGGCTGCTGCTGGAAAGCGGTGCCGATGTGAATTATCTCCCTGACAAAAAGATCGCGGAAGAGGCCCGTCCGGTACTCTTTGACGGCGTAAATGCCGCCATCTGGAACGCCCGCCGCTATGCGTGGGACGGAAAAGATACCACGCCCTTGCATCTGGAATGGAAGCACACCAAGGAACAGGCGGACGATGCGTTCGCATTTTTGCAGCGGATGTTGGCGCTTGGTGCGGATGTAACCGTCACCGATCATTACGGCCGGAACTGCCTGATGGAGGCGGTGTCGGAAGCGAACAATCTCTGCCCAGTCAAAAATCAGGAAACCGGAGAATTCTATCCCGGCAGACCGATCACACCGGAGATGTGCGAGGACTTACAGCGTATATTCCGGCTGCTTATCGACGCCGGAGCCGACCGAAACAATGTTTCCGCCTTTTCGGGGAAAAGCATCCGCCAGCACTATGAAAACGAACCCGTCTGGCAGATCTGCGGCGGGCTGTGGGACGGAACAGAATACTAAGAAATATGGTGATCAAAGCAAATGAGCAATATCCCATCTAATGACAACAGAAAGCAGCCGATCAGTGAAGAAGAATACCGCAGACAGCAGATCTAGCGCCGCAGAGAAGCGATGAAAAAAAGAAAGAAACAATGAAACATCTTCTCTGTCTGTGCCGCAATTTTCATATTGCTTATAGTCGTCATTGGGCTGATATGCAAAAGCTGCTCACTGGACAAGCCGTCCACGGCATCCGGCAGTATATCCGACAGCAGGATCATCGGCAGCTATATGCTCTCGGACAATTCCTGCACCTATACCTTCAAGGAGGACGGCAGCGGATACCTCCCGAACGAGTTCTTTGAGGACATCAAACTTTGGTACTTTGCCCTCATTCTCGATGCGGTATAAGTATCGCTCTGAGATCCCGACTCGCGCGGTCAGCTCCTCGACGGTCAAGTCAGACTTTTCCCGTGCTGTTTTGATAATCTCTCCGAGCATTTCAGGTTGATTATGCACCATGCGTTCACCTCCCGCATATAATTATACGGATTTGTTTCATACTGATAATGGCATGGCCGTTCAATTATCCGTGAACGCAGAGTGCAATAAAAACTGAACTAAATACAGACACCGTCCCGCCAAATAAAAAAACGAGGCTTTGACGGGGTCTAAAAACACGCCCATATCCC
>CAKTKB010000176.1 GCA_934569195.1 uncultured Oscillospiraceae bacterium
AACGTCCTTCCATCTTGGGCGCATGGTCTTTCTTCACGACAGAACGGGAAATGTTATGCAATGCAGATTCCTCCTTTTATCCCTGATAGCGCTGCACACAGCGCGAGTATTGCGTGAATGTATCCAGGTCTGTCCAACAGCCGACATCGTCGACCGCAACAGTCACAATGTTGTCCGCATGAAGCTCCCAGAAGCCGCGAAGGCCGTTTGGCCCATCGTAGCGCAGGATTTCCGGGATGAAGGCCGCGTCAATGAGCGGCGGGTGTTTGCGGTAACCCTCGAGCGTTGGGAATGTGATGGCTGCGCCAAGCTCCGGCATGGCGCGATAGACCGCGAGAAATGTCTCCTTCGCTACAACGGGCATATCCCCCGGCAACAGAAAAAAGGCATCGCACGGCGGCATGGCGGAAAGGCCAATTTTGATCGAGGCCAGCATATCCGTTGCAGCATAGTCGTTATTGTAGACCATGGTCAGACCGGTTCCGAGGTAACGGCTTTTGAGAATGGCTTCGATGTCCCGTCCGCGATGGCCGAGCACGACGGTGATGGGACTGACACCGCACAGCAGCATGGAGTCGATGGTGTTTTCGATCAGCGTCTTGCCGCGCAGAGGCATGAGCGGCTTGAAATCGCCCATCCGTTTTGAACAGCCCGCGGCAAGGATCAGACCGCCAATGCGTTTTCTCATCGTTCTTCCTCCCGGAAAAGCTGACAGGCATAGCCGGTACACCATGTGGTGAGCGCGGCCAGCATTGCCTCCAGCGGCAGTGCCGCTTCCAGCATGGCGGAAAGAAACGCCCCTGCCTGCTCGTACATGGGGATTGAAAACTGCGCATCCCCTATCGAAAGACGAAGAGAGTTGTCACATTCGCGGCACTGCGCACAGGGCAGAAGCGTCACATCCGGCATGATCATACCCAGAAGCTCCCGTAATGCGCCGGGTGCGGCAGCAACGACAATACACAGCAGTAATTTTCCATGCCCTGTCTGCTCCAGACCGAACTCCTGCGCACTGATGAGATCAATGAAATCCGGATGGTCATACAGCTCTTGCAGCGGCAGATCATCGGCACTCATGGTTGCCGGGACAAAGACCGGCGCGGCAAAGACCGTGCGCGGCGGACAGCCTTCTTTTGAAAACGTGCTGGCGCAATACGCCACACCGTTTCGCTCCTGCATGTGCATCGTGCTCCTTTCTGTGGAATAACGCTAATTTTAGTATAAGCATCCTTTTTCGTGCGTTCAAATGCTTCCTGAGAAGTACACGCCGAAAAAGGACGCTTCGTTTTTGTGCAAGTTTATATGAGGCCGGACGCCCGGAACAGCACGTCAAAACGCTGTTGGGCAAAGCCGCGTACCTCGTCCTCATACTGCTGGAACGCATACATGAGCTGACGGCCTTTCTCGGTCAGGCAGGTTTTGCCGCCGTTTTTGCCGCCATGCTGCCGCGTAACGACTGCGTAGCCTGTCTCCTGTTCCAGTCGATTGATCATGTCCCACGCTTTCTGATAGGAAAGACCCATATGCAAACACGCCTGCCGAACGGATTGCAGATCAGCAATCAGAAACAACAGCAGCTTCAGCCGGGAGTTTAGGAACATATTTTCTTTGTCGATGCTGATTTTGACCGACGGAGTAAGCAGCGAAGCATTATGCTCCTGCAAATGCTGCCGCAGCTGCGGCTCATTGTGGACGCTCATCAGAACGCCTGCGTCCGGAACTGCGATGCGCTGCTTGCTGCAGTCACATTGCCGGATCGCGCCGCGCAGACCATCCGGCCCCTCATAGGCAAGGATCTGCGGGATGACCGCGCTTTGCAGGACGATGGGGTGTCCGCCGCGCCCATTGCAGGTCGGTGTTACAATATCGGCTGTGCTGGAAAGCAGGGTATGGAGCGTCTGCGCAAAAAACATCGGAGCGTTGACCGGTGTAAAGACCACGCGATCGCATTTGCCCTGCAAATACGACAGTCCAAGCTTCACGGAGGAAAAAAGCTCAGGCTTCTCGCACTCTTTATTTTTGATGAACACAACGCCCAGCGGCGCGACCTGATGCGTGACCTCCAGT
>CAKTKB010000177.1 GCA_934569195.1 uncultured Oscillospiraceae bacterium
GAATCTGCGCGTCGCGGTTAGGAAAGCTCATACAGCAGCACCCGATCCTTTCGCAGATTTTCGAGGAAGGCTTCGTCCTTGTTGTACTTGAGAGAGCCGGTCGTTACGACATCGATGCTCTTTTGGAGCGCGTCCTCTAAGTCGGCATACAGACCGCCAAGCGCGAACAGGCCCCGCAGCTTAGGCGCATCCACGCAGAGATCCACATCGCTGGCAGGCGTTGCATCGCCCCTTGCATAAGAGCCGAACAGAAACACTTTGTCCACGCCGTGCTGCTTTGCAATCGGCGCGACGATCTCGCGGATCTCATCGATCGAATACACTTGCTTCTGCGTTTTGCGCGCCTCCTTCCTAACCCCAGTATACCCCAAAACAAAACTCTTTACAAGCATAGAACGCGGTGACTAAAATCAGCAAATTTATTGAATTTACCCCAGAGCAGAAAGAGCGCGCCACGTCCGTTGATCTCGAAGAATTTCTCCTTCGGCAGGGCGAAAGGCTCATCAAGTCCGGCCGCGAAAAGCGGCTGGCCAGCGACCACAGCGTCACGGTGCGCGGCTGCGAGTGGTTCAATCATGCATCAAATGAGGGCGGCCGAGCTAAAAATATCACGGCAAAAGCTACGTTGAAGCGATGTCCATGCTGCTGGGCCAGCGGATGGAGCCGGTTTACCCGCAGGCAAAAAGCAGGAGCTGCATCGCTCAGATGCGCTGCTTTCTATACTGTTTTTGCAGAAAATTGGAGAACAGAACGATGGCGTCGCTGTAATTCTCTTTGCGCGTGACGATGGAAAGGTCGACAAGCGCCGGCTCGGTCAGGCGGATGATGCGCAGTTTTTCGCTGCGCATTTTTTCGGCAACCTGCTGCATGATGAGCGAAACACCGGCGTTATTTTCAACCAGCGTTTGGATGGTGTTCAGCCGGAGGAACTGCTTGGACACGTTCGGCGTGAAGCCGGCCTCCTCGCAGAGATTCATACAGTATTGGAACAAGCCGGTCTGCCGGTTCATGAAGAAAAAGACGTTGTCAGCCGCTTCACTGAGCGAAATGCTCTGCCGGTTTGCCAGAGGATGTTTGGCAGATGCGATGAGCACCATCTCATCCGTGATCAGCGGTATCATCCGACAGCGATCGTCCGAGAGCAGGCAGTTGCGCAGAATACAGGCGTCGACCTTCCGGCTAAGCAAATTCTTCATTGCGATGACCGGATCCTGCTCCTCCATAATTATTTCAATTTCTGGGTAAAACCTGCGGAATTCCGTGATATTTTCCAAAATTCCATAGCTGCTTGCGACTGGAATGATGCTGATTCGCAGCGTCTCCTGGCTGGATTTTCCATACGCCTGCATGGCATTCATCATCAGATTGTATGTATGTGCGATCTCCTTGGCATATTGCACGAACTCCTCGCCTGCGGACGTGAGTTCCACGTTTCGCGTGCTGCGGGCGAGCAGCTGAACGCCGACTTCTGTTTCCAGCGCACGGATCTGCTTGGAAAGCGAGGATTGAGAAATGTACAGCTTATCGGACGCATTGGTGAAATTCTTTGTCTGCGCCAACTCAATCAGATATTCCAGTTGCTTGATGGTCAAGGGTTACCTCCTCTTAAAACGGCTGTAATCAAAATCACATATAACTATTCTGTTTCGGAATAACTGTGGGGAAAAAACGGAATTGCGTCAAAGATGGCAATAATGCTATACTTTTATACGTCAAGAGCATAGAAGATTGGGTATATTGGACAGGAAACTGTCTGCCATGCGCGCGGGCGCGGCGACGCTGGTGCGCGTGGAAAGACCCAAATCGAAAATTCAAACATAGAAAGGAAGTCAAACATGCAAAAAATGAACGCACTGCTGGATCCCAGAGGGTATCAGGAACGAACCATGATCACCCTGGCCAAGCGCCCCTCGCTGGAAGAACTGAAGCACGGAAAAATCTTATTCTATAATAACACAAAGCTCGGATTTTGCAACTACTATACGGTGTTCGACCAGATCAAAAAGCATCTGAGAGACATCGGCTGTGACGATACAAAGT
>CAKTKB010000178.1 GCA_934569195.1 uncultured Oscillospiraceae bacterium
GATGGAGGAGCGAACGATGAAACGGATTTTGGCATTTCTGCTTGCCGCGATCAGTGTATTTTCCCTGACCGCCTGCTCGCAGGCGGGAACAACAAGCACCAATAAGTATCAGCTGGCGGCTGCGCAGTATCCACAGATGGCACAGTATCCGGACGAGAGCAAGTATACCAAGCTCAACGGAGACTTTGACAGCGACGGTTTCAGCCAGGTCTATGACACATGGTGGGCAGACCGCCGAAAGCAGATGGAGCAGCCGGAGGGCTATACGGACGTATTGGACAGCTATCTCCGCACCGTCATCCCGCAGCTGCTTACCGGCGGAGCCGGGGAGAACAAAGCCTGCTCGCCCATCAATATCTACATGGCGCTGGCCATGCTGGCAGAGATCACGGACGGAGAGAGCCGGGAGCAGATCCTCAGCCTGCTTGGCAGTGATGATCTGGACAGTCTTCATGTCGAAGCATCTGCTGTCTGGAACGCCAATTACTGCGACGATGGTGCCGTGACCAGCATTCTTGCAAGTTCGCTGTGGCTCAGCGACAAAATCGACTTCAAGCAGGAGACGATGAACGCGCTGGCAAAAAATTATTACGCCTCGTCCTATCGCGGCGAGATGGGCTCCGCCGCCTTTGATCAGGCGCTTCAGGACTGGATCAACCAGCAGACTGGTGGGCTTTTGAAGGAGCAGGCTTCCGGCCTGACGATGGATAAGGAAACGATCCTCGCCCTTGCCACGACCATCTATTTCCGTGCCAAGTGGAGCGGGGAGTTTTCCGAGAGCAATACCAGCCCGGATACCTTCCACGCCGATAGCGGCGATGTGACCTGCGACTTCATGCACCAGAGCGGGACGAACACCTACTATTGGGGTGACCGCTTTTCCGCCGTGGCAAAGAATCTGGAAAACAGCGGTGCCATGTGGTTTCTGCTGCCCGACGAGGGCGTGACGCCGGAGGAACTGCTTGCCGACGAACAGACGATGGGTTTCTTGCTCAGCGGTGGCGAGAGCGCAGAGAGCAAATACCTCATCGTCAATCTATCTGTCCCAAAGTTTGACATTGCGTCGGATCTGGATCTGACAGCGAGCCTGAAGAATATGGGTATCACCGATGTGTTTGATTCGACAACCTCAGACTTCTCGCCGATGACCGATGATACGGAGGCTTATCTCTCTCAGGCCAGGCATGCAGTGCGTGTTGCCATCGATGAAGAGGGCGTCACCGCTGCGGCCTATACGGTCATGATGGCAAATGGCGCAGGTGCGCCGCCAGAGGAGGAAGTGGACTTCACCTTAGATCGCCCCTTTGTGTTCGCCATTACGGGAACGGACGGCCTGCCGCTGTTCGTCGGCGTTGTCCACCAGCCGCAGGCGTAAATGAGAGAACGGTATCGCTTATGGGATCCAACCCGCAAAGCCGTATTGCCAAACACGATCCTATCCGGTATAATAACATCACATCCCGTACTATTTGAGAAACAACAGGAGAGTATATGTTATGAACAAGACTGAATTGATCGCCGCTATGGCTGAGACCAGCAATCTTTCCAAGAAGGACTGCGAGTCCGCCTTGACCGCCTTTATCACCGTAACGGAGAATGCGCTGAAGGCGGGCGATAAAGTACAGCTGGTGGGCTTCGGCACCTTTGAAGTCAAGGAGCGCGCAGCCCGCACCGGTAGAAATCCCGCTACCGGAACGGAGATCGAAATTCCCGCGTCCAAAGCTCCTGCCTTCAAACCCGGCAAGGCTCTCAAAGATGCCATTCAGTAAATTGAAGACAACGAAGAAGCTCCCCCTGCCACTTTGTGGTCGGAGGAGCTTCTTTGCATTGAATAAGATTTTTATTTTTCCTGCTCTAACCGATGAAGCTCTGCACGGGCTTTTTCAAGTTCTTCTTCCAATTCGGCAATGCGCTTCTGATCTCGGCGGAACAGCTCACGGTTTATTTCATCCGATTTCTGATATATCATGACCATAAGCATCAGCGCCGGACGCACATCCTCGTCAGGGATTTTGACAACAGCCGCACCAACAGC
>CAKTKB010000179.1 GCA_934569195.1 uncultured Oscillospiraceae bacterium
GCTTTGACGAGGCTGACCTCGATGCTCTCTTTGAGGCGATTTTGAACATGTATGAGCATGACCACTCCGCCAGCAAGGGCGAGATGGCCGTGGTGTCTCCGTTGATAATTTTCAGACACGTCGGAACGGACAGCGATGCCGCCCAGAGGGCACGCCAGGCCAGACTTGGCTGCGCTCCGGCACATAAGCTCTTTGACCTTGTGAAGGTCACGAAGAAGGACACGGTTGCCTATCCCCGCAGCTATCGTGATTATGATGCCGTCATTACAATGGATAAGCTGCCGGGCGGTGTGCAGATAGGATTTAAGCCCAGTGCCTTTGAGCCGGTGGTGTGGGATAAGCTTCCCGAGGACGAGGACTGGTTCCGCCATGGATGATTGGGACCCGATCCCTGTTTCCGGTTTGTCGCAGGCAGGCTACTGCCTGCGGCGGGCCGCGCTGCTGACCAATGAGCGGCTTTGGGCGGAGAGCGCAGACACCGCCAAAGGCAGGGCTGAGCATGAGCGGGTCCACACTCAGCGGATCGAACGCCGGGGAAGCTCGGCAAAGCTGTATGAGTTTCCTGTTTTCTCCAAAAAATTGGGGGTGGCGGGAAAGTGCGACTGTATCGAGGCAGAAGCGGACCCGCAAGGCTGTCGTATCCCGGCGCTGGATTTCCCGGTGAGGCTGTTTCCGGTTGAATATAAACATGGAAAGCTGCGGTCGGAGCGGGAGTATGAGATGCAGCTGTGCGCACAGGCAATGTGCCTGGAGGAGATGTTTAATACGCAGATACCGGAGGGTGCCATTTACTATATTACGTCGCATCGCCGGTATACTGTCAGCCTGACGGAGAAGCTGCGGGAGACGGTCAGGGACACGGTTCGGGAAATCGAGGCGTTTAGGCGCAGCTTTTCCGTTCCGCCGGCGGAGCCTGGAGCAAAGTGCAGAGCGTGCTCCCTGAGGGAGCACTGCCTGCCGGGCGTGCAGCACTCCGCCGAGGAGTACTGTGCGCAGCTTCGCAGGGAGGCTGTGGAGGAGGGTGAGCTGTGAAAAAGCTGCTGGAGACCCTGTATATCACTACCCCGGAGAGCTACCTCTTTGAACGGAATGGAAATATATGCATTTCCATAGGCGGCGCGGAAAAAGCGGCGGTTCCGATTTCGCAGGTGGATTCCGTCGTCATATTCGGGAAAAACACTCTTTCCACGGCGCTGCTGGCCTTCTGCTCGGAAAATGATGTGACCATCACATTTTTGAGCGAGAACGGATATTTCCTCGGGCGGCTGTGCGGACCGGTGAGCGGAAATGTGCTTCTGCGAAAGCGGCAGTATGAAAGTATGTCTGATACGGCGTTTGTGAACCGCTTTGTCCGGGACCTGCTGTTCTGCAAGATCAGGAACAGCAAGGCGGTGCTGCAGCGCCATGCGCGTTCTGCTGCGGATGACGCGGTAAGAAGCGCTCTGTCCGATTCGGCGTCAGTTCTGACGGACCTGGCCGGGAGACTTGATTCCTGCGCAGACCTCGATTCCATGCGGGGCGTTGAGGGAGCGGCGGCATCGGTCTACTTTTCGCAATTTGATGAACTGCTTTCAAGCCCGAAGGGATACCGATTTGAGGTGCGGAGTCGGCGGCCTCCGGAGAACGAGGTCAACGCGGTGCTGTCATTTGTATATGTGCTGCTGTCTCATGATGTCCGCTCCGCAATGGAAACCGTCGGGCTGGATCCGGCAGCGGGGTATCTGCACACGCTCAGGCCGGGAAGGTCATCATTTGCATTGGATATAATGGAGGAACTTCGTGCTCCTCTGTGCGACCGTCTTGTCATTTCAATGTTCAACAGGGACCAGTTTCAGGAGCAGGATTTTACCACGGATTTTGGCGCGGTATACCTCAGCGACAGGGGACGGCGAAAGGTCATTGAACAGTGGCGCGCCAGAAAGCGCGAATCCATCCAGCATCCGTTCCTGAAGGAGAAAATCCCGGTTGGAATGATCCCGTATGTGCAGGCCATGCTGTTTGCGCGTGTGCTGCGTGGGGATCTGGATAGATAC
>CAKTKB010000180.1 GCA_934569195.1 uncultured Oscillospiraceae bacterium
GAGCAGGATCGTCGGTGTCCCTTTTGCGAGGGCTTCCGTGGTGCTGATACCTCCCGCCTTTGTGACAAAGCAATCCGCAGCATCCATGTAGATGCCGATCTGATCTGTGAAGCCGAGGATACGGCTGTGAGTTTTTACCGGAATTGCCGTGAGCTGCCTGACAAGGCGGTGATTATTCCCACATACCACAACAACGGTATCGTTCTCCGAAAGCTGATTGCCAAGCTGCGTATAAAGCTCTATCAAGGGGCCGCATCCGATACTTCCGCTGGCGAGCAAAATGATCTTGCAGCTCTCAGGCAGCTCAAGCGCTGCCCGCGCCACCTTTTGCGGCTGACGAGCCCTAAATGCGTCATGCACCGGGATGCCGCTGGCGATGAGCTTGTCTGCCGGGATACCTGAATTCAGAAATTCTTCCGCCAGCGCAGGATGCGGGATGAAAAAGCCGTCCATATCACATTTCGCCACATAGGGACTGCAAGTATAATCCGTTGCTACAAAGAACGCGGGCAGGCGGTCATCATACAGCCTTCGCAGCTCTGTCACGATCAAGGCCGCAAACGCATGGACGCAGATCACAGCGTCGAAGGCATTTTCCTGCAAAACAGCGTGCAGCTTCTGCGCCGCGGGGGTCAGCAATCTGCCGACCCATGAGATCGTTTCGCTTTCTTCTTTTTCGTATCCCTTGCCATAGAGCTTCGGCGTATAGCGATAGGTCAGAGCGTGAACCGTGCAGATCAGCTTGGAAAACTCTGCGGATTCCAGACGGAGCGCATCCATACAGGTGCAGGTATCTCCGTGCTGCTCCAGTTCCTCCCGGATCGCAGATGCCGCCGAATTGTGTCCGGCACCGGTGTTGCAGCTCAAAATCAAAATGTGCATCCTACATTCCTTTCTGCCTTGCTTTGGCAAGGCGGTTTTTTAATGTTAGTATCCGGGGACGATTGTACCGCTGGATCAGGATGAACGGCAAATTCCCCAGCAGCGCCCACACCGCAAAGAATACCCAGCCGATACCGGGCGCGATGAAAACACAGCCGATACCCAATAGCGTTTCTGCCCAATGAACGCTTTCAGCGCGGCACATTTCGCAAAGCAGCGTGTCCATCTGATCGACCGAGACAGACAATAATTTCTTCGGCCGCATATCGGAAAGCCGCTTGCTCATGTCCGGAACTTTATCTTTCCACTTCGCTACCCGTAGCAGCCGGTACAGTCGTGTTTCCCACGGGTAGCCGCAGAATGGAAACCGCTCCGGGTGAAATGCAGTTTTGGGAATTGCTTCCCCAATGGGATGTGCCAGCAGCGCGATCATCAGCAGATAAACAAGTGCGAATACTACCCGCATGAAAACACCTCCTATGCGCCTTGCATCCGCGCAGCGGATGCCTGCTGACAGAGCGCGTAGACTTTTTGATAGTTCTCGCAGAGATTTTCAGCAAATTCATCCGCACGGCGTTTATAAATAGCACAGTAAAACAGAAATGCCGAAGCACATATCCCTGCGCCGAGCCAGACAAATATCATCTGCAAAACCGAAGATGCCGCCAGCCATGAAACGAGGAACGCCGCTGCCAGAAGTACAACACCGGCCAGCCCAAACAGGACGGCTGTTCTCGTACATCCCGATTGCACTTGCTCCTGCGCTTCGATCTCGCCTACCGCCGCATCAAACTGCCGCCAGAGGCTTTGCGCCGCTGCCGGGTCACGGATATTTTTCTGCCTTGAAAAGCACAATTCCGTATAGATCGGGCGGCTGACGGGGACATTCGTTTGCTCCAGCTCCCAGCCAAAGCTCAGATACATACTGGTGTAAAGGTACGCTGCCATGCGTCGAACGGTAATGCGCTGTACGGCCCGGTCAGCGGGAATCCTAATTTCATTTTTGTGCTTCATAGAGATCTCCGTCATTTTTGATTTGCAGCGAGTGCAGTATTTCTTCATGGCAGTCTGCCTCTGCGCTGGTAAAGGTCAGCGTGATATTGACCGACTTATCCCCGTAGTTAAAGAGATACGAATAGATACTATCTC
>CAKTKB010000181.1 GCA_934569195.1 uncultured Oscillospiraceae bacterium
TTCGTTTACGGCGGACAGGACACGACCTCCGATGGCAGCAAGCCCGGCAATCCGCTGCTGAAGCAGCTGGAGGATCATGCGATCACCATCTACTATCCGCCCGGAGCCAAGGGGTGGGACAGCCCCGACTGGGAAGGCTTCCAACTGGTCGAACAAAAATACCACGTCGATTGGAGCTGATATAGTATGAAAAAAAGTATAAAGATCCTTTTAGTTGTCCTGGGCATTCTGCTTCTGGTGGCAGCTGCCGTTTTCCTATTCTGGCACTTTGGAACGCAATCCGGCCAAATCGGCGACAGCGTCTACTACACCTATGTTCGTCCCACGCGGACAGTCTATATCCACGGTCAGGGCGATATGTGGGACTATTGGTGCGGCCGCTCTGACGGCGGTACGTTTGACCCCGCTGAGCCGACCCGTTTCGGCGTGCAGCGAATGTCCCCGCTGACCTATTATTTTGCCGACCGGGTGCGGCGTGTCGTGGTTATGGACGGCGTAACCTTCCTCTCTGCGAATTTTTTGACAGACAGCCCGACTCTGGAAGCCGTTTATCTGAGCGAGACGGTCGAGCGCATTTCCATTGAGGCTTTCCCTGCCTCCCTTTCCAATCTGAAGGAAGTACACTTTCAGGGGAACTGTCCCCAATCCCACCCCATGCTTGGGCAGGACCTCAAAAACGGAGTTATCCTCCCCGCAGGCGTCTTTGGGGGCGGACACTTCTCCGACGACTGGGGGCTGCAGGAGGACGGCAGCATTCTTTCTCCCGTGATCTACTACCAGCCCGGTACAACCGGCTGGGACGATCCCGCCTGGGACGGCTTCCAGCTGATTGAGCAGAAATACCACGTCAATTGGGGCTGATTTCCCGCGCACGCCCCACGGTTCCGCCTTTCCCGAATCCCTGCATACAAAATCCCTCCGGAAGCGTCTGTGCCTCCGGAGGGATCCTTTTTATGAAATTTGACTTTTTCCGTTAGAAGGAATGCTCCACGACCCGGGACTGGATTCCTTGCAGGTCGACATAATACTTACGAAACGTGTCGTCCCCCACATAAACCCGCACCGGCTGGCCGATCAGCGAAGCATCCGGATAGCCCCGGACCGGCTCGCTGCGAAACAGGTGTACCGTCTCTCCCCGGCAGTACCGGGCAAGGATCCGATAGGGATGGCGCCCGTTAATCGTGATGTTATACTCCGGCACGCAATCGGAAATTTCCGCCCAAAGGAAGCGGCCGGATTCCACCAGGCGGCGGCACACACGCCGTTTACGAATTGTGATGACCAGGAAAAGGATACCCAGGATCAGGAAAATGCCCCCGATTCCGCCAAATATCCACCCCATCATGCGTCCCGGCTCATCCTTGAGTCCGATAAAGAGTCCCAACCCCAGCGCCGCAAAAATTGCGCCCAAAAGGGTATATACGCCGCCGATGATCTCCATCGCATTCGGTGTCCGCCGCATTCTGCGCCTCTCTTTCTCAGCCGCGCATAGCGCGCCGGCGGGCAATGTTGATCGGTCCCTCGGTCATGTGGTTCATCCAGGCCAGACTCTTGCCGCAGCCGATGGCCACGCAGGAATCCGGATCATCCGCCAGCGTGCAGGGGATTTCCGTCCGCTCCGCAATCAGCTTGTCCATGCCCCACAGTTGCCCGCCGCCGCCGGTCAGGGTTATGCCGTTGGCAGCAATGTCTCCCACCAGCTCCGGGGATGTTTCCTCCAGAACCGACAGAACCTCGTCTGTGACCTGGCGGGCCGGGCGGCGCAGAACCTCGTAAATTTCCGACGAAAGAAGGGTAATAACCCGGGGCATACCGGTTTTTGCGTCTCTTCCCCGAACATCCATGCTGATATCCTCTGACCGGGGATAAACGCAGCCGATCTGAATCTTGATGTCCTCAGCCGTGACCTGGCCGATGATCACGCCATGCCGCCGCCGGACGTACCGGCCGATCGCCTCGTCGAAGGCGTCGCCCGCCACCTCAATGGACGAGGAG
>CAKTKB010000182.1 GCA_934569195.1 uncultured Oscillospiraceae bacterium
CCCAGCGGGCTGCGCCGGTAAAGGCAGCGTTCTTCCTGAGAAAACATAGCGGTAACCTCGATTCTTTACAGATGATTCTATATTATACCCTATCCGGACGGAAAAGGCAAGGTCAGCGGGGGAGAAACCCGCGGAGGAAACTTTACTTTTCTGTGAATTGTGATTATAATTTCAAGACGAGAGACGTGTCCGTGAGGATGGCTGCCTGCGTTCGGGGAAGAAAACGGACGCTGTCTGCCGTATTTTTGAAGCGCTGATATGGAGGAGGAAATCGTGCCGTGAAAACAGGAATGATCGTGGCGGCTGCCGCGGCCGCAGTGGCAGTGTGCGGATTGCTGGGAGCGGGATATTATGTTTTTCGGGTGGCCTGCCGCCGGGCAAGAGAGCTGCCATGGGAGGACGGAGCAGCTCTGCAATCTACGGCGTGGGCGCCTATGGCGGACCGGATACAGGAGGGCTTTGCCTGGCTCAAGCGGCACCGGGCGCAGGAAGTATGGGTCACCTCCGACGACGGCCTGAAGCTGCGGGCGCAATGGGTGGGCGCAGTGGATGCAGCCGGGACAATTATCCTGATGCATGGATACAGAAGCTGCCCCCAGGCGGATTTCTCCATGGTGTTGGATTTTTACCACAGGCTGGGCTTCAACCTGCTCCTGCCGGATCAGAGAAGCTGCGGAAAGAGTGAAGGGAAATACATTACGTTCGGTGTACTGGAGCGCCTGGATCTGCTGCGCTGGATTCAGTGGCACAATGCGACCGTTGGAAAGCAGGACCTGTTTTTAACCGGAATGTCCATGGGCGCGTCTACGGTGCTGATGGCCTCCGGTGAGGATTTGCCGGAAAATGTGCGGGGAATTGTGGCGGATTGCGGCTTCACCAGCCCGTGGGACATTATCTGCCGCCAGGTGCGCCATCAGCTGCACATTGCGCCGGAGCCGGTGGTCTGGTGCGCCGGTCTTTTCGCCCGAATGCTGGGGAAATTTGATTTGCGGCGTGTGTCCACGGTGAAAGCCGTCCAAAGATGCACAGTGCCGGTGCTGCTGGTTCATGGAACGGGGGACCGGTATGTTCCCTGTGAAATGACGAAAGCAGCCTATGCGGCGTGCCCGGGCGAAAAACAGCTGATTTTGGTGGAAGGGGCCGGACACGGGCTGAGCTATGTGGTGGACCAGCCCCGCTGCCAGAGCGCACTGGAGAATTTCTTTATGGAGCACTTGTCACGCAAAAAGTGATGTGCCGCCGTTGCAAAACCGCGGGATGTGTGGTATGCTTTGCAGGAGGTGAGTTCCGACATGCACTACGCGGAAATTAAAAATTGCGACATCGCCAACGGCCCGGGCGTCCGGGTGAGCCTGTTTGTCTCGGGCTGCACCCATCGGTGCAAGGGCTGCTTCAACGAAGTCGCATGGGATTTTTCCTATGGACAGCCCTTTACGCAGCAGACCGTGCAGGAGATCGTATCCATGCTGGCGCCGAGCTATATTTGCGGCCTGACGCTGCTGGGAGGAGAGCCGTTTGATCCCCGGAATCAGGGACCGGTGGTGGAGCTGCTGCGGCAGGTAAAGAAGGCATACCCGGAAAAATCCGTCTGGGCCTATACAGGCTATCTGTTTGATCGGGACATTCTGCCGGGAAAGCTGGGGGATCCGGAGATTACCAGGGAATATCTGGGATATTTGGACGTGCTGGTGGACGGCCCCTTTGTTGAGGAGAAAAAGAATCTGGGACTTCGCTTCCGAGGCTCGGAGAATCAGAGGCTCATCGATGTCCCCAAGTCCCTGGCCGCCGGCAGGGTGGTCTTGTGGGAGGATTGGCAGATTGCAGGAAAGGGAATGAAGCAATGGAAAAAATTCGGGTAAAGCTGCTGCGTCCGGGGGCCGTTGTGCCGACTTACGGATCGTCCGGGGCGGCGGGAGCGGATTTGTATGCCTGTCTGGATGCGCCTGTGTTTGTGGCGCCCGGAGAGTCCAAGGCGGTCCCGACGGGGGTAGCCG
>CAKTKB010000183.1 GCA_934569195.1 uncultured Oscillospiraceae bacterium
GCGTGCTGCCTGAACTGCGGCACGGAGACCGCCCACGTCAGCTACAAGACGCCGGAGGAGCGGCTGGAGGCCGCCCGGCAGGCTGCCCACCTGTGGAACATCGGCAAGGTGATCCACACCGGCATGTGTGACTGATCCCCAGGCAAAAAACGCGCAAGTGAGAGCACTTGCGCGTTTTTCCTTTGACTGATACAATACAGAAAAAAGCTTCCGGGAGGAACAGTATGATTCGTGAGATCTGCAAGGATGAGACGTTTCTCGTCCAGAAGGCCGCTCCCGCCACGGCGGACGATCTGGCCACGGCCCAGGACCTGCTGGACACCCTGATCGCCCATAAGGACGGCTGCGTGGGCATGGCGGCCAACATGATCGGCGTTTGTAAACGCATTATCGCCTTTGACAACGAGGGGATGTACATGGTGATGTTCAATCCCGTCATCGTCCGGCAGTCCGGGCCGTATGAGGCCCAGGAGGGCTGCCTCTCCCTCACCGGCGTCCGGAAAACGAAACGGTTTCAGACCGTCAAGGTCCAGTGGCAGAACGAGCAATTCCAGACCCGGCTGAAAACCTTCACCGGCTGGACGGCGGAGATCATCCAGCACGAGATCGACCATTGCGAGGGGATTTTGATATGATTCTTTACTTTTCAGGCACCGGGAACAGCGGCTACGCGGCCCGGCGCATTGCCGGCGGGCTGGGCGAGCCGCTGCTGTGCCTGAACGACCGCATCAGGGCCGGAGACACCGCCCCGGTGGAGACCGGGGAGCAGCTGGTGATCGTCACACCCACCTACGCCTGGCGGATCCCCCGCATCGTGGAGGACTGGCTGCTGCACACGGAGCTGACCGGAGCAAAGCGGGCGTGGTTCGTCATGACCTGCGGCAGCGAGATCGGCAATGCCGACCGGTACAACCGCCGTCTCTGCCAGGCGAAAGGCCTCGCCTGCATGGGCACGGCGCAGATCGTCATGCCGGAGAACTACATCGCCATGTTCAACGCCCCCCAGGTGGAGGAAGCCCGGCAGATCGTGGCCAGGGCGGAGCCGGACATAGACGGCGCGATCGCCGCCGTCCGGGAAAACCGGGCCTTTCCCCCGCCCCGGAGGACCTTCTATGACCGCTTCATGAGCGGGCCGGTGAATCCCATCTTCTATTCCTGCTTTGTAAAAGCAAGTGCCTTCACCGTTGGGGACGCCTGCACCGGCTGCGGCCAGTGCGTCCGGCGCTGCCCCACCAACAACATCGCCCTGCAAAACGGAAAGCCCGTCTGGGGGCAGAACTGCACTCACTGCATGGCCTGCATCTGCTACTGTCCCGCAGAGGCCATCGAGTACGGCAAAAAGAGCCTCGGCAAGCCCCGGTATCATTTTGAAGCGCTGTGAGAGCGGCGCTCATGATCCACCTCCGTTTTTCGCGGAGAGTCCACACACTATGAACCACACCCTGTCAAGCGGACAATAAAATGAGATTTTTGCTGCCAGGAGCATTCTGCTCTTGGCAGATTTTTTACGCGGCAAATGCCATCTGGTACTTCTCCATTGGCGTTAGGACGCCCAGATTACGCTGTACCCGTCTGGTGTTGTAATAATGGATATAGGTCTCGATCATCTTGATATGCTCTATGATGTTAATGTTGGGAGTCCCCGACACTAGCATCAAGGCGATCCAAGCCAATCCAGGCGCACATCCCCTGTTCCATAGTAACAGAGGTTTTCAATACACGAGCCGAATATTTCACTATAATCTTGTGCAGGCAGGGATGACGCAAAGCATATCCCGTATTGCTCGCTGCATTGATAACGGCTCGATGGAAGGCTTCTGGGGCATTCTGAAACGGGAACACCATTACGGCAGGCGGTTCACCAGCAGGCGCGAGTTAACTCAAATGATTCAACATTACATCCACTAGGCCTCTGCCGCATCCGCATGGCAGTCACACCATCCAGCAGCCGATAGCAGTGGATCTCTCCGTTTCCGTCAGCAGCTTCAAGC
>CAKTKB010000184.1 GCA_934569195.1 uncultured Oscillospiraceae bacterium
TGAAAGCGATCGTATCCGAATTCAGGAGGCAAAACCTTATTTGTTTGCGGAGCACCCCATGCGAGCACCTGCGTGGGATAGCATTCCGCAGTTACTATTAAAATCTGTTGAAGGCGACAGTTGCGATTATGCGCTACAGTGTTATGTTAAAAACAGCGACAACGGCATCGCTATTGTCAAGAAAGTGACCACGGACAACCATACATATATTCCAACAGAGGGTAATGTTATCGACAAGGATTGTGTAACCGGCTTGAACATTTTTCCAGTCGATAAAACTGAAACAATGCGCGGGTGGAGATTGTTTGTTGAGGACATTTATGGTGATGAGTATTGCTATCTGATGATACTGGACGGAAATATGCTGAATATTGGTGCTTGCGTGGAATCCGAGAAATCACAAAAAGGTAAAGTGAGGAAATCCAAATGATCACCACCGAAAAACGCTTTGAAGCGGATATAGAATCCTTCTTTCTCTCCCCGGCAGGCGGATATACCAAGGGTACAGACACCTATGATGCGAAGCAGGGGCTCTATGTGAACACCCTGATCGACTTTGTTCAGCGCACCCAGCCCAAGGAGTGGGCACGGTTTGAAAATGCCAACCAGCTTGACCCGGTGCGGAAGTTCTGCACGGCGTTCAACACGGCCTGTGAGACGGAAGGACTGCTCTCTGTTCTGCGTCACGGATTCAAGCACCGTGGGCTGCGTTTTCGGGTGTGCTATTTCAAGCCGGAGTCTGCCCTGAATCAGGCGGCGGCTGCGCAGTGGGCGGCAAACACCATCGAGTGCTATCGCCAGTGGTATTTCTCCGCTGACACGAAAAAGAGCGTGGATATGGTGCTGGTGCTCAACGGTATCCCGGTATTCGCTTTTGAACTAAAAAACCAGTATACCGGTCAAACGGTGGACGATGCCAAGCGGCAATGGATGTATGACCGAGACCCACGGGAGCTTTGCTTCCAGTTCAACAAGCGTATTCTGGCCTATTTCTGCGTAGATCACACCGAAGTGTGGATGACCACAAGGCTTGCCGGAAAGAATACCTATTTTCTGCCCTTTAACCAAGGCTCCAACGGAGCCGGAAACGACGGCGGTAAGGGCAATCCGCCCAACCCGAACGGTTATCCGACGGCGTATCTGTGGGAGAATGTCTTTCAGAAGGACAGTATGATGGACATTATCCAGAAGTTTATGAACCTGAAGGACAGTAAGACGCTGATTTTCCCCCGCTACCATCAGTTGGATGTGGTGCGGAAGCTGCTGGCCGATGTCAGACAGAACGGGGCCGGGCATAATTACTTGATCCAGCACAGCGCCGGAAGCGGCAAGTCCAACTCGATTGCGTGGACGGCTTACCGGCTGGCATCGCTGTTCAACGAGGAGAACAAGCCGGTGTTTTCCAGCGTAGTGGTCGTTACCGACCGCACTGTGCTGGACGCACAGCTGCAAGAGACCATCTCCGGCTTTGACCACACTCTCGGTGCCATTGAAACCATCGGCGAAGATAAGACCTCCAAGGATTTGCGGGACGCCATCAACGGCGGCGTGCGCATTATTGTTACCACCTTGCAGAAGTTCCCGGTCATCTATCAGGAAGTGGACAAAGTGGCGGGGCGGAACTTTGCTGTTATCGTGGATGAGGCTCATTCCTCCCAGACCGGCAGCTCGGCCCTAAAACTGAAAGCCGCCCTCGCAGATACCGAGGACGCTCTGCGGGAATACGCTGAGATCGAGGGCAGGGCCGAAGAAGAACTGGATCTGGACGACCGCCTGATGCGGGAAATGACCGTTCAGGGGCGGCATAAGAACCTGTCTTTCTTTGCCTTTACCGCAACGCCAAAGGACAAGACTCTGGAGCTGTTCGGCACGGAATATGAGGACGGCAGTTTTCATCCGTTCCACATTTACAGTATGCGGCAGGCCATTGAGGAAGGC
>CAKTKB010000185.1 GCA_934569195.1 uncultured Oscillospiraceae bacterium
GGGCGGTTATCTGGGGCTTCTGGGGACGCTCGGCCGGTTCCGCCGGCACAGACTCCACAGGCGCAGGCTCCGCCACCGGCTGCTTCTCCTCCGGCAGGACCTCCTCCCCCACAAGCGGCGTGGAGGGATCCGTGTTTACCTGGGACATGAAGTCAGACATAAAGTCCCGCTCAGCGTCCCGGTTCTGTCCCCCGGCCTGCCCCGCAAGGTCCGTCTGAGGTGCTTTCTGAAGTGCGTCCGCCTGTTCCTGACGCCGGCGGCGCGTCCGGTCAATCTTCTTCTGGGCAAAGTGATTCACCACAACCGCAGACGGGTCCACCGGCTCCGGAGTAGGCTCCTCCTCTTCCTCCTCCAGCCGGGGGCGATTGCGAAATGCCCGAATCATTCCCGGGATCGTCACCTGGAAGGACGCCAGCAGCAGGAGGACCAGGCACGGGATCAGCACAATATAGGAGAACATGCTTCCAAGGAGCCAGCGAAGCCCCATTCCCACCAGGCCGCACAGCACGCCGCCGGATGTTCCCGCAACGCCGCTGTTCCAAAGCGCCCCAATCAACTCCAAGCCGCCGGGAAGCCCCTGAGGATTCAAAACGATATGTCCCAGGCATCCGCTCAAAAATGTAAAGGCAGCCAGACATGCGCTGCGCATACGTACCGGCCGCTTCCCGCTGAAGGCCAGCAGGACAAACTGGTACAGCAGGGTAGGAATCGCAATGTAAAATCCGATTTTCCCCACCAGGCCCGTCACCACAGTGAGAACCATCTGCAGCAGCACGCCGTCGGGTCTTAGAAATACGACCAGGAAAAGTACAAACAGGAAGAGTGCCAGAACCGCGAACAGGACCCGCACCGGCAGCCCGGATTCCTCAACCGCAATATCCCGGACTGCCCGCTCCGCCGCAGTGGAACGGTCCTTCTCCTTTTCCTTTCGGGGCTTTCCCGGTACGGCCCGGCTGCCGTTGTCCTTGGCAGACCCCGTCCGTTTCTTTCCCGCCGATGCTTTCTTCTCCGCCATGTACACCCCTCCTTCAGATCATCATAAACAGTACAAATGCAAACATTGCCGCGCCCCAGCAATAGTATGCGAAGCCCGAGAATCCGGTCTTGACCGACAGGAATCGCATAACCGGAATGGCGCACAGGGAACCGGCCGCAGCCGCGGCAAAGCAGAGCATCCCCTGGGCCAGCACCGCCGCCCCGAAGCCGCTCACGCCGCCTGTCAGGAGGCGCAGAGCATCCTGACCAATGCGCAGCAGCAGAGACGGCACACTCAGCAGCAGGGCAACGTGCAGAGAAAACTGGGTCCCGCTGCCCCGCAGGGCGGCCAGGGACACCACCGCTCCCACTCCGGAAAATCCGGGGATCATGCCCAGTCCGGCCCCCGCCCCCAGCAGCACACCGTCAAACCGGGATACGCTGCGGGAATCCTTATTCCCCCTGGGGAAGAACAGCGGCAGGAACATCATGCCGCCATGCAGCGCCAAAAGAAGCGCCAGCAGGTTCAGCCGCCGGCCAACACCGGAGACTCGATACGCCAAAAGAGCGCCCAAAATCAGCGGCAGCAGCGCCGTGCGCAGCATCCGGGCCGTTAAAAAATTCTGCGACTCTCCGCGCGTCAGGCGTCCGGAGCCTCTGCGATTGGAGCGGCTTGCGGCCCGGCGCATCCCGGCAAACTCCTGCCGGCAGCAAAACAGCAGCCCCGCCAGGCATCCGGCGTGGGTAGATACATTCAAAATGCTGCCCATATCCTCGCCGCCAAAAATACGCAGCAGGATTCCTTGATGCGCGCCGGAGGAAACCGGAAGGAACTCCGTCAGCCCCGAAATCAGGCCATATAAAACCGCCAGCAGCCAACTCATTTTCGCATCCCTCCGCAATCGTACACATCGTCATGATAT
>CAKTKB010000186.1 GCA_934569195.1 uncultured Oscillospiraceae bacterium
ATGAGCAAGATCGAGAGCGGCAAAACGACGCTGAACATTACACAGTTCTACATCCGGGAACTGGTAATCGAGGTAGAGTCTATCATCCGGATGCAGACAGATACAATACATCAGGACTTTACCGTTTCCATTAAGAACGTCGCACATGAGAGGCTGATGGGCGATAAGCTCCGCATCCGGCAGATCATTCTGAATCTGCTCAGCAATGCCCTGAAATATACTCCGGCAGGAGGAAAAATAAACTTCTCCGTGGAAGGCATTCCACAGGGAAAAAGCGATATTCAGAAGCTCCGCATTGTGGTGCAGGACACCGGTTATGGCATGGACGCAGAGTATGTAAAAACCATTTTTGAGCCTTTCGTCCGGCTGAACAATACAATGACCGGGAAGATACAGGGCACCGGCTTGGGACTGGCCATTACCAAGAACATTGTGGATCTGATGGGCGGTACTATCACAGTGAACAGTGTGCCCAATAAGGGCAGTACCTTTACCGTCGAACTGGAGCTTCCTGCCGCAGATGAGGCAGAGCCTTCCCCCGACAGCCGCAGCGAAACCGAAGCCGACAGTGCGTTTGCCTTGGACGGACTGCACATTCTGGCTGCAGAGGACAACGAGTTGAATGCCGAGATTTTGGCAGAGCTCCTGGCGATGGAAAATGTGACCTGCGAAATTTGTGAGGACGGCCAGAAAGTGGTGGAGGAATTTGAACGCTCTGCGCCGGGAACTTATGATTTGATTTTGATGGATGTTCAGATGACCAACATGAATGGCTATGAGGCAACCAAGGCGATCCGCACCGGTTCACATCCGGAGGCCAAGACCATTCCCATCATCGCTATGACGGCCAACGCCTTTGCCGAAGATGTGATGGACGCATTGCAGGCGGGGATGGACAGCCATATTGCCAAGCCGGTCGATATGCTGGTGCTGAAAAAGACGATCCATAATGTACTGAAAAAGAGAAAGGATAATGACACATGAATTGGAACTCTTGCTTAAAGCGTGGTGCGGCGCTCTCCCTATCGGCTTTGCTGCTGCTCTCTGCCGCGGGCTGCGGAAGCGGCAAGCCTGCGGATGAAGCCAGAACCGGCCAACTGGAGGAGCAGTTTACAACCACTGATATTCAGTTTTTCTCCTCCTCTACGATCATTCCGGACGATATTGACTGGCAGCAGTCTGCCAGCGGTCAGTGCTTTACCTACGCAAAAACGCTGATCCCCGATCTGAACTTTAATTTCCAGAATTTTGCGGCGGACGGCGCGACTATAACCTATGACGAAGCCTGTGTAGAGCGCATCCAGAATTACGCAGGGGACGACATTATTCTCGCCAACTCGGATGTGATTATGAACATGGGGCGAGCAGGACTGTTGGCCGACCTCTCTGATGTGGAGGGAGCGGACGAACTACTCCCTGCTGTCCGTGCGAGCCTGACGATTGACGGAAAATTGGTGGCCTTCCCGTGGGAGTATGTGGCCTACGGTCTGATCGTCAATAACGATATTCTGAAAGAGCACGGCCTTGAAATGCCCAACACCCCTGAAGAATTTCTTGCCTGCTGCGAAAAGCTGAAGGCTGACGGCATGGAAACGCCCATGGCGGCAAACCGCTGGTGGCTGGAGTGCTTTGTGCTGACCCAGGGCTTTGCGGATTTCTACCAGTCCGACAACATGGAGCAGTTGATCGCCGACCTGAACGACGGCACAACGAAGATGAGCGAGTATATGCGCCCCGGCTTTGAGTTCCTGAAGACCTGCATTGACAAGGGCTATATCAATGCCGCACAGGCGCTGGAATATGAAGCGTTTATGGAGCGGGATGCGTTCCTCGGCGGTGAGTCTGCCTTCATGCTCAGCTTCACCGGCGCTGTGACCGGCGAGGGCCGCAAGC
>CAKTKB010000187.1 GCA_934569195.1 uncultured Oscillospiraceae bacterium
CCCCCATGCAAACAAAGATATTCGATGCGTCTTGCAGGCACATCTTGCAGCAGCCCCCCAAGGGGGCTGTACACATCATGGTGCAGCCGGTGGCTACGACTACGGAGATTTCGGATGGTTCTTTTCCCACGCTGCACAAAGCTGCTGCTTCTCTCCGCGACGCAGGCCCTTGATCTGCGCCTCTCGCTTTAATGCCTGACTGTGACTGCCGCATACCTCCCGATATACCAGGCTCAGCGGTCCTCTTCCCCGTGTGTAGCGTGCGCCCTTCCCCGCGCAATGCGCGGCAAAGCGAGCTGCAACATCCGGCGACGCACCCGTGTACAGGCTGCCGTCGCCGCACCGGAGGATATAAACCTCCCACACACGCTCCATCACGACGGTATATGCCCCATGCGGGCAGGCAGCACCTTCAGCAAATAATCCACCAGGAAAAAGACCAGGCCGCCCAGCGCCAGGCAAACCGCTCCAAGGGCTATCCCCGCCGCCCGGAATTCCGTAAGGATGGATTCCATGCCCAAAACAAAAATCAACAGCACATACATGACGCCTATTGCGCAATAAAACAGCAGTGCTTTCCAAATTACACGCAGCCGCAAGCTATCCAGCCAAGGCTTGATAATCGGATAATATCCCAGAAATAGAAACAGCGCAGCCGCTTCCTTGTCAGGCGCCAGAATTGCCCCCAGGATGGAGACCGTACCATACCACGCCCAGGCAATACGCTTCCCGCAGCGGGTCAGCACGACGGACAAAATCAGCATACAGATCACGGGACACAGGAAGGTCATAACCGGAATCAATGTGCCAAAGGATTGTATGGCAACCGCCAACGCGGCCATCACGCCGCCGAAGGCGATTTCCCCTGCCGCTCCCCGTCTCATTGGCCACCGTTATGCCGCAGAAGATCGTATTTGATGTTCCAGAGCTTCCGAGACAGGTCCACATAGTAGTTATGGGGATTGTCAAACCGCTTTACCTCGTCCCAAAGCGTGTCCACCTGCTCCAGGCAGTATGCGCGGATCTGCTCCAGGCTCGGCAGCTTGTACACCAGCTCGCCGTTCCGGAAAACGGGAACCTGCATTTCCCGGGCGGTAAAATTGTACACCGTCTTGGTTTTCCAGGTAGCATCCGGGTCAAATATTTCCAGTTCGCCGCTGTCATCCACCGTCTCGTCGTGTACGCAGAGATAGTCCGCAATGGCCTTCCCCGTATCATTGCCGAAGAAACGGTAGAATTTCTTGAAATGCGGGTTGGTGATCTTGCCGACATTTTCGGAAATCTTGATTTTAGGCTCTATCGTGCCGTCCGTGTGTTCTATTGCGGCAAGCTTGTACACGCCGCCAAATACCGGTTCGCTGCGGGCCGTAATCAGCCGCTCTCCCACGCCAAACATGTCGATTTTTGCGCCCTGGCGCAGAATGTCCTGAATGATATACTCATCAAGCGAATTGGATACGGAAATCTGGCATTCCGTCCAGCCCGCATCGTCAAGCATTTTCCGAGCCTTCTGCGTCAGATACGCCATATCGCCGGAATCCAGACGAATGCCGCACTTGGTGATTCCCAGAGGCTTCAGGACCTCGTTGAAAACGCGGATCGCATTGGGAACACCGGAATGCAGGGTGTTGTAGGTATCCACCAGTAGGGTTGCATTCTGAGGGTAGAGCTTGCAATAGGCCTTAAATGCCTCATACTCGGAGTCAAACATCTGCACCCACGCATGCGCCATTGTTCCCCCGGCGTACACGCCGAACAACTGATCCGAAATGGTGCAGGCTGTCCCGTTGCAGCCGCCAATATAAGCCGCTCTTGCGCCCAAAATCGCCGCGTCAGACCCCTGCGCCCGTCTGGAGCCAAATTCCAGCAC
>CAKTKB010000188.1 GCA_934569195.1 uncultured Oscillospiraceae bacterium
TAGGCTTCGCCGCCAATAGTGACAGTCAAGCCGCCATTGACGGTATAACCGTAGCCATAGGTGGTGAACTGCAGGTTCTTATTGCTGATGCTCCATTTCGCACCGTCCACGGTAAACGTACCCTTCTCCGCACGGGTCTGGAAGTACGCCGCATAGTCGATGCCGGAGACAAAGCGCACATTGGTCGTCGCGGCAGCCGTTGTCACCTCCGTGCGATCCGGGATGGTTGCCGTGAAAGCGCAGAACGGCTCGGTCTGGATGGGGGTGCCATAGCCTCCGCCGCTGCCGCGATCCTGGGTGGCAGGATGCTCCCGCAGGTACTTGGTCATATCGTTCAGCGCGGCGGTAACTTCGTCGGTGTCACCCACCACGTTCACCGTCAGCTTGAACGCCTTGTCCTCCGGGAAGGTCTCATGGGTATCGGCGAAAGCCTTGATACTGTTGTATTTGGTTTGCTCCACGCCGGTCAGCTGCCTGCGCTGGTAGTCGCTCATGCCCTCATAGCAGGCGATCAGCTTGTCCACGGTGGACTTGACACCGGCGGAAAGCAGGCTGGCATCGTCGGGCAGCTTGTTCAGCTCCGTGCGGAAGGTGGTCAGGTTCTGTTTATTCTCCGCGGTGGTGTCGTTTTGCAGCTTTCTGATGGTTTCAATGGCCGTCTGCTGGGCATCGCTGGCATCGCCGGAGGTGGCGGCAGCCTTGATAGCGGCGGTGCCGGTATCATAGGCACTCTTGAGTTCGCTCCAGACAGCGGGGCGGAAATAGTTTTCCGCATAGGCGGCATACGCCTCGTCCAGCTGGGACTGCAAAGTATTTTTCACGGCGGACAGGTCGTCGGGCGTATTCACATGAACCCAAATGGCTGTTCCGCTGTTTGCAGAATAGTATTTACCTGCGTAGCTGGGGCAGCTGCCGTCAGAGCTGTTGTCGATGTTGCCCTTTTCGTCCTCCCGCAGGTCATAGGCAGCGATCAGATACCAGCCCTCACGGTACAGCGTCACACTGGCATTGCCGTCTGCATCGGTGATGACCGCTTTTTCGTTCTGGGTAATCTTCTTTGCGGTGGGATGGTTATCGGAGGGGGTTTCCGCCATGTCACTGATAAACAGAGTCATGTTTGCGCCCGCCTCGACAGCACGGCTGCGGCCCAACGCCGCCTTTGCCTGCTGGATGGTCAGGGTAAACGGTTCGCCCGCCTTCACCTCCAGCCCGTTGCTTTGGACAAACTGCGATGTCTTTATACTGTCGATATACTGCCACAGCTCTGCGCTGCTGCTGCCGTAGGTGGGCTGGAGCTCACTTTGCGGATCCAGATTTAGATCCACCACGACCGTGTCACCGGGGTGCAGCCGTAGCTTTTGGGATACGCCCTGGCCTTCCCAGTCAAAGGACTCTTGATTGAGATAGCACTTGGTGACGTAGACGCCGTTGATAAATATCTTGGCATACGGCCAAATGATTCTATTCGGCTTGTTTTTCAGCGAGTCCACCGCCGCATAGAGGGAGTAGTTGCCGCTGAGCGTCACCTGCTGCGCGGCACCGGCGCGAGAGCCTGCGCCGTCCCCCTGACGCGCCTTCTCCGGGTCAAGATATGTGAGGGAGACGGTGATCTCGCCCACCGGGGTCAGACCATAGTAGAACTGCTGGTACAGATCCTCATACACCTTTTTATAGGCGGCAACAGGCGCATTGTCCGCCTTGGTCTCCGTCAGCACGGGGGCTTTGGCGTTCCTGGCGGCGGTCAGGGCGGCGGCAAAGGACGCCCAGCTTTCGGCGGTATAATCGCTCTGCTTAACGGTATCCGCCAGTGCGATCACGTCCGGCAAAAACGTGTTGATTTGTTCGATGGTCTTTTTATTTATTTCCACC
>CAKTKB010000189.1 GCA_934569195.1 uncultured Oscillospiraceae bacterium
GTCCGAGGAGCCGACAGCTCCCTTTACACAAGGGAGCTTTAGTCCCAGCACGTGCGCTTCGCCGGAAAGAGGACGGTCACAGCGAAGCGGGGGGCGTGAGAACGACAACCCCTCCGGCTCGCAGGCTCGCCACCTCCCCTTACACAGGGGAGGGTTTAGAGTACCGGAAAAACAAGGCCCCCTTGAATGGCGGGGGCCTTAAAAGCTGCAGTTTAATTTCTGTTTAAAATAAACGGGAGTGTTGTGATATAATACCCGCAGGGAACAAATGCGGATGTGTTTGATCCTGCTTGGGAGGTTTGGTTTATGACGATTAAAAAGCGCATGGCGCGTTCCAATATTGCCATGTTTGTGATTCCCGTTTTTGTGGCTGCAGTGCTGTTGATGATCGGCATGGGGATCGGCTTTGTCCTGCTGGAGCGGGTCTATCTCCCGCGGCTGGGAATTTCTCTGCAGGAACTGCATCAGACCGGCGAACAGATCGAGAGTCTGCTTTCTGATTCCGCAGCGATTTTCTGCATTTATGCCGGGGCGGTGGCAGCGACGCTTTTTTTGACGATCGTATGGACGAATCTCTATCTGACGCGCAGCCTGTTCCGCCATATTTCTCAGCCGCTGGACACTTTAACGGCGGGCGTCGCCCGTATCCGGGACGGTGATCTGGATACGCCTATTGCCTATACTGAAGAGGATGAGTTTAAGGCAGCCTGCGATGCAGTGGACGACTTAGAGCATCACTGGAGCAACAGCAGCAGGAGCAGCAGAAAAAGCAGGAACTGATCGCCGGCATGTCTCATGATCTGAAAAGTCCGTTGACATCCATACGCGCTTATACAGAGGCTTTGTTGGATGGCGTTGCCAAGGACGAAGCAGCCCGGCTGCGGTATCTGCAAACCATCCATGCCAGAGAGAATGATATTGAGGCGATGGTGAACCGATTATTTGAGTTTGCCAAAATGGATGCCAGTAATTGTCCTGTCCGTTTGGAGCCGATCCGGCTGTACCGGGTCATTCAGGAGCAGGTTGGAGAATGGGATTCCGAGGGCCTGGAGATCCGGCTGCAGATCCCGGATGCGCTGTGTGTGACAGCGGATCGGGGGCTCCTGAACCGCATTATAGAGAATCTGCTCAGCAACAGCCGAAAATACGGCGGACGAGAAATTGTGCATGTTTGTATCTCTGCCGGTTGTTCTGATGGAATGGCCGAGATATGCTTTGCCGATGACGGAGTCGGCGCAGCAGAAGAGCAGCTGGGCAGATTGTTTGACGCCTTTTACCGTGGTGATGCCGCCCGCACTGCACCGGGCAGCGGGAGCGGCCTTGGCCTTGCTGTGGTAAAAAAGGCGGTGGAAGAGATGGGGGGCAGCGTCCGCGCAGAGAACAGTGTGTCCGGCGGACTGAAAATCATATTTACACTGCCCATTGCGGAGGTTGAGTCCGATGCCTAAAATACTGATTATTGAAGATGATGCAGATATTTCCGCCATTGAGCGGGACTATCTTGAACTGAGCGGATACGAGGTAGCCAGCTGTGCCGATGGTACAGATGGGCTGGCAGCTGCCCTGAATGAAAGCTATGACCTTCTGCTTCTTGACCTGATGCTGCCGGGGACGGACGGCTTTACGATCTGCCGTGCCGTTCGAGAGAAAAGGGATATTCCAATTCTGATGGTCACAGCGCTGGACAAGGATGTGGATAAGATCCGCGGGCTGGGCTTTGGTGCGGATGATTATATAGAAAAGCCTTTTTCTCCCAGTGTGCTGGTGGCCCGCGTCAAGGCACATCTTGCCCAGTATCAGCGCCTGAAGCCCCAGGTGCCGGAAAAATCAAAATGCTTGACAGTCGGCGTGCTGAC
>CAKTKB010000190.1 GCA_934569195.1 uncultured Oscillospiraceae bacterium
GTGCAGGAGAACATCGAGCTTGCAAGGCAATTTTTATTGGAGCAGTTTGTGAGCCGGGGCATGATAGTGGACTTCGCTGTTCACTCTCCCGACAAAGACGATGACGGCATTTCCAATCCCCATTTTCATGTCATGTGTCCGATCCGACCTCTGGATGAACACGGCAGATGGGGCAACAAGCAGCGGCGGGAATATCTGATTGACGAACATGGTGAGCGTATCCGCGACGAAGCAGGAAACTATGTGTTCAACGCCGTGCTGACTACCGACTGGGGTAGCCCCGAAACCTTGGAGCATTGGCGGCAGGCATGGGCTAATCTGTGCAATCAGAAGTTTGTGGAAAAGAATTTGGACTGCCGGATCGACCACCGCAGCTATGAGCGACAGGGCATCGACCAACTCCCCACCATCCATGAGGGCGTGAGCGTCCGGGCAATGGAAGCAAAGGGCATCCGCACCAACAAAGGCGATCTCAACCGATGGATTCGCCGTATCAACAGTATGCGGAAGAATATCGTCGCCATGCTATCCGAGCTTGCTGCCGCCATCCGTGAGATCAACCGTGAACTGAAAGCACAGAAAGAACCTACCCTTGTAGATTTGATTACCGATTACTACAGCGGACGCAATGCCGGGGCATGGAGCGTCTACGCCAAGGTAGGCAATCTCAAAAATATGAGCCAGCTTGTAAACTATGTGCGAGAGAATAATCTGCGAACCACTGCCGATTTGGAAGCAAGGGTGTCTGCACAACAGGAGAAGTTGGATGCACGAACCGCCGCCTGCAAATCCGTCGAAGCCAGGATGAAAGAAATATCCGAGCTTCTGCGGCAGGCACAGAATTATGCGGATACCAAACCCGTGTATGACGAATGGTATCGTATTAAGTTCAAGGGCAAAAAAGACAAATTCAAGGAAGAGCACGAAAGTGAGCTTCGCAAATATTACGCCGCCGAGCGCAGGCTGAAACCGCATTTTCAAGATGGGAAGCTGCCGCTGACGAAGTGGCGTAAGGAGCTTTCTGAACTTGAAAACGAATACGCATCCCAGCAGCAAGCGATAGATGCGCTCCGTGACGATATTCGCAATCTTCGCCAAGTGACCCTTGCGGTCAAAGATGCCACCAACGAAAAACAGCAGCTTCACGAACAGAACAAAACCCGCCGTCACGAAAACGAAATTTAAGGAGGAATTGAATGACCCACGAAATCACCACCGCATATGAACCCATCGACCTTTGCGCCTGTTTTGATATGCTCTATTTCCCACCGGAAGATTTTTTGGAGGAATGCCGCACCTATTGGCTCAATCATAACCCGTTCCACGGTACGATTGAGCGCCGCATTGGCAACACATGGTTTACCATCGAGACCGAATGTGCCGGAACGGAGAAGCTGACCGATAAGGCCAAGCGTCTCATCTTTTCTGATAAAAATCTTGGGAAAGGGGACTATTGTTCATGACAGCGACAAAAAGTTATGTTAATATAGAACCATGCACAACGGTTCTGTCGGCTGACCAACAACTAAAGGAGGAACTTATGTTGGATCAGCAGAAAATCACCATCATCTACTGCCGCCTGTCCGTGGAGGACATCAAGGATGACACCAAAGACGGAAAGGGCAATTCCAAGGCAGATGAGTCAAATTCGATACAGAACCAAAAGGAACTGCTTCTTCGCTACGCAAAAGACCATGGCTACACGAATCTGAAAGTCCTGATCGACGACGGCTATACGGGTACGAACTTCAACCGCCCGGGCGTGCAGGAGGGCTTCGAGCTTGTCAAGCAGGGGCTCGTGGGCTGCTGGCT
>CAKTKB010000191.1 GCA_934569195.1 uncultured Oscillospiraceae bacterium
AATGAGACACCGCAGGAGTATCTGACCTTCGTAGGCGAAGCAAAGGGACTGCGCGGAAAAGAGCTGCGGGAGGAGATTGACAGCGCCGTGCAGAGCGCGGGCATTGAGAATGTGCGTGACCGGCTGATCGGGACGCTATCCAAGGGCTACCGACAGCGCGTTGGGATCGCACAGGCACTTTTGGGCAAGCCGCAGGTCATTATCCTGGACGAACCCACCGTCGGTCTTGATCCGATCCAGATCATTGAAATACGCGATCTCATTAAGGAGCTAGGTAAAACCCACACGGTCATCCTCAGTTCCCATATTCTTTCCGAGGTGCAGGCCGTGTGCGAGCAGGTGCTGATCATCTCCAAGGGCAAGCTTGTTGCGTTCGACGCGCCGGAGAATCTGGAAAAGCTGCTGCTTGCATCCAGCGGTGTGACCCTTCAGGTGGAGGCCGGGAAAGAAGACGCGGAAGACATCCTTGCACAGGTGGATGGCCTTTCCGACTGGGAGATCAAAGAAGCGGACGGCGTTTGCAGCGTAACCGCAAATCTCGCGGAAGGACAGAACGCCAGAGCTATCTGCGGCCAGCTCACGATGGCGTTTGCGGCCAAGGGCCTGCCGGTCTTTGAAATACGGACGAAGAAAGCAAATTTGGAGGATGTGTTCCTCGAACTCACGGAGTCCGGCGCGGCGGAGGATACCCCACAGGACTTCACAGAATCCGAAACAGAAAGTGAGGCAGGCAAAGAATGATTGCCGTTTTCAAGCACGAATTGCGCAGCACGTTCCATTCGCTGACGATTTATTTGTTCTGCGCGGCGCTGCTGTGCATCGTTGGCGTGGGCGCGATGCGCTACAATATTCAGGCGTCGGTCGCCAACTTTGAATATGCGCTAAACTATATTTCTATCATTTTGGTGGTCATCATCCCCGTGCTGACCATGCGCTCGTTTGCCGAGGAGCGCAAGCAGAAAACCGATCAACTTCTTTATTCGCTGCCGCTGAAAACCTGGCAGATCGTGGGCGGCAAGTATCTTTCCCTTGTGGTCATGTTCCTGCTTCCGATGGCCATCATCGCAGTCTATCCGATGGTTTTCGCACAATACGGCGAAGTGTATCTGCCGGGGGCTTACGGTTCGATCTTCGCCTTCTTTGTGATGGGTGCGGCACTGATCGCCGTCGGCATGTTCATTTCGTCGCTGACAGAGAATCAGGGCTTTGCGGCGGGCATTGCCATTGTGCTGTTTCTGTTCAACTATTACAGCGTATCCCTTGCCGAGCAGGTCTCCTCTACGGCAATCGGCTCTGCCGCGGCCCTGTGCATTATCGCGGCGCTGATCGGCTTCCTCGTGAAAACGCTGACCAAAAACAATATGATCGCGCTGGGCGTCGGCGGCGGTTTAGCCGCGCTGACACTGGCAGCTTACTTTATCGTTCCAGATGAATTTGAGGGCCTGCTTCCGGACATTATGAAAAAGCTCTCCCTGTTTGATCGCTTTACCACCTTTGTAAGCGGCGTGTTTGACCTGACGGCGCTGGTGTTCTATGCTTCCGTCATCATCCTGGGTCTGTTTCTGACGGTGCAGTCGTTGGAGAAACGGAGGTACAACTGATGAAATTCCCAAAAATGAAACGAAATCCCATCCGCAGCCGTATTGCGGCAAAGGGCGGTTCTTATTCTCTGGCGGTGACAGCCATCGTGCTGGCGATTCTCATTGCGGTCAATATTCTCGCCTCCGTCCTTCCGACTTCCGTGACGAAGTACGATATGACTTCTACCAACCTCTATTCCGTCACCAGCAGTACAAAGG
>CAKTKB010000192.1 GCA_934569195.1 uncultured Oscillospiraceae bacterium
CAGCAAAGGGTGCGCGAATGTGTCCAAAGCGAATGATCAAAAAGCAGATCACAGTGCCAACCGAAGCGGTGCAGATACACAGCAGCAGATATTGCAGACCGTTTTTACGCAGTTGGGGCAGCAGTCCTGACCCGCTGGAATAGCCGACGGCAGCTGTATACAGAACCAGGCCGAAGGTTTGCAGCTCGGCAGGAAAGCTGACGCCGAGATGTCCAAAGAATAGTGCAATCAGAAAAATTGCCGCACTGCCCATGCAGAAGCCATGAATTTGAATCCGCGAGAAAATGTATCCGCATGCCCCGATTATAAACAGTGCGGCAGTTGCCTGTGCGGTGCTGCTGAGCTGCAACATTCCTGTCAACGAAGTTTTGCCAGCGCCGCTTCCAGCCTGTCCATGCCTTTCCGGATCGTCTCCACGGAAACGGAGTAAGCGAAGCGGACACAGTTCGGCATCTCAAAGGCCGCGCCGGGAACGATCGCGACGTAGGCTTCGCCGAGCATGTAATTGCAGAAGTCAAACGAGTCGCGGATCAGCTGTCCATCCGCAGCCTTTTTTCCATAATAGGCAGAGACATCCGGCATCAAATAGAACGCTCCGCCCGGTTTTGTGCAGGTCACACCCGGGAGCTTTTCCAGGCGCTCAAGCATATACGCCCGGCGTTTGGCAAATTCCTGCCGCATCGTCTCGACGTCCTGCGCGCAATTCTGAAGCGCGGTAATCCCCGCATACTGCACAAAGGTCGTGGAGTTGGTCGTCATGTGGCTTTGCAGGGACACAATGCCCTTCGTGATCTCTGCCGGAGCCGCGACGTAACCCAGACGCCAGCCGGTCATGGAATATGCCTTGGAAAAGCCGTTGATCGTAATGGTGCGCTCACGTATTTCGGGGGAAAGGGAGGCAATGCTGATATGCTCCGCGCCGTCGTAGATCAGCTTTTCATAGACCTCGTCTGCGACGACATAGAAATCATGCTGTACAGCCAGCTGCGCCAAATGCGAAAGCGCATCGAGCGAATATACAGCGCCGGTCGGATTGTTCGGCGTGTTGATGATGACGGCTTTTGTGAGCGGCGTGATAGCCTGTTCAATAGCGTCCATGTCCAGCTGGAAGTCTGGAAGCGTCTTCACAAATACAGGCTTGCCTCCAGCGAGCTTGACCATCTCAACATAGCTGACCCAGCAGGGCGTTGGAATGATGACCTCATCACCCGGATCGCAAATCGTCATCATTGCGTTATAGATCGCCTGTTTTGCGCCCGTGCAGACGCAGATCTCCGACGGAGCGTAGGATACGTGGTTGTCCCGCTCCAGCTTTTCACAGATGGCTCTGCGCAGTGGCAGAATACCGCTTACAGCTGCATACTTGGTGTTACCATCCAGCATCGCCTTTGTGCAGGCGTCCATGACCTTCTGCGGCGTCTGAAAATCCGGCTCGCCGAGGTTAAACGACACAACGTCGAGTCCAGCCGCCTTCATCTCGCTGATTTTGCCGCCCAACATACTTGTCGCCGAGGGTGTAACGTTTTGAATTCGTTGAGAAATCATGACGAACTCCTTTACTTTGCAGCGGGAAGATCCTGCGTGATGTTGTACTCCTTGATAAATGCTTCAATGGCATCGACCAGTTGATCGATTTCTTCCATCTCATTGTAATAGTGCATACTCACGCGGATACCGCCCGTTCCGGTCGAGCTGCGCAGAGAAACCTGAATATCGCGCTCTTCCAGATATGTCACCAGACGCTTTTCGCGATCAATATTGTTGTTGGGGAACCCAAAATTGAACGA
>CAKTKB010000193.1 GCA_934569195.1 uncultured Oscillospiraceae bacterium
TACGTTTTTCCTCCTTGCTGTCGCTCCGGCTCCCCGGATGCGATGCAAATTATATTTGCCGGAAATCCGGCTGGTTCCATATCCGGCAGAGTATGCCGGGTAAAGACTTATGCAAACGGCACCTCATCCGTCCCCGCGTCCTCCTCCGGAGGCTCCTGGGGAAAGTCTGCAAACGCCAGCTGCTCCGCTCCGTCCGTGCGCATGGCCTGCCACTGCTCCCGGGTAATCAGAATTTCCCGGGGCTTGCTTCCCTGGAAGGGGCCGACAATGCCCATCTCCTCCATTTCGTCCACAATTCTGGCCGCTCGGGCATAGCCCAGCTTCAGCCGTCTTTGCAGCATGGATACGGATGCCTGTCCGCTCTCCAGCAGAACGTCCACCGCCGCCGGGAGCATTTCATCGTGCTCCTGATCGCTGTCCTGCAGGGCGTCCGAGCCGGAGGGCTTACTCCCGGTCTGCTCCGCCTTGCGGTCGATCTCTGCCTGTATCTGATCGTTGTAGTCGGCCGCATAGTGCTCCTTGATGTAACCGGCGACCGCCTCAACCTCCGCGTCCGTGACAAAGCAACCCTGCACACGCATGGGCTTTCCGCATCCGATGGGTGCATAGAGCATGTCGCCCTTTCCCACCAGCTTTTCGGCCCCCTGGGTATCCAGAATAATGCGCGACTCCATGGCCGACGCCACCGAAAACGCAATGCGGGAAGGGATGTTTGCTTTCATCACGCCCGTGATCACATCGGCAGAGGGTCTCTGGGTTGCAATAATCAAATGAATGCCTGCAGCTCTGCCCATCTGGGCAATACGCTGCACTGCCTCTTCCACTTCCTTCGCCGCCACCAGCATCAGATCCGCCAGCTCGTCAATAATGACGACGATCTGCGGCAGATGCTGTCCGTCCATTTCCTGGCTGTCGACGATTCCGTTGTAGGACTCCAGATCCCGCACACCGGCATCCGACATGACCCGATAACGCCGCAGCATTTCCGTAACGGCCCACTGCAAGGCGCCGGCAGCCTTTTTCGGATCGGTCACCACCGGAATCAGCAGCTGGGGGATACCGTTGTAAATCCCCAGCTCCACCATCTTGGGGTCCACCATAATGAGCTTCACGTTCTCCGGCCCAGCCTTATAAAGAAGGCTGATGATAATGGAATTCATACATACGGACTTACCGGAGCCTGTGGTACCGGCAATCAGCATATGGGGCAGCTTGGCAATATTCCCAACGATGCAGCTTCCGCCGATATCCTTACCCACGGCAAAGGAGGACACAGACTTAGACCGCTTAAATTCCGGCGAATCCAGGACCTCCCGCAGCGTCACCGTCGTAACCACACGGTTGGGGACCTCTATGCCCACCACGGATATCTTTCCGGGAACCGCCGCAATACGGACTCCGGACGCTCCCAGGCTCAGGGCAATGTCGTCCGCGCAGGAGGTCAGCTTATTGAGGCGAACCCCTTTTTCCAGCTCCACCTCATAGCGCGTTACACTGGGACCGCGGGTCACATTTACGATATGGGCATCGATTTTGAAGCTCAGAAGCGTGTCGTTCAGCCGGCGGGAATTCTCCCGCATTTCCTCCGTTCCATCCGTCGCGCCCTTTGGCGGGCAGCGCAGCAGATCAATGGGCGGATAGCAATACTCCGGCTGACTCTCCCCGGCATTCTCCGTAATCTCTCTGGCAACCTCCCGGGCAGAATCCACCGTATCTTTTGCCGGAGTCTTCTTTTGAACCGGCATTGTCTCTGCCTTGGGGTCTGCCGCATCCGGGGCGG
>CAKTKB010000194.1 GCA_934569195.1 uncultured Oscillospiraceae bacterium
ATATGGCGGATCACATTCTCGGAGTAGCCGATTACAAGAAATTTTATGGTATTGCATCTCCTTGGTTGTGGTCAGATAAAGAACTTCCTTTGGAAAATAGTCAGCCCTGCCGTCCACAGCAGCCGCAGCGTGCTTATGATCTTGTAAATGTTCTCTTTCAAAGTCATTTCCATCAGTCGTACTTCCTTTCACTCTCTATAATCGCCTGAATACCCTGCTTCCGCAGAAAATCCAGCATCTTCTCCGGGAGGATCGGTGCAGCCTGATTGCTGGTAAAGCAGAGCATCAGGGTATCCCCATAAGTCGCAATCGCGCAATTTGTTGTGTTGCCGTATGGCTCGCCCAAATGGAATGTAAAGCCATGAACGAACGGCTTCATTTCATCTGGCAGGTCGATCACGCCAAGATTCGACATAGTGGATGTCACAGGGCGGTCGCTGACCAAGTGATAGGCAGTCGCAATCGCGGTGCTTTTGATCGGCAGCGGCAGCAAACGGAACAGACGATTTCCCAGCAGCGCCCGATTTGGTGCAATGTCTGCGGCAAGATTCTCCGGTTCTGAACCGCTTCGCAGCGCAGAAGTAACCTCGCATACGACAGTTTCAAATGTATATCTCTTTTGCGCATCCAATTTGGGATTGATAAACCACGAATAGTTGCGGATCGTGCGCTCTCCAAAGCGCTTGCGCAGATTGAGCGGGATTGAAATGCAAATCGGCTTTGGATGCTTCGGGTGTTCTTCCTGCTGCGCACAATAGGCGGTATAGAGCAGGACGGCAGCCAAAAACTCCGTGACCGTTGCCTGATAGCGGGCAGCGGCAGCTTTTAGCTCCTGTGCGGACAATTTGCAGCTCATTCCCCGCAGCTCACCCAGCGGAAGCCGCCTGCCCGGAAAGTGATAGGCTTTTCTGGCGCTGTGCTGAAGCGGCGCAGCGGTATTTTGAAACCGAGCAAAGGCATCCGCTGTTTCATCCGAGGATGGCATATCATCTGGATCAAAGATTCCTTTTTCCGCTGGAATGACATGGCCGCATTGACGCAGGTACTCGGCCACCAGCGTTTTCAAAAAGATCATGCCGCCGGTTCCGTCTGTGATGGCGTGAAAATACTCTACGGAAATGCTGTGGGCATCATAAAGCACCCGCAGGAGGAAGCCGTTGTTCTCGCCTTTGCGGAAAGGATGGCAAAGGCGTCCGTCCTTTGGCCGAACGACAAGTTGGGTATCATTTTCCTCAAAGTAATACCAGAACAGACCGGCTTTCAGCCTCACCGCCATAGACGGGAAACGCGGCAGCGTCTTGTCCACGGCTCTCTGCAAAACGGATGGATCGACCGGTTGGGTCATTTGTGCTGTCAGACGGAACTCGCTGTTCCAATTTTGATGTGCGATTGCCGGGTATAGCGTACCTGCCGTATCCAGCTTATACCAACGGGAACGCAGGAAACGTTCCGCTTTCTGTGAGATCGTAGGTGTTGTCATAGCAAACGCTCCTTTCCTGCGGGCTTGCCGTCTGTGGAACGGCCATTCTTTGTACGGCCTGCTGTATGGTTTTCCAGATCAGCGTTCGATCCAGCCAGCTCTCATGCCTGTTTTCAACATTTTCGTATTGCTCATTCAAAATAATCTTTGCCGCTTCATCGGCGCTTTCTGCGCCCAGCATCAGACCGTTCTTTGTCATAAACTGATAGTTATAGGCTTCACAGC
>CAKTKB010000195.1 GCA_934569195.1 uncultured Oscillospiraceae bacterium
AGATTCTCCGTCAGCTGCATCAGCGCAGGCGACATTCCCAGCAGAATACACGGCCAGAGGAGATTTCCATCAAAGCTGATATTCCGCAGACGAAGCCGCAGAACGCTTTTGTCCGTGCAGAGATAGCGGATGACAAAGCAGGCGGATACGCCCTGCGAGAGGACGGTTGCCAGTGCCGCCCCCTGAACACCCATATGAAAGCCGTTGATCAATACCGCATCCAGCACGATATTCGTCACCGCGCCGATGGCGACATTGCCCATACTGACCAGAGTTTTGCCCTGCGCCGTAATAAAAGCGTTCAGCCCCAACGTCAGCTGGGTAAAGGCTGTTCCGAGACCATAGATGTTCATGTAGTCGGCCGCAAAGGAGATGATGTCGGTGCTGGCTCCAAACAGCAGCAGGATCGGCCGCCCGAAAGCCAGCATGATGCCGGTCAGAAGCACGGAGAGCGCAAGCAGCATCCAGGTGCAGCTTCCCACAACTTTTTCTGCCTGTTCGTTTTCGCCCTTGCCAAGCAAAATTGACGCTTTCGGCGCGCCGCCCATGCTGACCAGCGCCGCAAAGGCGGAAATGGCCAGGATCACCGGTGTGGTCACGCCGACACCGGCCAGGGCCTGCTTTCCCACCTCCGGGATGTGCCCGATGAACATTTTGTCCACCAGATTGTAAAGAATGTTGATGAGCTGCGCTGCCACCGCCGGTACTGCCAGCTTGAAAAATGCCTTTGGCACCGGCATAGCCGCAAGCAAATGGTCGCTGTCGTTCATAAAATTATCCTCGATGGTCGCACCTCTGACACTGGATCATGGGCGTTTCGTCCTCATCCTTGTAGAACACACCGGCCCATTGACAGATACTCTGTAAAATCGGCACGACCGAAGTTCCCTTATCCGTTAGAGAATACTCTACCCGGGGCGGAATTTCAGCATAGGACTTTCGCTCCACAATACCGTTGGCGATGAGCCCTTTCAGGGTGGATGCCAGCGCTGCGTCAGTGATATTGCCCATCTCCCGGCGCAGCTCGCTGTACCGCAGCGTTCTCAGCGCTGCCAGCACGCAGATAATGCGGGAGTTCCACTTTCCGCCGAAGAGCTCCATGCCATATTCCAGCGGGCAGCGGATATCCTTTTCCAATTTTCTCTGATACATGAACGCACCTCCTGTTTTCTTCATTATAGCGGGGTACGCCCGTCAGGACAAGTAACTATAAAATTTATGAGCGGATGCATTTCTGCACCCGCCCATTGTGCTGAAAGCTCTTTTCTGTTGTCTGCGCCGGGAGTGGAAACGATGACCTTCTCCGGCATGATGATGAGGGCGCCCTTGGCTGTGGCCGCGCCGTGGAACATCTTCTCCGCCATAGCGTTGAAGGTCTTGACGACTTCGCCCCCGGTGACGTACTGTGCCGTCTCCTTGAGCGGATATCCCTCCAGATGACAGGACACGGAATCGTGCGGTAAGCCCTCCTGTCGATCGGCAAGGACAAAAACAGGGGATATGTATCCCGGCGATCCGCTCTCTTTTGTCAGCGATCCCTGTCTGGCAGCTGCCATGTTTTTGCTCCGTTTTATAGACAGCCACCCCAACAGGGCGCTTTTTTGCTTTTTCGGCAAAATGCCGCACGATTTGGGGCGTTTGAAGATTGCAGAGAAAACGGCTTTGTGCTATAATCAAATAGAATATGGAAAGAATAGAAA
>CAKTKB010000196.1 GCA_934569195.1 uncultured Oscillospiraceae bacterium
ACTTCGACCTTCGTCACCGCCGCCACATCCTGCACCGGCAGATGGTATTCCTTCACACTTTCCTTCGCGTTGTACCACACGGTCTTTCCGTCGGCCAGCCGGTTTTCCGGCTGATAGAGGTCGCCGGAACCCGTCGCCGGGTCGGCATTGAGCACAATAACGGGCACATAGCCCGCCACATCCGCCGCCGCAAACGTCTCCTCCTTCGTGATCTTCTTGAAGCAGCCCTTTGTCTTATAATAGAGCGCCCCGTCGTACTGGAAGAACGTCCCCCGCACCTCCGGAATCCCCTCGCAGAGCTTGGTAAGCGTCATGTCCTCCTGACTCGGGTCTCCGTAGTAGATGCCCGCCCCGATGTGGAAGAACTCCATCCCGTGGAACTGTCCATTGCTTGCCGCATACCCGACGCCCGGCCCGGCCTTTTTGCCGTCCTCGTCCACGCCGTCGCAGGCGTTCTGCCCGTCCCGGCAGCAGAGCACACCGTCGCGCCACCATAGATTCTCCATCTCCGGGCTCTCATTCCGCCCCATCCGGTAGTCGAGGTCCCATAAATTCAAGCCCCCATCCAGCCGCGCATAGTCGACCACATACTCGCGCTTCGCTGCCGGCCGGCTCAGATACGGACTGCGCACGCCACCATAGCGTGCAATGCCGCGAAAGCTCATTCCACCGCCTCCCAGCCGCCATATACATCGCAGATTGCCTCCCGGCTTACGCTCGGCAGTTCCCCGAGTCGTGACAGCCGGTTTTCAAACTCGTTGTAGAGCGTCGCCTGCAAGTTTCCATCGTCAAGCGCCGCCAGCTGCGCCGCCGCATAGCAGGCCGCCGCGCCCAAGCACTCTGCCGGGCAGTCGATCCGGTCGCCATCCTCCGGCTCCGCCCGCAGCAGTGCCGGATACCGGAAATATTCCAGCATCCACGTCCCGTCCCCCGCCATGTCCGGTGCCGCAATCCGATCCTCGCCCAGCAGCCGGAATCCGTTCGTCCGCTCCACGCTTCCGTCCGTTCCCAGCCGGAATACCCCGCCCGAGCACACCTGCCAGCAGTCCTCCGGAAGCGAAAACACGCGCCACGCGCCCATCCGTTCCGCCTCCGTCAGCTCCCGCACCTGCCGCAGCCGCCGTGCCGTCGTCGCCAGATACACCAGCGCATCGTTCACCGCCGCCGGCACCCGCGCCAAATAATCCGCCTGGTTGTTGTATGTCACCTTGATCTTGCCGCCCGCAATCGAATACTGATTGAGCAGCATCAAAATCCGATCCCGCATCTGTCCATATGTCATCCAACTTCCTCCTTCCATTTCTGATTTATCTCCTCAAAGGCCCCCTCTTGGTAGAGGTGGCTGTCTGCGCTCCGCGCAGACTGGGGGAGAATCCCCGCCGCAGCGGCTTGCCTCCCCTGAAAGGGGAGGTGGCATTTGCGAAGCAAATGCCGGAGAGGTCGTCCCCTTCAATTTTCCTCCGCACTCCCGTCCTCGCATGTAGGGGCTGGGCTCTGCTCCGCCCAAAGGCCCCCTCTACCAAGAGGGGGCTGTCTGCGCTCCGCGCAGACTGGGGGAGAATCCCCGCCGCAGCGGCTTGCCTCCCCTTTCAGGGGAGGTGGCATTTGCGAAGCAAATGCCGGAGAGGTCGACGGGCGGGCAATGCCCGCCCCACATTTCATCCTCTCTTAGCC
>CAKTKB010000197.1 GCA_934569195.1 uncultured Oscillospiraceae bacterium
TTGTTGCCGTAGGTCAGCTTATTTGCGACGGCGGTCTCGTCGATGCCGTAGTAGTTGAAGATCTTCAGGGTGTACTGGCCCACGGGCACGTCGCTGTTGCCGATGGCCAGCATCACATCGCCGTCCTTCAGCAGCTCGGCAAGCTGGTCAAAGCTCTCAATGCCTTTGGGATTGCCGGCGGGAACGGTGAGGGTCACCTTGTTTTCCAGCAGATCCACACGGCTGTCGGTAACGATGAGGTCAAGCCCGTCGGGATTCTTCTCGGCATCACCGATCAGGCTGCCGTCCATGGCGTTCATCTGCTTGGGAGCGGCGGAGATAAACAGGTCGCAGTCCGCGCCCTCCTTGATCTGCTTGAGCAGGGTGCCGGAGGAGTCGAAGTTATATGTAATGGTCACGTTGGGATTGTTCTGCTCGTACATTTCCTTGAGCTGGTTCATGGTCTCCGTCATGGAGGCGGCGGCGAACACGATCAGCTCCACCGGATCACCGGCGAGCTCCTCGGCGGGGGTGTTGTCCTGGGTCTGGAAATCAGCGGCGGCATCGATGGCGTTATCGGTCTTGGAACCGCAGGCGGTGAGGGACAGGGCCAGGCACAGGGCCAGCAGCAGGGACAAATACTTTTTCATGTTGGTTCTTCCTTTCTGATTCGATGAAAAATCTATCTCGGCTTTACAGAGTAAGGCGTGATACTCAATTAAGATGAACGGTTCTGAAAAGCAGGAGCGCGCTTGGGCGCTCTCGCTTTTATTTTCCGAAGGGGCAGTTGGGCCAGTGACAGGGCTTGCAGCCAAGGCACAGCCCGCCCTCGCCCATCACGGCGAAGTCTCTGCGGGTCAGTTCCACGCCTGCGGCGATCCGGGGGAGCGCCAGGTCGAAAATGGTGGCCCCGGCGTACATCACACAGCCGGGCAGACCGCAGATGGGGGTGCCGTCCTCAAAATAGCCCAGCAGGAACATGGCACCCGGCAGCACGGGCGCGCCGTAGGTGACGATCCGTGCCCCGCTCTTTCTGATGCCGCCGGGGGTGTTGTCGTCCGGGTCCACGCTCATGCCGCCGGTGCACAGGATCAGGTCCGCGCTGGTTTTCCGGGCTTCGCTGATGGCGTTGGCCACATTTTCCACCCCATCGCCGGAATAGGCGATGGAGATGGTCTCGATACCGTAGGCTGCCAGCTTGTCACGCACCACCGGGGTGAAGGTGTCCTGAATGAGCCCCTTCTTCACCTCACTGCCGGTGGCCACGATAGCGGCGGTTTTCTTCACATAGGGCAGCAGCTCCAACAGCGGTTCCTCTCCGGCAGCCGCTTCGGCAGCTTGCAGCTTTTCCTCTTCAATGACGAGGGGGATCACCCGCATCCCCGCCAGCTTGTCCCCCTTTTTCACGGCGGTATTGCCCTTCCGGGTGGCGATCATGATATCCTCCAGGGAGTTCACGGCGATGAGCCGCCGGGAATCCACCCGGAACAATCCGTCACAGGCGGCTTTCAGCTCGATCTTGCCCTCCTTGACCTCGCCGCGAACCATGTTCTCCTGACCGCACAGGGCTAGCAGCCGTTCCGCCGCGTCGTTTTCGTGGACCATGCCGGGAGTCATCTCCCAGACGTACAGGTTCTCCTTGCCCATGCTCAGCAGCACGGGAATATCGTCCTCTGTGACGATG
>CAKTKB010000198.1 GCA_934569195.1 uncultured Oscillospiraceae bacterium
GCCGCCATGTACTGTTCAAACTCCGCTTCCATGCCGGTGAGGCCCTCTTCATAGAGTGCTTTGCTCGGAGCCAACGCTTCCGCATCTGCCAGTGCCATATACAATTTCAGACGTTTCTTTTTCCGCACATTGAGGATGGTGCGCTGCTTCGTGAGCGTGGCCAGCGATTCCTCTGTGCGGGCCTGAAAGGCATCCATATCCGCCTGGGTGGTGATCTTGTTTTCCCGCAGGAATGCGAACTGCGCCCGGTACTGATCAAAGCGCATGATCTCCTGTCGGAGATGGGGCGTCATGCGGGGCGGGTACTGCCGCTGCTGGATCTTGCCCAGCAGGTAGAGGTAATGCACATAAAGAGCCAGAAAACCCGTGTATTTCGGATGCTTTTGATATGGCTGATATTTAGGCCGCAAGAGTATCGCAGGGCGGCTGCCAGCTTCGATCTCCGCGAGGTTGCCCTGAATGGCGGCGCGGATACCGTCTTCGGTGAACAGCGGATTTCGCCTGCCGGGATACAGAAAGCGTTCTTGCCCCCGCAGACGAAAACCCAGCCGATTGCCGTGGTGGATCTCATAGCCCATGTGCTCCATGAGCAGGAAAAAGTGTCCGAGGTCGTTGGCGTCCTGAATGGCCGTCCGCAGATCCGCTTCCAGCATGGAGCGGAATGTGGGCTGGCCTTTGGACTGCCGCAGCCACTCTACATAGCTGACGGCTTTGGCGGGCGCGCCTGACAGGATGACGGACAAGCCGTGCTCCCGGCAGAGTCGGTCCGAGATGCCGCGGATCTGCTGGTAGTAGCTTCGGGCATTGCTGTGGTACTTCTCTCCGGTGAGCTGGTTGACAGAGTTAAAGACGATGTGGGCGTGGATATGCTCACGGTCCGTATGGACGCCGATCACAGCCTGATACCCCAGCAGATGCTTACGCACAAATTCCTGCGCGATCTCCAGCGCCAGTTCCGGCGTGATCTCGCCGGGGCGGAAGGACTGGATGATATGGTAGAGCTGCACACCATCTGTTTTGTTCCAACGCTGCTTGACCGCGGTCATGTCATGGCAGGCTGTTGATGTAAGACAGCCCTGCGCTGCCGTGAGGATCTGTTCTTCTGTCTTATCCCCGTTGAGGACATACGCAATGGTCTGCTGGAGTCCGCCGCGGCGGGCGAGGATCTTCGTGACAGCCATTACTGATCCGCCACCTTTGCCATTTTCTGCTCAATGGTCCGCATGAGGAATTTCAGCTCTTTCATGTCATCCTTCGTGGCAAATCCGGCGTTTGTTTTTCTGGCGATCTGGTTGATATTCGTGCCGATGCGGTTGATCTCCAGATAGAGTTCATGCAGCTCTCCGGGTGGGCGCTGGCGGATCGTCACGCCGGAAATGAGTTCCCGCAGCACGGCGCTGACCGGCAGCCCAGAGACAGCGCAGAGCTGCCGGAGCTTCTCACGCTCCACTGCGGTGAGCCGCGCGGATACCATGTAGTCTTTATTGCTCGTCCTGTTTGCTCCTTTCTGCGGCTCAAGGCCGCAAAACTCTCCGCCCGCAGGCGGCATTGGGGACTGGGGTAAGCCCCAGCAAGCGCGGTTGTCATACAAACGCTATGCTTGCGCCAGCGCCGCCCACGGCGGCGTTGGCTGTTCCCCGCCGATGGCGGGGCGCTT
>CAKTKB010000199.1 GCA_934569195.1 uncultured Oscillospiraceae bacterium
ACAAGGAAGTGGCCGCGCTTACATCCCCCACAGTCATTGCCATGCAGGGACAGATCACCCAGCTGGTGGAACTGATTCAGGCGGAACTCCGGCAGGATGCAAGAAGCAAATCCGTCCGCTATCTGTACAGCTATCTGTACAGCAAGCTGTGCGAGAACTGCGCGGCGCCGTCTATCCGCTATATCGGTGAGCATTACGACCTGCCCATCACCGTCAACCAACTGGCGGAGATGGAACGGTACAACGTGACGTATTACAACGATTGGTTCAAGCAGCAGACTGGCTGTTCCCCCAGCCTGTACCTGCGGCACATCCGGGTGAACCGGGCCAAGGAACTGCTGGTGGAGACGAATTTCAGCGTCATGGAGATCGCCGTCATGGTAGGCTACAGCAGCAATTCCACCTTCACCCGCGCGTTCCACAGCATTACCGGCATGACTCCGAAGGCTTTCCGGGAGTACCCGGACCTGGCACAAGCAGGGGGCTTCGGCGCGTAAATCACAAAACCGTCCGCCGCTCTGTCTGGAGAGGGCATTGAATGTCAAACATAAAAGGAGACGATTTATATGATCACACAAAAACAGGCCGACCGAAAGTTCAAACTGGGCATGCATACCTATACGCTGCACCTCAGCGGCCTTGGTGAAAGCTGGGGCTTCCAAAGCGAGGGCAAGACCTTTGCCTTTGAGAAGGTTGTCAATCTGGACAAGCTGATGGACCTGTGCGTGGAAGAGGGGATTCAGGTCATCCACATGACGCTGGTTGACCTGGATGACGACTTGTCCGACGTGCACCTGGCAGCCGTCAGGGAGAAGGCGGAGCGCCTGGGACTGGATCTGGAACTGAACATTTCCTTCAACGCCCCCTCGGATCCCCGGGTCAACTGCACCATTGCAGATTCTCTGGAGATCGCCCACAAGCTTGGCTGCAAGCTGGTGAAATACAGCACGGATGTGGAGCATCCCCATCCCATTTCCCATTCCTGCATGTGCCCGGAGGCCATGGAGCAGATGGCAAAAATCGTGATGGATTTCAAGAGGAATATCCCCACCATCGAAAAATACGGGCTGAAAATTGCCATTGAGAACCATTGCGACCTGTTTGCTGACGAGGTGATCTGGATGGTGCAGCAGTTGAACCATCCCCTGATCGGTGCCTGCTGCGACACCATCAACTCTCTGATGCTGGCCGAGGGGATCAAGGACTGCGTGGACAAGATGGCCCCGTACAGCTACTGTGTCCATTTCTGCGATAACCGGGTCTTTGCCGATCCCGACGGTACCCATTCTCTTGGCTGCGCCATCGGCGATGGTGACGTGGATGTGGTGGAAGTCATGAAGATCCTGCGGGAAAAGGCCCCGGAGGAACTGGATACCATCGACCTGGAGATCGAACTGCCCCTCAGCGGCTATTCTCTGGAGGATGGCCGGAAGGAAGAACTGGACGCCATGCGCAGGAGCATCAAGTATATGCATGAGGTCCTCCGTATTGGCGTGTAACTAGTTCCGTATATGAATTCCGCACAGGGCCGCCGGTCCTGTGCGGAATTCTGGTATTCTAAATATAAACAGGTGAAAACCTGCAAAAAACAGATGAGGGCAGGCACATCTCTGCGGAGAAGCAGCGGATATAATCAAAGCAAG
>CAKTKB010000200.1 GCA_934569195.1 uncultured Oscillospiraceae bacterium
TCTGTGAAAGCCTACACGCTGGATGAAATCAGGGAGATCGTATCCAAGCTGGCGGCGCAGTACGGTGCAAAGCGTGTCTATCTCTTTGGCTCCTATGCCTGCGGCGACATGACCGATTTAAGCGATATTGACCTGCGTATTGATAAGGGCAGCATCAAGGGCTTTCAGCTGGCGGGACTGCTCCTTGACTTGGAGGATTCCCTTGGGTGCTCCGTGGACTTGGTGCCTACCACCAGTCTTGACCAACGCTTTTTGGATTCCATCCGAGATGACGAGGTGCTGCTGTATGAAGCACCTGTAAAATAAAAACACTCAGCAATAAGCAAAAGTCCCATTAGAGTTCTCTCCGCAGACGGTACGTCCCAAAATGCGGAAAGCAACCCTAATGGGACTCTTTTTTGCTGTGCCGTTAGGGTACGCCCTAACGCTACATTTTACAGAGCCGGAAGAACGAACACCGCGTCACCAACCTTAACGAACTGCTCCGGAACGGCAAAGCGTTTCAGGCAGGTCTGTACCTGTTCTTCCGTCAGACTTGCGAAGTTGTCTTTGTCAGTAGGGGCCGCGCAGAGGAAGAACGTCCCCGCCACAATATCGTAGACACATCCGGCATTGTCCCGCAAGGCCCGGTTCAGCGGCAGATTCAAAAACTTGCCTTCATCGTTGCAGATCAGCGCAATCGGCTCGTCAAAAGGATAGATGGCCTGAATGGTTCCGCCTACGATTTTCTGCATGGCTTCGAGGCCATTATCAATGTTCTGCACCATTGGTTTCTTCTGGGGTTCCACAATCACTATCTGCATGGACGCTCCCCCTTACGCGATCACAAACCGCCGCGTGGTTGTGCTGCGGCTGAACTGTGCAAACAGGTCTGCGTGGGTCAGCTTGAAGGCCGCGCTGTCAAAGCGGTTGGTAATGATGGTTTTCCATGTAATCAGGTAATCCTTGCCAGCCAGAACCTCCGTATTCTTTGCCAGCATCTCCGCTTTCAGGGAATCCTCAATGGCGGTGATAGCGGATTTCACCTCAGCTTCCATATTGCGAAGCTCCCGCAGTTCTTTTACCTTGGCGTCAATTTCGTAAACACTCATACATACATTGCCCCTTCATATAAGAATTCTTCGATTTCATCGGTAGAAAAGCCGGAATCCAGCAGCCTGTCAACAGAGGCTGGAGAATAGCCGTAGCAGGCAGCAACGCTTTTTAGCTCCTCCAGATACGCCTGCTCTTCGGAACGTTTATGTTTCGCCCTTCCGGTCTGTACAGGCCACCGGGAACAGTTGTCCCACGGATTCAGGAAACTGGAGGCATCAAAGGACGCCATCTCCCGCCGCCCGGAGTGCGTGAGCTTCAGAATGTCCCCGCAGTCCAGCATGATCCGCTCCGGCTTGCCAATCGGCAGATTCAAACGTCCCAGTGCCCGGTTCAGAATTGCCTCCGTGGACGCATACAGATACACGCCGCAGCGGGGATAGTAGTACAGGCACATGGGACTGTCCCCCTTCACGAAGTACAGATTTTCCCTTTCATCCAATACCGTAAACGTAAAGGAACCCTCGACCTGCTCCGCCATGTATTTCAGGCTGGAAAGGCCGAGGGTGTTTTTTTGCTCGATCAGCTGGACGGC
>CAKTKB010000201.1 GCA_934569195.1 uncultured Oscillospiraceae bacterium
TTATAGTCCTCAAAGTTCAATTCCATGGGCAGCATCGCATAGAGGGACTCAGCGGCGGGGTTATCCTCCAGCCGCACAACGATCTCATCTTCGCCCACAAGGAAACGGATGCGTTTGGCGGTATCCATAGGCTGTTCCTCCTGTTCCAATTCTTCCGGCACATCATTTGGCTGTGCGGTAGTGAAGTCCATTGATTCCTGTTCTCCTGGCTGCACCACTGTTTCCGAGAGAACAGGCTCCGTCTGAGCGGTTTGCGGTTCTTCTTTTGGTTCGTCTGAGGGTCATACAGGCTCAAACTCAGCAGATGGGATTACTTCATCTGGCGAATTTTGCACGAAGCTACAAGCGACTAAAGCAATCATCCACAGACACAGTAACACCAGTAGGATAAATTTTTTCATCTATGACACCTCCAAATCTAGCCCTGCGATCCATGCCTGAATTTGTTCTTGCGCACTTGGAACATCCGGGCGGTAAACGCCGATTGCATCCAGAACAGTCGTATCACTGGGCAGCGCGGCAGTCAGGTCACGAACGGTTGCGGAAAGGCCGCCAGTTCCGTGTGTCACAAATGGAATCACCGTTTTGCCGCTCCAATCATACTCGTCCACGAAGCTCAGAACGGGCATTGGCAGCGTGTACCACCAGTTCGGAAAACCGAGAAATACAATGTCATAATCATCCATGCTGCTCACATGGGTAGAAAGCGCAGGGCGGGCGTTTTCCGCTTTTTCATCGGCGGCACGATCCATACATTCATCATAATCGCTGGGGTATTTGTCGCTGACAACAATGGAGAACAGGTCGCCGCCCACTTCCTGCTGGATAAATGAAGCCAACTGCGCGGCATTTCCCGGCGCGACCACGCTGGCGGAGGATACGGCATCTACATCATTGTACCATGGCGTCATAATGCTTCAGGGCGCTGTCGATCGCAGCCTGCCGATCCTCTACAACGGTGTTGTCGGCCCAAGTAAAGTAGGCAATCAGAATTTTTGCGCCGCTTTTTGCTTCTGGCTCGGATGGCGTTGTATTCTGTGCAGGGGCAGTCGTTGGCTTTTGGGCGGATTGTGCAGGCTTAGCAGACGGTGCAGCCTGTCCATCAGAAGCAGGTGCGTTTGCGTCCTTGTCAGCCGATTCATTCACCTGATCCTCGGCGGGGGCGATGTCATTTGAGGTATCTGCCTCGCTTTGGCCGCCGCTGACAGATGGTTGAAGCACCAAGTTATATTGGGAGCCGTCCGGCTCCTCGGCGGGCGCTGCCCCGCAGGCCGCCAGAGAAACCGTCAAGGTCAATGCAAGCAGCGATGTAAAAATGCGTTTCATGGGTTTCCCTCCTTTTTCTTTGATTTTTGAAGTGCGCGGCCCAAGTAGTAGCTCACTGCGGCAAACAGGATCATCATGGCAAGGTACTCCGCAAAGAACTGTGCGGGCGGCTGGGAGAAGTCGAAAAACACAAATTGGCTTTTCAAAAAGAGGTAGTCGGCAATCTGATTTTTCCAAAAGGCATACATACCAAATCCAGCAAGGAGCAAAGCCAGAACACGCAGGACTGCGGTACGCACGGCGGAGTGTCCCTTGATCCCCGCCGCTTTCCTTGCCATGCCCAGCAT
>CAKTKB010000202.1 GCA_934569195.1 uncultured Oscillospiraceae bacterium
CCACCAGATACCGGTGCTGATCCACAGGAGCAGCGCCCCCCATTCCATGACACAACGGGGTATTCCTGTCGCAAGCATTACAGTATGCACCCGCCGCAGCTGTTTTCTGCTTTCCATAATATAGGCGATGTCCCCAATGGATTCCACAGAAAAGTTCTCCATACGCTTCAGTTCCCGTCCGATCCCCTCCAGCGTTTCCAGCTGTACCTGCCGCTGACCGATCTCCTGACGGAGAAGTTCCCCCTGCTGCTGGAGCAGCACGGAGATCACGCTGCCGGGATCCTCTTCCTCCATCAGCTGGCGGATGCTGTTGATGGAGATCCCCGCCTCCCGCAGAAAGCAAATGATCTTCAAGCGCCGCAGATCCTGTTCCGAGTACAGACGGCGGCCGCCTTCTGACAGCTGGCTGGGTACCAGAATATTGCGGGAATCGTAATATTGCACGGTCCGCACCGTCACGCCGCAGAGCTTTGCCATCTCTCCTGTGGTGTATTGGGACATCGTTTTCACCTCCTCCGCCGGTCATGATAGCACACGACGCAGCGTCATGAGCAATACCTGACCCACGGTCATATCCAAAATTTTGTTCTGTAAGCGCTTTTCCCGCAGCGCGCAACGCTCCCAACCAGAAGGGGATCCGCCGCGGACCGACTTGTCACCCCCGATTCGATTTTCATTGTAGAAGGTCGCCTTACTCCTGTCAAGCCGCCCTGCGCTTCCCGCGATCACGGGTTGCCCACCTTCTGCCTTTCCTATGCTGTACCTTTAGATTTTGTAAAGATTTCGAATCTTTTTCGCATTTTTCGCTTTTTTTCCTTTACTAAATGCTGCAAATTGTGTATTCTAATATATAGTTGCTTTTATGCTTTACTGTTTTTGTGTGTTGAAGTGTTATAAAAAAGAAAAGGAGAAAGAAAACACATGCAGGAAAATCGATCCTCCCGTGCGCAATGGGGAAGCAAATTCGGCTTTCTGATGGCCGCCATCGGCTCCGCTGTCGGTCTGGGAAACATTTGGGGTTTCCCCTATAAAATGGGTCAAAAGGGCGGCTTTGCCTTTTTGCTGGTCTATCTGCTCCTGGCAATATTTGTCGGCTTCATTATTATGAATTCCGAACTGGCTCTGGGCCGCAAAACCGGCAAGGGCATCATCGGTGCGTACAATGCCGCCAGCCGCCGTTTCAAATGGGTAGGTATGCTGGGCGTCATCTCCCCCCTGCTGATCCTGATGTTCTATTGCGTGCTGGGCGCCTACTGCATGCAGTATATGTTCCTGAACTTTTCCGAACTGGCCATGGGCGTTTACTCCAAGTCCGCCATGACCGGTGCGGATTCCTTTACCGCCATGATCACCAATCCCTTCGGCTGCATCATCTTTACCCTGATTTTTGTCCTGCTGAACGTGCTGGTGGTCCGCGGCGGCGTTTCCGGCGGCATTGAAAAGTTCAATAAAGTGGGTATGCCCGCGCTGTTTGTCATGCTGCTGGTGATTATCGGCCGCTCCGTGACGCTGGACGGCGCTGCGGAAGGCCTGAAG
>CAKTKB010000203.1 GCA_934569195.1 uncultured Oscillospiraceae bacterium
CAGCCGCAGCACGGCGTCGGCACAGAGAAAGCCCTCCGGCATGGAAATGCGACGATTGGCCGAATCATCCAGTGTCCGCTCCAGCCATTGCACGGAGGCAGTCATCGGCGCGTTGGCGGCATCGGCCATCAGATAACGGCTCAAAGAGCAGATACGCTCACAGCGCATGGGGTTGCGCTTGTAAGGCATGGCGGAGGAACCAATCTGATTCTTTTCAAACGGTTCTTCCACCTGCCGGTCATGCTGCAAAAGGCGGATATCGTTTGCCATGCGATAGGCACTCTGAGCAATAGAGGACAAAACGTTCAAAATCCGGCTGTCAGCCTTGCGGGGATAGGTCTGTCCGCAGACGAAAAAGCATTTTTCAAAGCCGAACTCCGCCGCAATTCTGCGATTCATCTCATCAATTTTCTGCTCATCCCCGTCAAAAAGGTCCATAAAGCTGGCCTCTGTGCCGGTGGTGCCACGGCAGCCCAAGAAACGCATGGTGGCAAGCACATGGTCCAGCTCCTCCAAGTCGGAGAGAAAATCCTGCATCCAGAGCGCAGCGCGTTTTCCCACTGTTACCGGCTGCGCGGGCTGATAATGCGTGTAGCCGAGAGTGGGCGTGGCCGCGTACTCCTTGGCGAACGCGGACAGATTCACCAGCACGGACAAAATCTGTCCCCGCAGATACTTCAGGCCGTCCCGATAGAGAATCAAATCGGCGTTATCCGTTACATAGCAGCTGGTAGCGCCAAGGTGAATGATGCCGGCAGCGGAGGGCGCAGCCTTTCCGTAGGCGTAGACATGAGCCATGACATCATGGCGGACCTCTTTTTCTCTCTGCTCCGCCACGGCGTAATCAATATCGCTGATGTGTGCCTCCAGCTCCGCGACCTGCTCTGCGGAAACCGGCAGACCGAGCTCATGCTCCGCTCTGGCCAGAGCTACCCACAGCTTCCGCCATGTCTGAAAACGCATATCCGGAGAAAACAGATGCAGCATATATTGGGAGGCGTACCGGGAGGATAGGGGGGATTCGTAAATGTCCTTACTCATAAAAACGCCTTTCTGACAGTCAAAATTTTACGTACTCAACGTAATTGCGGGCAGCCTCCGGCAGCTCCTCCCAAGTCCGTGCCTTGGAAATATCGCACTTCCAGCCGGGGACATACTCAATGACCGGCTTTGCGTCCTGCAGGCAGACGGGGAACGGGAACTCATCGGTCTGTTTTCCGTCCAGCTCGTAGTGGGCGCAGACGGGAATCTTGTCAAGATAGCTGAGAACATCCAGCTTTGTCAGGGCAATATTGGTCGCGCCCTGCACTTCAACGCCATAGCGGGTAGCCACCAGATCAATGGGGCCGACACGGCGGGGGCGGCCGGTCTTGGCACCGTATTCCGCACCGGCGTCACGGAGCTTCTGGCCCTTGTCGCCAAACATCTCGCACACAAAGGGACCTTCGCCCACGCAGGAGGAATAAGCCTTTACTACGCCGACAACCTCATCGATTTTCGCGGTGGGCAGCCCGGAGCCGACAGGTGCATAGG
>CAKTKB010000204.1 GCA_934569195.1 uncultured Oscillospiraceae bacterium
CAGCCGGAACCGCAGGCGCTCATTGCTGTCTACGATGATTTTTTCAACAAGCGCATCGAACAGCTCCGCATCAAAGCCATCGAGGAAGTCCGGCCCGTCCTCCAGCGCGTCCATGAGATCGCGGGTGCGGTCTGCCAGATCGTCGCTGTCGGTGTCGAGAAGCCTTGCTTTTTCCTGTTTCAGCCTGCGGAGCTGTTCGCTGAGTTTGTTGTTTGATGTTATAAAAGTATCAGGATCAACGCCGCCTAACCTTCGCCGGGTATCTCAATGCGGGCGTTTGGCTGCTGAATTGAACAGCATAAGGGAAAAGCAGAAAAAACACGCAAACACTGGGATACTTGCTCCCTGTGTTTGCGTGTTTTACTTCATGTGGAGCGGTCACCGATCCGTCCCCCCTCTACACTGGCATTTCTCAGATCGTATTGGAAATGCTTGCTTGGATGCCGAAGAATCTGAAGCGTCCTACCGGAGATCAACCGGTAGGACGTGTCAGGTTCACAATCAGGCTTAATCTTTATAAATCAGGCGCATCAAACAGTTCTGCAAGACGCCTTGCGGCAATGGCCAACTGCCGGACACCTTCCGCTGCCGTACCACGGTACGTTTTCAGATAGGCGTCCGCCTCCAGCGTGAGCCAGCCGTGATAACCTGCTTCCCGAAGGGTCCGGAGGATTACGGCAAAGTCGATCTCCATGGAACAGGGAATATGGTGACTGTCATGCCAGCGGTCATTGTCATGGACATGGAGCGCCTGCAAATGAGGCCCCAAGGCATGGATCATCTCCACGGCAGAGGTTCCAAGTCCCCGCATTTCTGCGTGACCGATATCCAGGCAGGCTACAAGGCTGTCATCATGAACCGCGTTCAAGTGTGCCAGGAAGCTTGCAGGGTCGGAGCACGCGGCAGGGGTGGCCTGCTCTTTGCCATTGTCCCAGTTCCACATATTTTCCATGGCAATTTTCACGCCGTGCGCTTTTGCGAAGGGCAGCAGCGTTTCAAACATCTCCGCGTTTTCTTCGGGGGTACAGTCATTGCCGGGATGAATCACACAGATCTGACCGCCTGCTTCGGCGGTACACGCAATCGCCCGCAGCAGGCTGTTCCGGGCTTCGGGCCAGACGGATGGAAACGGTGCATGAGACTGGTTGCAAACAATGCCGTTGTCCAGACCGATCTGCTTCAGCCGTCTGGCAAAGGTCAGATCGTTTGGCTCTGCCAAAGGATGATCGCTGGGGCAGATCCGCTTCTCTGCCCAATCATAGTGAAACATCTGAAACATGGAAAAATCCCAGCCGTCAAAGCCCGCCTTCGCTACCAATTCGACCGCTTTTTCCTCGCCGACCAGCGCCGACGCAGAGCCAATCTCTGTCGATATTTTCATGGTATTCTCCTAAAAATTCAGCTGATCCTTTCAGCAGGATTTCTTTCTCAATCGGAATTGGAACCGAATCTGCTTTTCCGAAAGCCGGTATGGTTCTAAAAGCGCCGGGCCGCAGGCGGCGGAGCCGACGCCGCTGACG
>CAKTKB010000205.1 GCA_934569195.1 uncultured Oscillospiraceae bacterium
CGTCTGTATCGCTGTGTTCTCCCGCCAAATCAAACTGCCCGCTGAACATCCGCTGTACCAGCTCCAGCAGCAGCGCCTCCTTGCTGGGAAAGACATGGAAGAAAGAACTTTGCCCGATCCCTGCCGCCTTGGCGATCTCTCCGGTCGTGGTTTTGGCATAACCCTTCTCCAGAAACAGCGCAACTGCAGCCCGCAGCACCTTTGGCCGCGTTGCCAGACCGTCTAACAATTTACCTTTCGGCAAATCACCACCTCCTTATAACCTCGCTTGCGATTGTGCTTTTATAATACCATATTCAAGCCTGACCATCAAGAAAATAATGTGTAAAGAAGATAATTTCTCTATAACACCTGCATCACTGCGGGGAAATTCATTGTTTTGGATAGAAAAAACTTTCCTTTCATGGTAGACTGAATATACTGCTATGAGCTGGGAGCCCCATGGGCGAAAGCAACTCCATTCAGCTTTTGAAAATCGCAAGCCCCTCCCCACTTGGGTGCGCGAAGAAAGTACGGGACAAATTATATGTTTAAGCAAATGACTCGAAAAAAGAAAATACTCTGTGTTCTCGCCGGTATGATCCTCATTCTGCTCCTTTGGACTGCATGGGGAAACACAGCGCTGGAACTGAACACATACACCATCCACAGTCGTGAGCTGCCGGACGCATTTGACGGTTATCGCATCGCACAGGTTTCCGATCTGCACAATGCAGAGTTCGGTGCCGGAAATCAGCGTCTTTTGGAGATGCTGCGGGAAGCGGAGCCGGATATGATCGCGATAACCGGAGATCTGATCGACTCACGCAGAACTGATCTTGCGGTCGCTTTGGCATTTGCCAAAGAAGCAGTGCAGATCGCACCTTGCTACTATGTCTCCGGCAATCACGAAGCAAGGGTTTCGGAGTATCAGGAATTGAAAGCCGGCCTGGCGGCTGCCGGGGTAACTGTCCTGGACGATGCGCAGGTAAAGGTCGAAGTTTCAGGAGAGAGCATTACTGTCATAGGCGTGAACGACCCCAGCTTCAGCGCGGACTATTTGTCCGGTGACGCTGCGGTAATCGACCAGAAGCTTTCGGAGCTTGTCGCGGAAGAACCCGGTTTTACGCTTCTGCTTTCCCACAGACCGGAGCTGTTTGATACCTATGTTGATCATGACATAGATCTGGTTCTCACCGGACACGCACATGGCGGTCAATTCCGGCTGCCCCTGATCGGCGGGCTGGTTGCACCGAATCAGGGGTTGTTCCCCAAGTATGACGCCGGTTTATATTCCGAGGGAAACACGAACATGATTGTAAGCCGCGGCATTGGAAACAGTATTATTCCGGTTCGGTTCAATAACCGACCGGAAGTGGTTCTGATAGAACTCAAGATCCAAAACTGATGATGCTGAGGGAAGAAAGATATGAATAAGGAACAATACATCGAGTTCCCGGAGGAATACACACGCCGGGAGCTGAACGCCCGGTATCGGGAAATCCCGCTGAAGGACACGACCTCGCGGCTTTT
>CAKTKB010000206.1 GCA_934569195.1 uncultured Oscillospiraceae bacterium
CGGATGATACAGAGATTCCGGATGATACGTGCGTTTTTATCCCGTTCCAGCCGATCGTATAGTTCCAGCTTCGGCGGCTCATGCTCATTTTCAAAAATGCGAAGAGGAACACCGATCAAATAGGCGACTTTTGAGACAAGTTCATAGGTGCGATCTTTGCGCGGCGCCCATGCAGGCGCAAGCGTCTTTTCATCCGGTGCGGTGGTACAGCCCATGATGCTCCCTCCTGTGTGTTTCGCCTGGCCTGCTGACGGTGAATGATGTCGTACAAATGATTTTACAGGACAATTATACCATAAATAGCGGCATCATTCCTACACATTTTCCGGAAACCTGAAAGTGAAATGCTTTCAGGTTTCCGGTTGAAAGGCTGCAATAACCGCCGCCCACTTTCACCGTGATATGCTCAGCTGCCCATATCCAGCTCATAAGTGCAGAGATAGAACAGGAATGACGTCATCTGATAGCGGCTGATGCGGGTGTCGCAGGACGCCAGCAGCTCGTCAAGGTCGCTGTCCCGAGTGGTGATATCCTTTGCGTCGCACCAGAGCATGGCTGTGACTGTTTCTCTGTTGAGATCGGGGGCATCCTGAAGGATCTGCCGGAGCTGCATCTGATCCACACTGGTACCAACACCTGCCATGGCCGCGTAGCGGAAGATCAGTACGCATGCAGTCTGATAGTCCACCTTGTCGTCGTATTCGGTATTGGGGTCATTCTGCCGGAGCAGCCCTGTCTGATAGGCCCAGCACACGGCGTCGTAATAGGGATGGGCCGCGTTGAATTCCTCGGTTTCATAGTCGGGCGGCAGGGCGGTGTTGTCCGTTTCCGGACGGCCCGCGATGCGGTAGAGCACATCGACAAACTCGCCCAGTCTTGCCGCGGCCTTGCCGCCGAAGGTGTCCGGCGTTTCCGGGTCCACATAGCCGTTGCGGTACATATAGAGGACGCTGGCCTGATTGAAGATGCTCTTGATGTCCGTGAATACCACCGTATCCTCAAGGCTCCCGCCGCTGGACGCTTTGGCGAAGACATGGGCGTAGTAATCGCTGTTGAGGATGTTGCCGGAGAGCTGAAACCGGCTGTCCACATAGAGCCGGTAGGCTTCCACCAGCTCATCGGAGACGGCGATGCTTTCATCGGCGGGAATCACCGTTTCCGTGCCGGCGTCATAACGGAAGGTCTTCGTCAGAAAGGACTTGTCCGACAGCACCGCCGCATGGATGCCGCTGGAAAGCACATCGGTGCCCGCCAACAGGCGGGAATCGTAGTCCACACCGAAGAGATTCAGCAGCGTCGGCAGAATATCCGCCGTGGAGCAGTATTCATCCACCACGATGTTCTCCGAAAGACCGGGAACATAGCAGATGAAGCTGTTGCGGTACTTCTCAAAGGTGGTGTCCAGCATCTGCCCTGCCAGCTCGTTGTACTCCGCTTCGGTCAGGCCGTAGGGGTAGTGGTCGTTGGTCAGGACGATGCAGGTCTTGTCGGCAACGCCAGCCTGCTCCAGC
>CAKTKB010000207.1 GCA_934569195.1 uncultured Oscillospiraceae bacterium
AGATACCGAAACTGCCGGTCATAGCGTTCCAGTCGGACGACCTCCTGCCGCACGGAAAAAGGGACGCGCCGGAAGTGCTTCTTCCGGCGTGTCCCGCGCAGCAAATACAGGTATCTGAGATAGAGTGCCTGAAACCCTTTTATCCTCCTTTGTGTCCCTGTGGGACGCCTGCCTTTGATGCGATACCGCCTGCCCGTATGCGTAAAGGTATGTGTCGTCAGTGTGCTGCCTTCGCGCTGGGCGTTCAGCCGCCTGCGGATGTCCTGTTCTGTGTACCCGGTGCCCAGACTATCCAGCCGGATCGCCCGCTTGCCGCCCGGCGGCAGCACGGTCACATATTTGCGGTCAGGTCGGTTCTGTACCACATACCCCTCCCGCCGCAGGAGCATCAGAAACGTCTCGTATGTGTATGCTTCTCCGATGATGCGGTCAATATCGGCACGAACGATGCTGCGGATGGTGGGCTTACCTTTCTGCTCCGCTTTCCATTCGGCGTAGTGTTTTCCTCTGCCCTGCGGCGCGATAGTGGACAGGTCATTCTCCCTGCACAGGGTGTCGGATGTGCTTCGCACTTCAAAATAATAGCTGCCGGGGCTACTGTGGTATTTTTTACCGTCCACGAATGACACGGAGTTCACCACCACATGATTGTGCAGGTGCGCCTTATCTAAATGTGTTCCGATGACCACCTCATAGCGGTCGCCAAATAAACGCCGGGCAAACTCCACGCCAATGGCGTGAGCCTGCTCCGGCGTCACCTCACCGGGGGCAAAGGACTGGATGAAGTGATACCCCACCACGCCGCCCAGTTTACCGAACCGCTGCTTCGTAGCCTGCATCTCGGCATAGGCTGTTTCACAGCTTTCGCAGTTAAGAGCCGACGTAAAGAAATACTGCTCCGTTTTCTCTGGATTCGTGGCGTAAGTAATACCTGCGTCCAGTGTGGTCTTTTCGCCGTTGACGGCATAGTTTACCCGCTTATCCAGTCGGTCGCGGATGGCGATGATCTTCGTGATGGCCATATCAGAGTTCTTTCACCGCCTGCCAGAGCATCCCTTGCATCGCCTTGATCTGCGCTATATCCTCCATGCGGACAAAGCCGCTGGCATTGGCGACCTTGGCGATTTGGTTGATGTTCACAGCCATACCGGATAACTGCCGCAGCAGCTCCGTCAGTTCATCGGGCGGACGAGGGCGCAATTCAACGCCTGTGATGAGCGCACGGATGAACGGCTCTATTGGCCGTCCTGCAATCATAGCCTGCTTTTTCAGATGCTCATGCTCCTGCTCGTTCAATCGAACCGAAATCTTAATCGCACGTTTTCTCAATGCTTTCTCCTCCTACATAGGGGTCTTAGGGGGCTTGCCCCTTAACAAGCGCATTTGGACGGCCAAATGCTATGCTTGCCAGGACAGCGGCGCTCCGCGCCGCGTCCTGCAATACCTGCCGAAAAAAGAAATCAGCGGGCTTCGCCGCGCTGCGCGTCACGCCGACACCGCAGCAG
>CAKTKB010000208.1 GCA_934569195.1 uncultured Oscillospiraceae bacterium
CGGCAGAGCTGGAACAGGCGCGGGAGCATACCCTGTTGGAGATGGCCGAGGAGCTGATGCTGACCGTCCGTGAGTTGGCTGAGGAAGGCAGGAGCAAGGGACTGTGCGCGCAGACACTGGCCATCCACGACCAGCACAAAAGTTACCCGGAGCTGGCAGACGATGTGGCCGCCTTTGCCAAGAGCGAAGGCGGCCTTGCGGTACTGGCAGAGGAATACCACGATTTTCTCCGCGCATACGAGCAGGACCGCAGCATCATGCGCTTTCGGCTGTCGGAGTATTGCACCCACCGAATCGGGACAGTGCTGGATGGACTGGATTATCCGGAGCGTCACTTCGCCGCGCAGCCGGATTTCCTGCGCCGGTGTAAAATGTTCATCTCGCAGGATGAGATCGACCAGTTCTTCCTTGCTGAGTCTGTGGACAGCCGTTTGGATGTGTACTCTTTTTTCTGCTATTCTCACACAAAAGAGGAGCAGCAGAAATTCATCAAAAAGTGCTTTGGTGAGTACAGCGGCGGCGGGTGCGACGGATATGACCATACGAAAACCTATAAGGGATTGACCTATCAGCGGGAATATGCCCGCAAACGGTACGGCGAAGTCAATCTGACCATCCCCCATGTGGTCAAGGAGTATGAAAGGCTCATCGCGCAGAGGCGCTTCCCCGGCGAGGACGCCATTGCGGAGATTCCGCAGTATGAACGGCGACGGTTGGCACGGTCAGTGTATTTCGGCTTTTCGGATGCACCGGACAATGTGCCGAAGCCGTACCCCAAGGGCGCGGACTACTATGACGCCGTTCCTGTCATTGAGGAACAGTTGGCGGATCAGGCGAAGGCGGCGGAAATGCTGGAAGCCCTGACTGCCTATTTGGATGGCATGGACGAGGGCAATCGGCACTATGATTCCTGTCAGCGGGCAAAGGAGCAGCTTTCCGAATATGTCAACGGCACGTTCAGCCTGTTCAACCACCGGCACGACCATACATTACAGCAAGCGGAGCAGGAAGCGATCCCCATAACTCCCGCCGAAGAAGCGAAATCCATAGAGAAACCGACGCAGGTAGAAGCACCTCCGCTGCCGCAGGAGCGTCAGCAGGAGGCGCAAAAGGAACAAACGCAGGCGGCTATGCCGCCTGCGTTTACCTTACCGAGAAAAAAAGAACGGCTGGAAGCAGATCCTCCGCTGTCCGCGGGCGGCATCAACTATCATATCACCGACGATGCCCTGGGCGCAGCGCCGCCCAGCCAGCGCTATGCCAACAATGTGGCGGCCATCCGGATCTTAAAGCAATTAGAGGCGGAGAACCGCCCTGCTACGCCGGAGGAGCAGGAGGTGCTGGCCAAATATGTGGGCTGGGGCGGTCTGGCGGACTGCTTTGACCCAAGGCACAGCAATTATGAGGGACTGAAAAGTCTGTTGTCTGAGGAGGAATATGCCGCGGCGCGGGAATCCACGCTGACCGCCTTCTACACGCCGCCTGTGGTGATCCACAGCATC